>DATKXO010000247.1:0-16849 GCA_035528995.1 Phycisphaerae bacterium | reverse complement strand
ACGAGCTGCGCCAGAATCGTGCCCTCCGTGGCACTGTCTGGCATCCCAAGCCTCCATGCTGGCTATGTGCTAGTTGTTCGCTTCACATAACCATATGGAGGCTACTATTTTACGCTCGTCAATTGTCGGACAGCCTCGGCTCGCCCGCCAGTGCTTCGCCGGGTGCCACCTTCCCTACCGAAGCACCTTGTCCAGACGCTCCAACGCCCAGTCGAGTTCGTCCCGCGTGATCACCAACGGCGGAGCCAGACGGATGCTGTAGCTGTGCGTGTCTTTGCACAGCAGGCCCTCGCCCATCAGCCTCTCGCAGAACGGCCGAGCCGGCCCCGCCTTCTCCCGATCCAGCTCCAGGCCCGCCCACAGGCCGCGCCCGCGCACCATAATCACGTTCGGCCAGTTGAACGCTCGCAGCCGCTCGTGCAGGTACGCGCCCAGTTCCCGCGTATGGGCCTGAATCTCACCTCGGTTGAGGATCTCGATCACCTTTCGGCCGATCGCACACGCCAGCGGGTTGCCCCCGAACGTGCTGCCGTGGCTGCCCGGCGTGAACACGCTCAGAATCGCCCGGCTGGAGACGATGGCCGACACCGGCATGATCCCGCCGCCCAGCGCCTTGCCCAGAATGTAGATGTCCGGTTGGACGCCGTCGTGTTCGCAGGCCAGCGTATAACCGGTCCGCCCCAGGCCCGACTGTATCTCGTCCGCGATGAACAGCACGTTCCGCTCGCTGCACACCTGGCGAACCTGCCCCAAAAAACCGTCCGGCGGGACGATGATGCCGGCCTCTCCCTGGATCGGCTCCACCAGAAACGCGACCGTGTCGTCGTCGATCGCCTTCTTCAGCGCGTCGATGTCGCCGTAGGGAATGATCTCGAAGCCGGGCGTGTACGGGCCGTAGTCCTCCCGCGCCACGGTGTCGGTGCTGAAGCTGATGATGGTCGTCGTTCGCCCGTGGAAGTTCTGGTCGCAGGCGATGATCTTCGCCCGGCCCGCAGGCACTCCCTTGATCCGGTAGCCCCAGCGGCGAGCCGCCTTGATGGCCGTCTCCACCCCCTCCGCCCCCGTGTTCATGGGCAGAATGGCCTCCATCCCGCACAGGTCGGCCAGCTCCTCGCAGAACGGCCCGAACTGATCGTTCTGGAACGCACGCGAGGTCAGCGTCACCCGCCCGAGCTGCTGCCGCGTGGCCTCGATCAGCTCCGCGTTCGAGTGCCCGAAGTTCACGGCCGAGTAGGCCGCCAAAAAGTCCATGTACCGCTTGCCGTCCGCGTCCTCCAGCCAGACGCCCTCGGCCTTGGCAACCACCACCGGCAGCGGGTGGTAGTTGTGGGCGCTGTACTTCTCGACCAACTCCATGTGGGCCCGTGCGTTCATCGCCATCGTCGTCGTCATCGAACTCACCCCGTGACAGAAACAACCCCGCAGGGCCAAACGCCCATCCTGAAACAACCGGGACCGACCGGCAGAAACACCCGCACCGGGGTGGAAACCGCCCGAGGTCGCGCCCCACAGTCTACCGGCCAATCTAGCACGTTTGCTGTGCGGGACAACCCCGCATGTTGGCATGCCGCGCGTCCGTCCGGACACGCGCTACAGCGGCGGCTGCACCTTCCCGAACGCGATTACCTCGTTCATGCTCCCGCTGCGGAAGCCCTGAAGGTCCAGCGTCACGTAGTTGTAGCCCGCCTGGCGGAAGTGCTCGATGATCCGCCGGCGCGTCTGAGGCTCGGCCAGTTCGGCCACGCGGTCGGCCGGTACCTCGATCCGGGCCAGGTTGTAGTGGTGCCGCACGCGGCACTCCCGCAGGCCCATCTTGTGCAGGAACGCCTCGCACGATTCGATCCGCTGCAGCTTCTCCGGCGTGATCCGCTCGCCGTACTGCACCCGGCTGGCCAGACACGGGCTGGCCGGCTTGTCGTACGTCTCCAGGCCCAGCCGCCGCGACAGCTCGCGAATGTCGGCCTTGGTCAAGCCCGCCTCGGCCACCGGACAGCGAACCGCTTGCTCACCGGCGGCCTGGATCCCCGGTCGCCAGTCGTCGTAGTCGTCGGCGTTGATGCCGTTGATGATCGCCGTGATCCCGCGCCCGGCAATGTAGTCCCGCATCGCCGTATACAGCGTAGTCTTGCAGTAGTAGCACCGGTTCTCCGGGTTGGCCGCGTAGTTATCGTTCTCGATCTCGCGCGTGTCCAGGACCACCAGTTCGGCCCCGATCTCGCTGGCCAGAACCTGGGCGGCCTCGAATTCCGCCTGAGCCAGGCTCCCGCTCCGACCCGTGACCGCGATCACGTTCTCCGGCCCCAGCACGTCCACCGCCACCCTCAGCACCAGCGTCGAGTCCACCCCCGCGCTGAACGCCACCGCCACCCGTCCCAGCGAACGGATGATCTCCTGCATCTTCTCGTAGCGACTGTCCAGACTCTCGGGGGGCACGTTGCTGTCCTCGGTTCACCGGCTCAGGAAGTGTAGGCCGCCGAGGATCAGCGGGCAAGATTCGGGTTGCAGGTCCCGCACCAGCTATACGGGTGCGTCTTCTTGAGCCGCGCTCGCCTCAAGACCACCGGGACCGGACGCGGCTGCTCCAGCTCGAAACCAGGCCGCAGCCCCACGATCTCCGACAGCAGCAGCGGCGCGTCCTGGTTACCGATGGGCAGAACGTCCGACGACAGGGGGCCCACGATGAAATTCTGGTCACGCAGGAAGGTATCCGCCGGTGAGGCGCCGTCCATGATCGCGTTGGCGTCGTCCACGTGATTCAGCCCCAGCAGGTGACCGGCCTCGTGCACCGCGATGTTGCCGATCGCCAGCCCCAACTCCCGCGCCGTCGGCGTCGCGCTGAACTTCGCCGGGTCGAACGCCTCCGTGAAGATGATCGCAACGTCACCCATCTCGGCGTTGTAGTGGTCCACGGCCTCAGAGATACCGAAGGCCAACTGGCTGTGCCCACCCAGCATCAGGGTGGAATACGGCTCGCCCAGCGGCACCTCCGCCCGGTCGGTCACGATCGTCACGTCGTAACTCTCGAAGTTCTCCAGGACGCTGGCCACGATCGCGGCCCTGATCACCTCATCCTGTCCTTCGTAGACCCGGTCGATCGCTCCGGCGTCGAACGGCGGCAGCGTCTTGACCAGCAGGTTGTCCGGCCCCACCAAACCGCCCTCGAAATCCAGCAGAATGATCTGCGCCCGCGGCGGCGGAACCTCGTGACCATGCTCCACCGTCACCGTCACCCGGTAGTTGCCCACCTCCCAGCCCGGGCTGGCGAAGGCCGAGTGACCCACCACCAGGTAATACTGATCGCCCCCGTGGCGGACGATCTGGTCGATGAACGAATCGTACAGCCGCGCGGCCGTGTTCACGTCGTCGTTGTCCATGAACAGGCTGAAGTCCTCGTCGAACACGGCGATCGACGGGTCGAAGTAGTCCGAAACGCCCGCCAGGTCTACGACAATCCGATCACCGGCCTGCAGGGCGCCCAGCTCGAACACGTCCAGGTCGCCGGTCCGCTCCACCGAGCCCTGTAGCTTGACCAGGTTGTCATTGTCGTAGAGCACCGGCAGGGCCTGCATGAAGCTGCCGTTGGGTTCGCCGGACAGCTTGCCCTGTGAGCCCCCGACGTTCCCGTCCTCGAGCAGGCCCTCCGTCGCTACACATCCGTCGAAGACCTCCGAGCCGTCCATCAGCGTGATGAACACGGGCGCCTGCCCCCCGGGGCAGCAGTCGGCCGGGTTCGAGTCCGGAGTGCAGTCCCCCGCAACGCTACCTCCGCCACCGGCGCCCGACGGCCCGACACCACACCCGCTTATCGCCATTGCAATGACCAGGAGACTCAGGATGGATCGCCGACCAGCCAAGCAATTCCCCCTCCCCCCGCGCACAGTGTTAACAGTCATCCCAATCGCTGGCACCCGCGACCTCGCCGACAGGTTTGTGAGCCGAAACTTTGATTCCCCGCTCTCGACGCGTGCCATCAAGGAAGCGCCCCCCACGCTTATCGCATCGTAGGTGCGCTCAAGGTGGCCCGTCAAGTATCGGTGCCCTCTCTTCCGCCCGGCGCCGCACCGAAGGGCCGAAAACGCGGCAACTCGTCTGTAACCCAACTCCTTTATTGACCGGTACTACCGGTCGATTGGCCGGCACTGCCGGCCGCCTGCGCCCCCCTGCCTCGGCGGACCGCCTGTCCTCCCTGTGGTCCGTAAAGCCGAATCGGCCCGCCGGATTGGCTCCAGCCCCGTCTGCGATTATCATGCCCGTAGCGCACCGAGGCTGGATCGGGTCGTCACCGGTGGTGCGGCTGTCGGTGATCACCTCCCGGACGCATCGTATTCCAGTGGCAAAGAGGAGGTTGTTGTGCGTCACTCTGCTGTGTTGTGCCTCATCGCGTCAGTGGCCGTGATCGCGTCCGTCGCTCCGCCGGCCCGCCCTGCAGAGAAACAGGCCGGGCAGACCCAACCTGCCACTACCCCCGGTCCCGCGGCACCGGCCGACAACCGGCCGACCGAAAAGAAGACCGACGCCGAACGCGTCGTCGAACTCGAACGCAGCATCCAGGATACCGAGAAGCAGCTCGCCGAACTCAAGACCAGGCTCGAATCCCCGGAAAGCGAGTACGCCAAGGCCAAGGCCGAGTTCACCGAGCTTGACCGGCAGCTCGAAGAGAAGAAGCAGCAACTCAAGCACCTTCAGGAGGCCGGCTCGACCGTTCAGGCCGACGCCCTGCAGGGCGAGATCGACAAGCTCAGGAAGACCCGCGATCTGGCCAAGGAACGCTTCGACCTGGCCATCCAGGAACAGAACGCCCTCGGCGAGAAGGTAGCCACGTTGGAGAAAAAACTCCTGCAGGATCGCGAGGCCGTCACACGCCTGCAGACACCTCCACAGGCCACCACCAAACCCGGCGATGGTCCGGCGATTGCCCCCCAGCCCGCCGAAACACCCGCCGGCGTGACCGACGAGCAGAAACAGGCCCCATCCGAGAAGAACCAGAAAGAGCCAGGGCAGGTGGCCCCACCTGCTACCGTGGCGCCGGCACCCGCACCGGTGAATGGTCAGTCCGAGGCGGAGAAAGGCACAGCCGACAAGCCGGCCGAGCCCCCCACCGTAGAGGTCGTCAAAGCTCAGGAACAGGCCCAGGAGAAGGAGGCCCAGGCCCAGCTCGCCGAGGAGGCGGCTCAGTCCATCACCGAGCGGGTCCAGACGTTGACGACGGCCATCGAAAACGAGCGCAAACTCCTCGAGACCGCCCGCAAGAAAACGCAGAACGCCCGAGAGACGCAATACGCGCTCAGCGAACAGGCTCGCGAGAAGTCGGCCGAGGGAGGCCCCCGTGAAGAGGCCGAAGCCCTCTGGGCCAAGGTCCGCGACGCCCGCCAGCGATCGGCCCAGGCCGAAGCCGAGGTCGCCCAGCACATCGACCGCATGGATCAGTTGCAGGCCCAGTTACAGGAGTTGCAGGCGGATCAGATAGCGGCCCTCTCCGAAGCGGATCGCACCCGCCAGGAGGCCCAACAGGCCCAGCAGGAGCTGGAGAAGCTCCAGAGTCCCTTTTCGCCCCACAACATGCTCCGATGGGTCTACAACCACGGACCGAGGCTCATCGGCATCATTGTCGGCATGCTCGTGCTGTTGTGGATCACCAGAATCGCCGAGCACCGCATCGTCCGGTTGCTCATGGGGTCCGCCGACCACGGCGCACCCGCGGACCGCGAGAATCGCGCCAAGACCCTGACCTCCGTCTTCCACAACGCCGCCTTCATCGCCATCATCATCGCAGGCGTCTTCATGGTGCTGGCCGAGATCGAAGTCAACATCGCCCCGCTGCTGGGCGGTGCTGCGGTCGTGGGCCTGGCCGTCGCCTTCGGCGCCCAAAGCCTCATCAAGGATTACTTCTACGGGTTCATCATCCTTCTGGAGAACCAGTACACCGTCAACGACGTGATCAAGATCGGCGACACCGCCGGGCTGGTCGAGCACATCACCCTGCGCATGACCGTGCTGCGCGATCTGGAAGGCGTCGTGCACTTCATCCCCCACGGCGAGGCCGCCAAGGTCAGCAACCTCACCCACGGCTGGTCGCGGACCGTCCTGGACATCGGCGTCAGCTACAACGAGGACGCCGACAACGTCATGAAAGTGCTCACCCAGATCGGAAAGGAACTCTACCAGGACCCGAACTTCGAACCCCTCATGCTCGGCGAGCCGGAAATCCTCGGCCTGGACGCCCTGGGCGACTCGGCCATCGTCATCAAGTTGATCGTCAAGACCAGGCCCTTGCAGCAATGGACCATCAAGCGGGAGTTCCTGCGCCGCATCAAGAAACGCTTCGACGAGGTCGGAATCGAAATCCCCTACCCCCATCGAACGGTCTACCACCGGTGGGAGGAAGGCAGACACCCGCCTGCGTTCCCGCCCGCCGGATCTCCGCCGCCGACCGATGCCTGACCGGACCTTGCCCGCCTCGGATGAAGCACCCGCGCAAGCCCGGCGCCTCATTGCGCCTCTCGATATCGAACGCTAACTGCCCGAAAACCGTGACAAACAGATCAGGCCCGCCAGGACCACCAGCAGCGCCACCCACACGCCCAGGGCCCGGCGGCTCATTCGCTTGGAACGCTCCGTCTCCCACCAGGTCCGCGGGCTCACGCCCTGCACCAGAAAAGTCGCCACGCCCGCCAGATTGATGCAGACGATGTTGGAAATGAGCAGCAGCAGCGCCCCCACCGACTGGTGCCCGTGCCCGCCGGTCAGCAGCATGGCGAACACCACCAGCGGTGGTAGCAGCGCCACCGCAACCATCACCCCAACCAGCGTCGAGGAAACGCCGCTCGTGAACGCCAGCGCCCCCGCGGCTCCGGCCGCCAGCGCCAGAATCAGGTCGCCCAGGCCGATCTCCGTCCTGGACACAACTTCCGCTGATGCGGCTTCCAACGGCACGACCAAACCGGCCAGAAGCGCGACCAGCACGGCCAACAACAGCCCCGACGCCGTGGCCCTGATCGCCCGCCGTGCCAGGCCCGCGTCACCGAGCGTCGTCGCCAGCGACAGGGCCACGTTCGGCCCCAACAGCGGGGCAATCACCATCGCCCCGATCAGAATCGCCGGACTGTTCCGCGAGATACCGATCACCGCGACGATCGTGGACAGCACCACCATGCACAGGTAAACGCGCGTGATTCGCGCGTACCCGCTGACGTCCTCGTACAACTCCTCCCGGCTCACCCGCTCGGGCGCCTGGGACGCGGCCGGCTCGGGTGCCGACACGTCGCCCTCGCCGGCCTCCGCAACCGCTCGCTTGGGCAGTGTCGCCTCCACGGACAGGACCACCGCCCGGAACTCCTCCGAACCACCAAACGCCGCCTGGACCGGGTCCAGCACGCTCTCCACCTGCTCGGCCGGCACGAACAGCTTGAAGACTTTCACGTCTTCGCCCGGCTCCTGCCACGACTCCACCGCCTCGTGACGAGCTACGAGGTCGCGAAGCTCGGCCGCCCGCCCGGCCGGAACCTGAATCTCAATGAACCGCTCCGCCATCGCTCATCTACACATCCGCATCATCTGCCTGCGGCCTGTGACCGAGCCACCCTTTGCGCCGGAAGAAGAGAACCAGGCCGACCGCCACCGCCACCATCCCGGCCAGCAGCAGCGGGTAACCCCACCGACTCTGGAGTTCCGGCATGTTCTGGAAGTTCATCCCGTACACCCCCGCCATGAACGTCAGCGGTATGAAGATGCTCGCCATGATGGTCAGCACCTTCATCACTTCGTTCTGCCGGTTGGCCACGCTGGACAGGTACACGTCCATCAGCCCGCCGGCCAGCTCCCGGTACGTCTCCACCACGTCGATGATCTGCACGCAGTGATCGTAGCAGTCCCGAAGGTACATCCGCACCCCGTCCGTCAGGTACGGACAGTCATCGCGGATAAGTGCGTTGACCGCCTCGCGCTGCGGCCAGATCGCCCTCCGGATGGCCAGAAGCTCGCGCTTGACCCGGTGAATCTTCTGCAGGATCGCCGCCCGGGGGTCCACCACGATCTCGTCCTCCAGAAACTCCAGATACTCGCCGAAAGCCTCCATGATCGGGTAGTAGCCGTCGATCACAGCGTCCAGAACCGCATAGGCCAGGTAATCCGCCCCGGCCTTCCGGATCGACCCCTTGCCCTGCCGGATGCGCTGCCGCACCGGATCCAGCACGTCGCCGTGCCGCTCCTGAAACGTCAGCACGTAGTTGCGCCCCAGAATGACACTCACCTGCTCCGGCTCGATGCTGGGCCCTTCGCCCAACATGACCATCCGGGTGATGCACAGCAGATGCTCATCGTACGCCTCGATCTTCGGTCGCTGCGGCACGTTGACCACGTCTTCCAGGACCAGAGGATGCAGCCCGAAGACATCTCCGACCGAACGAAGGGTCTTCTCGTCGCCCAGCCCCTGGACGTCGATCCAGACCACCGCCTCCTGGGCCAGATACTCCCGGAGCTGGGCGACCTCGGAGATCTCCTGCTCCTTCACGCCTTCCGTCGTGTACTGCATCACGCGGATCGCCGTCTTCTGGGCGTGAGAGTTGATGACCAGCGTCCCGGGCCTCGACCCCACCGGCGGATGTCGCTTGCGAAACATGGCCTTCTTCCTTCAGTTCAATACCACGCATCACCGGACGTGCAGACCGCGCCTGCGGCGCACCCGGCATCATGCCGCCTGCCCGGGACGATGACAACCGGACGGCTCTCCCGACCCGAGGCCCTGCTCCAGCCGCTTCCCGACTCAAACCGACCGATGCTATCGCGAAGGAGATGTTTCGGGACCTGCCGGCCGACTTGCGGGCCCCTCGCCCGCCTCAGGCATCGCGGCAGGCTGAGTTGCAGCGGGCTGAGTTGCGGCCGGTTGCGTCGTCGGGCCCATCGCCGCACGCAACTCGTCACGCAACGCCTGATGCGGAACACTGTCCGGGCGCTCCGCCAGCACCCGATCCACAAACGCCGCGACGATCCGCATGTCCGCACCCATTTGCAGGGCCAGGCTCAGCACCCGAACCGACTCCCCCGCCTCCCAGCCCATCTCGTGCTCCGCGTTCAGCACCAGCGCTCGCTCCACCCAGGTGGCCACACTGCGCGGCGGCGAATCCCCCTGAGAGGCCGAGTGGGCCAGCATCGAGTACCGCCGACCGATCTCCGCGTCCAGCACGGCCGGCGCCACCTCCTCGACCAGCGAGCCGAGCAGTTGCCGGGCCGACTCCTCTTCCCCGGCCGCCAGTTGGTAGGTGGCCATACGGCTGCGAACCGCCGCCGCGATGTGCCGACCGGACTCGGAATCCGGGGCCAACTCGACCGCCTTGCGGGCCGCCTCGATCGCCCCGCCGGGTGAGGCCGGGTTGCCGTAGAACCGCGAGTCGGCCAGCTCGGCGTAGCAGGAAGCGGCCCCCATCGGCGCCGAGGCGTACAAGACGTCGTACAGCTCCGCCGCCTGCTCGAGTTCGGCCTCCGACTGCGCGAACTGGCCCTGCATGAACCAGATCACCGCCGCCAGACGCAGAATCTCCGGAGCCCACGGCTCCGCCCACTGCTCCACAACCTGATCGGCGCTGACCGCCTGGGCCACCCCATGCACCGTCGTGAACGCCTCCGCAAACTCCGGTGACCCCAACACCTCGCGCAGAAAGTCGAAGTACTGCGGCGGAATCTGCATGTGACGAAGCGGGCGGGCAAAAACCTCGAACAGCGACCCGATCTCCGTACCCGGGCCCGCCACGCCCACGAACATCAGCGCCAGGCCCGGATCGAATGGCCGACGGCGCAGCTCGCGCTTCAACGCCTCGGCCGCCGCATTCAGGTTCGCCTGGACCTTCTCCGGCCGACCCGCCGCCCGGTCGAACTCCGCCAACACCACGTAGAACCCTTGCTCCAGAATCCCGGAGCCCCACGACGACGGCGACTTCTTCAACAGCTCGCTCAGTTCGCTGAACCCCGCTCGAACATAACCCAGAGCCCGGGTCTCGCTTTCCTGGGCCCGCGCCAGACGTCGCTCATCGGGCGGGTCGGCCGCGGCGGCCTCCTCCACCAGCCGCAACGCGTCCACCTGCAGGCTCCGGGCGATGCCCAGATACGTTGCACAAAGCCGATGCGTCGCGTCCAGCCGCGCCTGCGGTGCGAGTTGATGCCGCCGGGCGCTGTCCGCCAGCTCCAACGCCTGATCGAACTCGAGTTGGGCCAGCCGCTCCGGCACGTCGTGGAACGCCCGCGCCGCCCGAAAGTCCAGCACACTCGCCACCAGTGCCGCGACCCCCAGGCCGGCCGGCACGATGAAAGCCGGCAGCCTGCGCCAGGCCGACGCCTGCAAGACCTCGATCCACCGCGGCCGCCCCGTCGCCGACAGCGCCCAGATCAGCCCGATGACCGTGAAGTAAACCGCCGGCACCCCCGGCAGACGCAGACCCACCCCCACGCCCTCTTCCACCACCAGCCCCAACAGCGACGACAGCAGCGCGATCAGCGACCACCGCAAAGACGGCGTCGGCATCCGCTTGACCGCCCGAGCACCGGCCCAAAACGTCAGGCCCAGCGCCGCCAACACCACCACCAGGCCAATCGAACCCAGGTCACACCAGGTCTCCAGCCACTCGTTGTGGGCGTGGGCCACCCGCGCTTCCAGAGCCAGCGGGTCGGACAGCACGTCGTCACCGGCCGCGGACGCGTCGCCCGCCAGCACGAAGCCGCCCTGACCGCGACCCAGAACCGGGGCCTCCGCCCCCAGATCGAAGCCGTACGACCAGGCGAACAGCCGTAGTCGAATCGTCGCGCTCCGACCCGTCGCCGAAAAACTCTCCCGCTGGGAGTAAACGTACAGAAGCGCCACCACCAGCACGACCACCATGATCGTGCCGGCGATCTTCCGCCCCCTCCCCCGCAACGCAAACAGTGCCATGCCTCCGGCACCCGCCAGCAGCCCCACCGCCGGCCCGCGCGCACCGGTCAGCTTGAACGTCCAAAGCAGAACCGCGATCGCGACCAGTGCGGCCAGTATGCCGATCAGATACTTGGCGCCCCATCGCCGGACGCACGTTTGAATACACCCGATCGCGACGCCCACGCCGATCAGGATGCCCGGTATCAGGCACGCCGCCAGAAACAGCGGGTTGCCGACCGGGTACGAGGCCCGCAGCGTCGGGTTGCGCTCGTCGTGATACCACAGGGCCAACAGCGCCGTGACCACGCAAACCACCAGCAGCGCATAAGCGCACGATCGCGCCGCGATCCGGTTCAGACCCAGACCGATCGCGAAGGCCCACATCAACTGGATGGCCAGCAGAATCCCGCCGGCCAGGGCGAAGTCCGGAGCGTTCGACCACAAAAAGCTCGCCAGTGACCACAGCCCGAACGTCAGCATCATGAACTGGGCCGCCATCAGCGGAGAGATGTGTGCCTTATGCCTGACACCGCCGATCGCCCCGCCGGGCACGGCCAGCTCGGCCGGATCAAGTTGTTCGTCTTCGCCCGTTTCGTCGGGCGAATAGCCGGCACCGGCGTCGTCGATCGGCGCCTGCTCGCCTGCCGACGGGCGGATGCCCAGCGCCACGGCCAGCGCCATCATGGCCAGGGCCGACCCCACCCCGAAGACCAGCGACTTGATCTCCACTCCCTTCGACGTGGTCTGCGTGAACCCCAGGTTGAGCAATTCGACAACCGCCCGCAGCGACGAGTTCGGGCTCCAGTCCACCGCCCCGTCGTGCAGCACCTCGCGCTGCCCGCCGCTGGTCAGCAGACAGTTGCCCGCCAGAACCACCACCACCAGACACGCCAGCACGACGTGCAGCGGCCTGACTTGATCCGGGTCGGCGATGCGGATGACCTTCATGAATCCTTCGAGTCGCCCCGCGGACGCCACAACACGTCCTCGACGCCGCGGCGATGGTTTGCCAGACGGGCCCAGGCGAACAGCAAATCGCCCAGGCGGTTCAGGAATACTACGGCCCTGGTATCGGCCTGTTCGTCACCGGACAACCGCACCACCGATCGCTCCGCCCGCCGGCACACCGTCCGGGCCAGATGCAGCCGGGCCGCCAGCTCACTGCCTCCCGGCAGCACGAAGTTCTTCAGCGGCGCCACCGCGCCCGAGGCCTCGTCGATCCAGCCCTCCAGCGCCGTGATGTCCCGGTCATCGAGCGTCGGTGTCTGCGGCCCGCGCGACGGATCGGCCAGTTCCGCCCCCACGACGAACAGCCGATCCTGCACCCGCCGCAGCCGGCCGGACCACGCCGCGTCATCGCAAGCGGCCGCAGCCAGCCCCACGCACGCGTTCAGCTCGTCCACCTCGCCGTACGCCGCAACGCGGGGATGGTCCTTGGTTACCGTGCTCCGGTCGCCGAGTTGCGTCTGCCCGCCGTCGCCCTTCTTCGTATACAGCTTCATGCGCGTTGTCTTCCTCGAGACGCGGTTCGGGCATTATAGACGGCCAGCCCGATACAACAATCGGAGTCGATTGCGGCGTCTCTTACCGTCAATGCCTGAAGTGCCGCGTGCCGGTAAAGATCATCGCCGGGTGCCACGGGCAGCTTGCCTGCCCGTGTGCGAAAGTCGGCCGGGCGCACACTGGCGGGTCCGCCGACGGCGGACCAGTCCACCCGTGCGCCGGTCAACCGTCAATGCTTGAAATGCCGCGTGCCGGTGAAGAGCATCGCCACCTCGCGCTCGTCGCAGGCCGCGATCGTCTCCGCGTCGCGCTTCGACCCGCCCGGCTGGATGATCGCCCTCACGCCGGCCTCGATCAGAATGTCCGGCCCGTCGCGAAAGGGGAAGAACGCGTCCGACGCCGCCACCGACCCCGGCAGCTTGTCCGCGTGACCGTTCTCCTTGGCCAGCCACGTGGCGATCCGACAGCTCATCACCCGGCTCATCTGCCCGGCCCCGTTCCCGATCAGCATCCCGTCCCTGCACACCGTGACCGCGTTGCTCTTGGTGTGCTTGCACACCAGCCACGCCAGCCGCAGATCGTTCATCTCCCCCTCCGTGGGCTCACGCTTGGTGACCACCTTCCACTGATCTTCGTTTAAACCGACGAGGTCGCGATTCTGAACGATCATTCCCCCGGTGATCTTCCGGAAATCAAACTCGCCGGGGCTGGGCGGCTTCAGCATATCCACCACCGGGATCAGGCGGACGCGCTCACCCCACTTCTTGCCACTGCGGATCGCCGTGATGGCAGCAGGTGCGAACTCCGGAGAAACCCACGCCTCCGCAAAGAACGCCTGCGCACCCGCAGCCCTGCCCCATCGATCAAGAGACTCCATGACCGCACTCGCAAGTTCGACATCCACCCTGTCGCTCTGGGCAAGAACGCCACCGAACGCAGCGAGAGGATCGCCCAGATATGCCCGGCCGTACGCCTCGATCGGATCGGCGGCGATGCCCACACCGCACGAGTTCCCATGCTTAACAAAGACTGCGACCGAACGCCCCGCGTGCTCCCGAGCCACCTCCCGACACACCTCGAACGCTGCGTTGGCGTCCAGATAATTGTTGAATGACATCTCACCCTGCAGAACGTCGCTCAGCACGAGATTGGCCGTATCGACACCGCCCTCCCACTCTCCCCATATCGGCTCATAAAGACCCCCGTGCTGGTGTGGGTTCTCGCCGTACCGTAGCTCGCTGCGCTGAAGTCCATCCCAATCCGCGGAAAGCGGCAGGACCTTGCCCTCGTCCACCGGACTACGGCCCTTCACATACCGGTCGTCGGGATAAACGCGCTTGTTCAGGTATCCCCAGACGTCGTCGTCATACTCCGAAGTCCAGCCAAACGAGCTTTCCGCCCAGGCCAGAAGCTGTGATTCGGAGATGGGGCTATCGGCGCGAAGAACGGCTAGGACATCCGCATAGAGACCCGGTGCGCACAGCACGACGACATGACGATGATTCTTCGCCGCCGCCCGCAGCAAACACGGGCCCCCGATATCGATCATCTCGATCGCTTCCTCGAACGTGCAATCCGGCTTGGCGATGGTTTCCTCGAACGGATACAGGTTCACCACCACCATGTCGATCGGCTCGATGCCCTGCTCCGCCAACTGCCGCATGTGCTCGGGATTGTCCCGGTCGGCCAGGATGGCCGCGTGTATTCTGGGGTGCAGGGTCTTCACCCGACCGTCGAGCATCTCCGGAAACCCGGTGATCTCCTCAACCAGTGTTACCGGTATGTCGTTCTCTTTCAGCAGCCCGGCCGTCCCCCCGGTCGAGATGATCTCGATGCCAAACTCCTCAACCAGCGCCCGGGCGAAATCGACGATCCCCGTCTTGTCATAGACGCTGATCAGCGCCCGCCGAATCGTGCGCTCGGACATGATGCGCTCTCCGATAGATGTGTTGGAGGAAACCGACCCGGGACAATCACGTCCGCCCGACGCCACCCGATGCCCCGCCCGCGATCCGACCCACGATCCGAGCCGCGACCGTCAGGGAGCGGACAACCCGCCACCGCCCGACCCCGACCTACTCGCCGCCCCGCATCAACCGCGCCCGCAGAGCCGCGACCTCCTCCAGCGTCAGATAGGGCACGTCCGCCGGCCGCAGACACAGCACCCGATTCCAGGCCGATATCAGATAGATCGCGTCGTCCTTCGGGTTGGACACGATCACCCGCGTCTGGGGTATCTCCAGTGACCGCGACAGCTCGCCCGTCCGGTTATCCACCGCCAGCAGGTGCTCCCCGTCCGCACCGGCCAGGTAGGCCTGCTCACCGCGGGCGGCCACGAACGCCCCGGCCTCCCCACGCTGCCACAGAATCTCCCCGCTGTCCGCGTCGATCGCGAACAGCCCCTCGCCGGGCGCAAACTGATACACCGTCTGACCCACGACCACCGGGCTGTCCGCCAACGGCGTCGGCAGGCGTCGCTGCCACCGCACCACGCCCACCCCCGCGTCCAGCCGATACAACGACCGATCGCGACTGGCCACGAACAGCCCGCCTTCGTGCAGCACCACCCCAGCCTGCACCGGGCCCGCCGTGCCGAACGACCAGTTCCGAACCCGGTTGTACCCCACACACGAGTACACGTTCCCGTCGGCCGAGCCGAAGAACAGATTCCTGCCGTCGAACACCAGCCCGGGTGCGATCGCACCGCCCACGCGCACCCGCCAATGCTGCACGGGGCGCCCCCCCGCCAATACGTCCCACTTCAGGGCCGTCACGTGGCCGTCCAGATTGCCCATCAACAACGTCTCGTGGTCCCCCACGGCCTCGGTGCCCGGCGCGAACTCCAGCGCGAATTCGCCCAGCGTCTCACCGCTTAGGCGATCGAGGACGTGGATGGTCCGACCGACGACCACCACGGTCGCCCCCGGCCCGTCCGCCGTCCACAGGTGCGACGGCGGGTACATCGCCGTCCTGCGCTCGCCCAGAGTGCGGGCCCACAGGGCCAGCCCGGTCGGCGCATGCAGGGCCACCAGGCGACCCCGACGCGTCATCACGTACAGGCTATCGTCCCGAAGATGAGCGCTCAGCGGTGCGTCGCCCGATTCGCCGCGCACGTCCGTCTCCCAGTACCTCTGCAGGCCGATCGCCTTCAGGTCCACGCCGGCCAGGTAATCGCTGGATTCCGGCACGTAAGGGCCGACCGCGACCAGCGTCGTCAGGACCACTACCAGCATCGTCATGGGACGATTCTCCTTTTCGCTCCAACGACCGGCTCGCCCGTCCGCTCGCCCCGGGCCTCACCCGCCCGGGAACGTCGTCGCCAACCGCCGCCGGGAACACAACCCGCTTCGCCGTGTCGCCGGAGCGTCGTTCGCCGAGCGGAAGGTCACCCCCCACCCCTCCCGGGCGCTTCAGGTCGTGCCACGCAGCCTCCGCCCGTGCTGGCGTTCCCACTGCTCCAGTTCCTCGATGACCTCCAGGTGCCGGGCGATCGCCTCCTGGAGCCTGGGGGAGGGCGGCACGATCTCGAACACGTGCGGCTCGGCCGACTGGCGGGCCTCCAGATCCCGGCGAAAATCTTCCCAGCTCCCCTCGTAAAGCACGTCCCGGAGGTCCAACAGCATGCGCTGCTCATCCGTCAGCCCCGGCCCGTCATCGCCGGAGGGGCCGGGGGGCGGATTCGGGCACCCTGGAGGCATACCTGACACGGCTCACCTCGCGAGCCCACGTCCTGCAGGCAGCCCATTCAACGTCAACGCCCCCCCAGCGTCAAGTCGGCCACGGACGGCGTTTTGCACCCCCGGGCCCTTGCCCTCGCTGGGGTGTTGTGCTAGCTTTCACGGCGGTGTGCGAGCCGGTTTCCTCCGCCTTTTCGGAGGTCTCGCCGCCACTGGTTGCCCGGTGCACGTGCGGAGCGCTGCGGCAGTACAACCGAGCTTCAGCTCGAACGCCCCATGCTCGCCGGTGGGCGGCTCGTGCCGCCCGGCAAGGCGGTCGAGTCAGCAACCTGCCCACTGAGAGGACGATGTTCCCATGACCCACGCCCGAAGACTTCGCCCCGACATGCCCGCCTCACCCCGCCCGAAACGACCACGCCCCGCACGCGGCACCTGCCGCGCCGCTGTCCAGGTAGCTCTGGCCGGCGCGCTGCTCGTCACCCTGTGCGGCTGCGCCGGCATGGAGACTCGGGCCTTCGATGAGCCGGTTAACCTCTGGCCGGGACTCAGCACCGGCTGGCAGGTCCACTTTTATACGCCCCTCCAGGACGGGCCCATCGACGTCCGGCCCACCCACCCCATTGATTCCTGGGTGCGCATGAAGGGCGGCCGATCCTCCAACGCGCCCGGCTCGGTCATTCCCCGCCGCGAGGGAAACTACTCCATCTACGACCTCAACGCCGGCAGGTACACCTTCGAATACCTCGTCCCCCATCGCCAGGAGCAGTTG
>DATKXO010000246.1:0-2638 GCA_035528995.1 Phycisphaerae bacterium | reverse complement strand
CCGCCTTGAGTGGACGTGAATGCAGCGGGCGAGCAGGTCCTTTCCGGTCCCGGTCTCTCCCGTGATCAGCAGCGTGGCGTCGGTGGCCGCGACCCGGTCGCACACCTCGAGGATTTCAGTAATCGCCGCCGACTGTCCCAGGAGGCCGCAGCACCGGCACCGGGACTCGGCCTCATGACCCGGTGAACCCGGCTGCCTGTCTCTTCGACCCTTGTCGTGTCGAGACCTGGTGCAATCGACCCTGGTTGATGCTGGAACGTGCGGGTCAGTCGCTGCCAGGCAGTCGGCCGAAAACTCCGGAAGAACCAGAAACAGGAGTATGAGGGCGGCCCTGATCATACGTCACTTCCCCCGCGCATCTGCGCGTAGCATCGGCGGCGCCCGGCTGCGAATGGCTACACGAGACGGGCATCCCGTTACGGGACATCGAGAGGGGGGCACGAACGGTGGGGCCGACTAGCGAACAATATGCCGGTTTCTCACCCGGCCGGCAAATTTTCTGAACCTCCAGACGGCCGCTGAACGCGTCATCGGCAGGTGACCCTTTCGGCCAGAACGCGACATCCGAATTCGCCGCCGCTACCAGACCGCGACATCGGAAGGCCAGGCCACGTTTCCCGGTGGCCGCCGCAAGTTGTTGCGGAATCATTCGCTCGCAGCTTCTCGGTCGCCGTCCGGATTGCGGTCCACTGCTTGCCATGAATGACCTCCCAGGCATCAGGGTGTGCGCATACCGGGCGCACCTCCCACGCGGCCCAATGCTTTCAGTGCCGGAGTGCTCCGGACAGTCAGGCACACCGTCACATAGATGGAGATGAGAGCAAACGGGCCGGCGGCTTCCGCCGATGTTGAATCAGAGGGCCTCGTCTGAGGCTCGCGTAGCGCGGAGGGGCTTATGATGCCGCTACACAAGATCCTGGCCTGCTCGCTCGCCGTACTCACGATGTTGTCCGTGGCGTGCGACGACGGAGCGCTGATGGACCCGGGTGGCGAGATGCAGGGACCGGTCTTCAAGGGAGGAAAGCCTGGCGGTGAGACCGCCGGCAACAACCTCTCGTTCCCGGTTCTGTGGGCAGAAGGGATTACCAAGGTGGTGCCCGGAACCCCGGGAGCAGAGCCTGTCCTCAACGGAGTCTGGTGGTACCAGTGGGGGACGAACGGGGTCGATCCCGACGTCACGCCCGCCAGCTGCTCCCCGGACCCGGACGAAGCGAACCTGGATCTGAACCCCGACGGGCTTCCGTTGTGTGATGACGCCACACCCGGAGTGGTGGACCTGAGCAGAGTCGCGGGCGAGCCCACGGCCGACAACCCCATGGACCTGGTGCGCGCCTACCTGCAGAAAGACCAGAAAAGCGTCTGGCAGGCGGGCTCGGCCGATGTCAGTGCGGTTCCGCTCGACGTCCACTGGATCGACTGGGGGGACAACCTGGAATCGGGCGACTGGTACACGAGGTCCCAGGTTCGCACGGAAGTCGTGCTGTTCCAGGATCTCATGGAGCCGATGACCGAGTACGAGATGCGGCACACGTCGGGCTGGGGCATCGACGAGGTGCACGGGCTCGCCGCCACGCCAACCGACCCGCCCGTCGCGGTCACGGGTCCGGGCACGCGAGCCACCGTCTACTCCTACTGCGCGCGGCTCACGATCCAGAAACTCCTGGTTGAGCGCGATGACGCGGAGTTGGCGAACCTCGTCTGGGAGCCGACACTCGGCTGGACGGAACCCGAAGGATATGAAGACGACCTGATCAGCCCACCGATCTTCAACAACCCCGTCCACGAGGGCGGCGACGGTCCCGGCTACTACTCGGCCGAGATCAACGTCAAGGGTCGGATCATCTACGGCTACACATGGAACGTCCGCACTCTAAACGAAGGGGCAGGCGACTACCGCATCACCTTCAGCTTCGACCAGGTGTGCGGCAACGCCGTCCAGAACACGTTCTTCACGGATGGTGTCACGCAGATCATTGTCCCGCTTGAAGAGGAAGTAGTGACGGCGGCGGCCGAGGAGGGTGAAGAGCCCGGCGGCGGCGCGACTGGAGTGCTCATACCGGCCGACTTCGACGGTGAAACCGGAGAGCTGATCGGCGGCAACCTCACGTACATCGACGTCCGCATCCTCGAGCGCGGTGGTGGCGGAGGCGGCGGTGGAGGTGGTGGAAAGAAGGGGGGACGGAACTAGCTGACGCGGCCCCACCCACCGCGAGACCCTGCCGGCGATCCCCTGCCGGCAGGGTCATAGAGCCAAATAGGAGGCAAGAATGCGAGCGAACGGACGAACGATGAGACCTCCGCGCCGCGGTCGGTTGCTGACGGCGGCTGCCCTGGCTACCGCGATCGGGGCGTGCGGTGGTTCAGCTCCGACGGCTCCTGGTGCCGACGAACTGGCCGCCCGGGGGACCCCCGGACAGGCAGACGAAAATCGCTTCTCCGGGACGGTCGACCTGGTGTGGCCCGGGGGCAAGGGCATGAACGCGCCCGAAGACGACCAGTATGCGCAGGCCAGCATTGCGGCCTTTCATGGTCTGGAGCCGGGCGACCCGGGCCCCGGGAACTTCACGTACCGGGTCCTGGCCGCTGACGGGTCACTTCACCGGGAAATCGGCGTGAAACTCAACTTTGTCCACATCGA
>DATKXO010000245.1:0-10354 GCA_035528995.1 Phycisphaerae bacterium | reverse complement strand
GTCCCCGCCCATCGCCACTCACAACTCGCAACTCTGAACTCCCCGCCCGCCGCCCCGGAACGTCACGAACCGCCCCGGAGGTCCCGGAGGAATGTAGCCGCAGGCGAAGCACGACCACGATGGGCGAAGCACGACCGGGATGGGCGAAGCACGACCAGGATGGGCGAAGCCCAACCCCGTGGGCGACCTTCACCATCTCCCTGTATACTGCCCGTCGTGTGCGTTCGAGAGTCTTACCCACGCGCGTTCGCGCGGCTCTGCCCGCTCATCTGCGCCCTCCTCGCCGTCCTGTGTTATGCCAACACGCTGGGCAATGATTTCTGCGATGACGACCTGCCCATCATCGTGCAGAACCCCCTGGTCACCCAGCCGGGGCAGTGGGGCGCCCTCTGGCTCCAGGACTACTGGCACGCAGACCCCCTCGCCACCCCGTATCGCGACCTGCTCTACCGCCCGCTGGCCGTCCTCTCCTATCGCCTCAACCACGCGATCGGCGGGCTGAACCCATCGCCCTACCATGCGGTCAACATCGTCCTGCACGCACTCGTGACCGTGTTGGTCTACCGGCTGACCTGCAGGCTCACCGGCTCGTTGACCGCCGCACTGGTCGCCGGGTCGATCTTCGCCGTCCTTCCCATCCACACCGAAGCCGTCAACAACGTCGTCGGCCGCGCTGAGTTGCTGGCGGCCGCTTTCACCCTCCTGGCCCTCGAACTGTTCGCCCGACCGCGACGCCCCCTGACCGTGGCCGGCGGAGCGCTCTGTGTCCTGGCTGCATGCTGCTCGAAGGAGAGCGGTGTCGTCGTCCTCCCGCTGGTGCCGCTGCTGGCTTGGTACCAGCATGTCACCCGGTGGGGCGGTCGACCTGCGCCCGGTCGTCCGGACGCGTCGGGCCTTGCCGCCCGATGGATACCGGCCGGTGCGTCCCTCGTCCTGGCGGCCGTCGTATACCTCGTGCTCCGCTTCGTCGCCCTCGGCGGCGCCCTCTATCAACCGGTCACCCTGACCAAGACCATCAACGTCCTGGCCGATGCCCCGACCTGGGAGCGTGTCTGCGGTGCCTTTCAACTCTGGGGCCTCTATTGGGCCAAGACCCTCTGGCCCCAGGTCCTGTGCCTCGACTATTCGATTCTCGCGGTCTCTCCGGCCGGTAGCCTGCTCAAAGGTCACGCCCTGATCGGCCTTGTTGTCTTCGCCCTGTTGCTCGCCTGGTCCGTGACGAAGTGGCGACGCGGTGAGCGTCTGCCGGCCGTCCTGACCGTCGCGCTCCTGCTCAGCTACCTCCCGGTCTCCAACACGGTGTTACTGATCAAGACGTACTTCGCCGAACGCGTCTGGTACCTGCCCTCGATCTGGGTGGCCGTCATCGTCGGACAATGGGCCGGTGCGCTCACCCAGCGGGCCGTCGCGCGAGCGGTGGGGCGCCCTTCCGCCATGCGCACCGCGATCGGCGCACTGGCTGCCCTCGCCGTGGTCGCCGGCCTGGCCCGATCCTGGATTCGCAACACCGAGTGGCGCAACGAGGGCACGCTCTACGCCTCCGCCTACCGGGATCACCCCAACGCAATCCGATCGGTGCTGTTGTACGGAGATTGGCTGACCCGTAACGGGCGCTACCAGGACGGCATCGCCCTGATGCGACGCTCCATCCAGATCGACCTCGGCTTCACCGACGCCCACCGCATGCTCGGCGCCGCCTACCTGCGCGCCGGCGACGCGGACATGGCCTTTCAACATTTGCAGATAGCCGACGTGCAGATTCCCGGGCACCCCCGGACCCAACGGCTGTTGGACAACGCCCGCCGGGCCGTCGCCGCCCCCGCACGCGGCGCCCTGACCGAGGCCCGTGAGGCCGTAGCCCGGAACCCGGACGACCTCGATGCCCTCATCCGATTGGCCGACGAACTGACCGGCGTGGGTGAGCTTGATGCTGCCGTGACCCAACTGGCCCAGGTCCAGACACGCTTCGCCGACGTGTCCGCCTTTCACCATCGACTGGCCGTCGCTCTGGTCATGGCCAATCGGCGCGACGAAGGCATCGCCAGCTACCGCCGAGCCCTCGACCTCGAACCCGACAACGCGGACCTGCTCGTCGAGCTGGCCATGCTGCTGCTCGATCGCAGGGCCGACGGCGACCTGCCCGAGGCCCGCACGCTGGGCGAACGCGCCTTCCGCTTGGCCCCGACCGACCTCAAGGCCCGACTCTGCCGCGCTGAGCTGCTCGCCCTTGACAATCGCCGGGCGGAGGCCGCCGCCATGTTCCGTGCCATCGCCGCCGACCTCCCCGAAGAAAGCGAGCTGAAGCGGACTTGCCAGCTCCGCGCCGAATGGCTGGAACGCTGAACGGGATTCGCCCGCCGTGTGCCTCCCAACCGGCCACCCGACGAAACTCGCCAATCCCGCCTACCATCGTTTTTTTTCGCAGGAGAGCACGCCGCTGGTGCGTTGAACGGACGGTTCGTGAGCCCACCGGGGGCACACGGAGACCGGTTGCCGCGGACGGAACGATCGAGAGCCGACGGCCCGCTGGTCGGGTTTACACGCAACGCAACAGGGAGATCAACCGATGAACGGACGAATCAGAGTGTTCTTGGTTTTCGCATCAGCCTGCTGCATGGTCGGCGCACTGACCGTGCTCGCCGGACCGCCGGAGGGCGAGACGGACGACGGAGCCCCGCCACCCTGCGGCTTCAAGGATGCCCAGCGCACGGTGACCAATACCGAAACCGGCGTCATCATCCAGGTCACGTCGGATAACCCCGAAGTCGTCGAGGCCATCCAGGCGTTCCATGCCGATTTCCCGAAGGGCTGTGGCAAAGGGCATGGGGCCGGACGGGCCGAGCGAGGCCTTTGCGGCATCGAAGGTGCCACGCACACGGTGACCAACACCGACAACGGCGTCAGCATTGAGATCAGCTCCGACGACCCCGCCGTCGTCGAGACCATCCAGGCCCGTGCCGCCCAGGGACCGGGCATGGGCCACGGCCGCGGCCCCGGCCCCGGCGGTTGGGGACCCTGCATGGTCGAAGGCGCCGAACGCACCGTCACCAACACCGAAAACGGTGTGACCGTTCAGATCACTTCGGATGACCCGGACGTCGTCGCCAAGATCCAGGATCGAGCGGCCGACGTGCAAGACCGGCCCATGGCCGATCGCGGTCCGCGCCCGGACCGCAAGGCTCGCGGCGAAGGTCGCGGGATGGGTCGCGGGGAAGGTCGCGGGAAAGGTCGCGGACACGGGCGTGGTCCCGGCGGCCCAGGGCAAGGCTGGGGACGTGGCGGTCCTCCACACGAAGGCTTCGGACCGATCGAGGGTGCCCAACGCACCGTCACCCAGACGGACAACGGCGTGATCATCGAGATCACCTCGGATGACCCGGCCGTCGTCGAGATCATCCAGCAGCGCTGGGCCGACCCGCCGCAGAAACCCGGGAAACCCGGGAAACGCGGGAACCGCGGCCGATAACCCCGCCGGGACGGTCGCCAGGCGACGCGCCTGCGGAGTTTCGGTTCCGTCGCGGGTGATCGATGCGTGGCCATAATCGAAAAGGCGATACGGCGGGAAAGCGTCCCAACGCCTTCCCGCCGTTCCTTCTTGCCCCGCACTGGCAGCCCAGGCCTGCCTGATGCCGGCGGTTATCGAGGCACTGATCACCAGCCATGAATCGCCACGGCGGCACTCCAGGGTTAAGATTGCCTGTGACGTCGGCCGGCGGAACCCATAGTCCCGCCCCGCGCCCTGTGAGCAGGCCCTTGGAAACCGACCCGGTCAGCGACGAGGCCCTGATGTCCGCCCTCGCGGCGGGGGACGTTGCTGCATTGGGACGCCTGGTCGAAAGGCACCAGGGCCGGACCCTCCGCCTCGCCCGCCGGATCACCGCCAACCCGGACGTGGCCGAAGACGTCGCACAGGAGGCCTTCCTGCGCGTGTACCGGGCCGCCGACCGCTACCGGCCGTCGGCCAGGTTCACCACCTGGCTCCATCGCATCGTCGTCAATCTGTGCTGGGACCATCGTCGGCGGTGGCGTCCTGCCGGTGAGTTGACCGCCGCCGAGCCCGAGACCTCTCCCACCGACCCGGCGGCTCGCCTGGCTGATTCCGAGATGCGTGCCGCCGTGCGTCAAGCGGTGGCCGCTCTGCCCCCGCGCCAGCGGCTTGCCGTCGTCCTGCACCGTCTCGACGGCCGCACCATGCGCGAAGTCGCCGACCTGACCGGCTGGACCGAATCTGCGGTCGAGTCCTGTCTCGTACGGGCCTACCGCCAATTACGGCGAGATTTGGCCCACCTGGCCCCGAAAACTGGTGCCCCGGCATCGCAGGAGTCTCGCCGCTGACGCGTTCAACAGTTGGAGCCCAAGTTATGTCCTGCCCAAACGATGCCGATCTGATCCGCCTGCTGGCGGGTGAACTGGACGACGGACCTTCCCAAAACATCCGCCGCCACCTCACCCACTGCCGGGCGTGTGCGGCGACGTTGGCCGAACTTCAGATAACCTGGCAGGTTCTGGCCGCCGGAGATGAGGAAGAGGTCACGTCCGATCTGTGGCCGGCCGTGAGGCTGGCGGCCGAGCGCGAGGCAATGCGCCCAACCGTCTGGGTGCCGAGGACGCCGCCCGCCCTGTTGCGGGCGGCGGCCAGCATCGCGGTGGCGCTCGGTCTCGGCTGGCTGGCTGGTTCGTGGGTGGGCCAGCCGGCTGGCCGCGTTAGCCAGCCCAACGGTACAGTGCCCGAAGAAGAACTCATCGAAGCCTTGGGTCTCGACGAGTTGGCCGCGCTTTCCGCTACGGGTTTGCCCGAAACCTGGCTCTCCACTGACCAGCAGCCGACGGAGGATGCCGGATGATCCAGAGAACCACAATCTCGATTTTGGCCCTGTCGCTGGTGGCCTTCCTGGGCGGCCTGGTCGGATCCATGCAGGCACGCTCCCAGGAGGCTGCCCCGCCGGAAAAGCCCCCTTGCGTCGACGCGCCCCGCTGGGGCGGTTGTCTGGGCGTCGGCCCGGAGCGTATGGCCGAGATCGAAGCCCGCGATCCTGCCTTCCGAACGGAGTTGGACAACTTGCGCACCGAACTCGCAGGCTGCCGCGAGCGCCTGGCCGAACTCTTCAACGACGCCGAATCGGCCGACGAAGACATCCGCGCCGCTGTCGAGCTGATCATCGACGCCCGCGCCCGCCTGGAACGCCGCGTCACCGAGCATCTCCTTCTCGTGCGTAGCGAACTCGACCCTCGCCAGCAGCAGAAGCTCTTCGACATTCTTGCCGAGGGTGTCCGCGGCCACCACGGAATGGGCTGGGGCCGGGGCGAAGGCCGGGGCGTGGGCAGGGGCGGCCGAGTTGGCGATCGCCCCGAGCGCGGCGATTGGGGGGATCGCGGTGCCGGCCGTGGTCGCGGGCATGGCCGCGAACCGGGTCGCGGGGGCGGTTGGAACCGCGCTCGCGGCACTACGCCTGACGGCGAACCGCAAGCCCCCCGGCAGGAACCCGATCGCGAAGAATAGCCCCTCGCCTGCGCGGTTGAGCCGGGATGGGGCTGCCCCTGCCATAACGCCACCGCCCGACGCGGACACCGCTACCGCTTGGGACACACAATGCTCTCCCGAAATAGAGCCGGCGCTGCGACCCGGTAATGACGGCCGCAACGCCGGCAAGTCGTTCCAAACGGGAAAGTCGCTACTTGTCGCCGCCTGCCGGCTCCTGGTTCCCCGGCGCCTGCCCCTTGGGTTGCTCCGCCTTCGGCTGGCCGCTGTCTGCCGGGCCGGTCTGGGGCGCCTCCCTCTCGGGTGTTCCCGCCTGCGGCGTTTCACCCTGGTCCGATTCCGCTCCGGGGGTTTTGGCGCCCGCCGCTGGGTCCTTCGCCGTCCGGCCTTTGCCGCGGCCCATGATGGGGCCGGTGCTCTTCCCCGGTCTGGCCGCCCCATCCTTACCCAGTGTGCCCTGCTTCACGCCGGACGCGTCACCGACCGTAGCTCTGGACTGCCGCGCGCCGATCACCGGGATCGGCGGCGCGTCCGGCGGAAAGGCCTCACGGCTCTTGCCCGACAGTAACGTGTCGATCTGTATCGCCAGTTGCCTCGACAGGTCCGTCGCCTCTCGGAAATGGACGGCCTGGACGATGCCGTCCTGCCCGATCAGAACGATGGCCGGATAGTCGCGGTTCTTGATCAGGAAGTGCGACCCGCCGATGCCCGTCGGGTCCAGGACGGCCGGGAATGCTCCGCCGATCTTGGCATAGTAGGTGGCGACCTGTTCTTTCGTGCGGGCCCGCTTGTTGGACTTGGCTTCGTCGCCCGTGCCGATCCGGTCCTCGCTGATGGCCAGGAATCGCACCTCGGCATTGTCCGCGTATTTCCTCTTGTACAGATCGCTGACCACCGGCAACTGCTTCTTGCAGAACCCGCACCAGCTCGCGTAAAAGTCGAGCAGCACGACTTTGCCCTGGTACTCCTCGCTGCTGACCACTTTGTCATCGAACGTGGGAAACTCGAAGGAGGGGGCCGGCTTGCCAACCAGACCCGTGGCCGGCCTTCGATCCATCTGCAAGGGGCGCCCCACGACCGGCACCGTCATCTCCGGCATCTCCGGGTCGTCGGTCTTGATGGTGATCGTCCTGCCCTCCTGCGGCGGCATGTAGTCGGCCGGGATGGTCACCAGAATCTGGTACTGCTTGCCCTCCTCCTGCTCCTTGACCAGAAGACGCAGGTTCTCGTCGTCAGCCTGCGCCGACAGCACTTTGACCGGCGTCTGGCCGTTGTTCGCGAAACGCAGGTATTGGGTGCGTTCCCTCGGCTCAGCCTTCTTCACCGTCAACTGCTCCGGATTGACGTCCAGCCGGGGTCGGAGGATGGCGCTCACCGTGATGCTCACCTGCGGCTGTTCGGACAGATTCGTCTTCACCTCGAACTTGGCGCGGTTGAGCTTCGGCTGGTAGGGCGGCTTGGCCTGCACCTTGATCTCGTAGACCTTGCCCGGCTCCTGCTCCACCAGTTCTACGCTGAACGGACCTTCCCTGGTCCGCTCCGGCATGGTCAGTTCCAGCGGCCTCGCCATGTTGTTGGTCAACGTGGCCACTTGCGTTTCTTTCGTGTTCGCCTTCACCTGCCCGAAGTCGATCCGCGCCGGTTGCATGTCCACCGGACGCTTCAGTTCGCCCTGTATCTTCAACTGCAGCCGCGGCGTCACCGGGTCGTTGCTGCTCACCGTGATCGTCTTGCTGAACTTCGTGCCCACTCTCGTCGTGGCCAGCGTCACCGGGATCGAGCCCTCGCCGCCCGGCGGGATCTTCCTCGTCCAGTTCCTCGCCACCGTGCACCCGCAGGAGGTCTTCACCTTCTGAATCTCCAGCGATTGGTCACCTTCGTTGCGCAAGGTGAACGTGTGCTGCGCGGGGGGGCCGGCCCAACGGAGCCCGAACTCCTTGACCGTTTCGGAACAGCGAATCGCCGGGGCCCCGGTCACCGGCCCGGTGGGCGTCTCGGTCGCGATCGGCCCCTGCGGGCCGTTCTTGCCTCGACGCCCGTCGCGGCTGCTCGCCTTGTCACCGCCGCCGGCGCCCTTGGACACCCTGGATTGCGCGGCCTTCTTGCCTTCTCCTGTCGCTGTCGCCTTCTCCTGTGGCCCTTCCTCTGCTGACGGCGGCTCCTGCGACGCGTCCTGAGCCTTGTGGTCAGGCGCCTTCTGGTCGGCTGCACCGGTCTGGCCGCCTTCCTGGGCCAGCGCCGTGCCCCCCGTCAAGCCCACACCACACGCCAGCGCCCACAGCGCCACCCAAGCGCGTTGCCGCAAACCGGACCGGGCCCCGTGTTCACCCGCTAACCCGTTCGTGCAACCGATCCTGTCGCCATACATGGCTTTCTCCAAAGCTCGTTCCGCCCGACGTGCCTCTACGGTCTCTCCTGCCAGGCAGCGCTCCAAGCACCTCTTCGCCTCTTGTTTCACAGTTTATAGGATATTTCCATCGACCGGCACAAGGGGCGACGATAGCGCGCCCGCCGGGCGGCCAACACGCGCCGCAGCCCGCCCTGTGGGGCCCTGCCCGGTGGCGGGCCACGGCTCGCGACGCGCCCCCGGCCGGGAATCTCGCCCACCTGCCCGGAGAACGCGTCCCTGACCGATCTCGCCGGGCCGCCTGCCGCCAGGCCGGGCGCCGCCCTGGACTCATGGTGGCCGGGTCGCCCCCACGATCGCCGCGCCGGTCGGCCCGGCTCTGTTACAGACTTGTTACCGCTTCCGATCTCTCTGTGCCGCCCGGGCGCCCCGGTTGTTGATGCGCTTTGGCGGACCTCGCCGTGCCTCCTCCGGCGCTCTTCGCACCGGCCCCGGACCGACCCGTGTCGCCCTCTGCGCCGCGTGCGTCCCAAACGAGACGCCATCGAGTAGGCCCTTCTTGCCATGACCGCCGTCTGAATCGGGGCAATTGAAAGTCGCCCCCAAGCCCCGTACACTTGACCGTGGCGTCCGTCTGATCTCGCGTGATCTGGAGTACCACGTGCTATGGCCCGCCCGCGTGGCAGGATCGTCGGAATCGATCTGGGCACAACCTATTCGGCCCTCGCCTACCTGGACGCGCATGGCCAACCTGTGACCGTCGAGAATCACGACGGCGAGCTCGTTACTCCCTCCGTCGTACAGATCCTTCCCAACCGCAAGATCCTCGTGGGTCGCGAGGCCCTGGCCCGGGCCTCGGAGAGGCCCGACTGCACCGCCCTCGACTTCAAACGCGACATGGGCGAGAAGTTCTACCGCCAGCCGGTCGGTGGCAAGGAGCTCTCCCCCGAGGCCCTCTCCGCCTTGGTCCTCAAGCAGCTCGTCATCGACGCCCGCCCCACGATCGGAGACGTGCGCGAGGCCGTCATCACCGTGCCCGCCTACTTCGGTGATAATCGTCGCAAGGCCACCGAAGACGCCGGGCGAATCGCCGGCCTCAAGGTCGCCGGCGTCCTCAACGAGCCGACCGCCGCCGCCTTGGCCGACGCCTTTCGCCAGTACCTCGACCGCGGCGGAGAGGCCGCCAGGCTCGACCTCGCCGCCGTCGCCACCACCGCGCCGACCACCACCCTGGTCTTCGACCTCGGCGGCGGAACCTTCGACGTCACCGTCATCCGCATCGACAGCAGCAACTTCGAGGTCTTGGCCACCGGCGGCGAAGTCCGGCTCGGCGGCGTCGATTGGGACCAGCGCCTGCTGGCCTTTGTGGCCGACGAGTTCGGCCGGCGCTTTGGCCCCGATCCTCGCGACGACCCCGGCACGGCCCTGCGCTTCCGCGCCACCTGCGAGCTGGCCAAGCGATCCCTTTCGGTGCGCGATCAGACCACCGTCATCGTCGAGCACATGGGCCGCAAGCTGCACATGCCCGTCACCCGCGGCCAGTTCGAGGAGCTCACCGCCGATCTGCTCACCCGCACCCAGTTGTCCACCGAGATGTTGCTCGAGGACGCCATGCTGACCTGGGACCGCATCGACGAGATCCTCCTGGTCGGTGGCTCTACCAGGATGCCCATGGTGCACGACATGCTCGAGCGGATCAGCGGAAAGAGGCCTACCATGGCCTCCGCTCCCGACCAGATTGTCGCTCACGGGGCCGCCATCCATGCCGCCATCCTGGCCCTGGATCGAGACCAGGCCGCCGTATCCGTCCCGGTCGACGGCGCACGCGACGCCGACGACCAGGCCGTGAAAGTCATCGATGACGACGACGACGACGTCCGCCAGGACGGTTTTGACGAGTCCGTCCTGGCCGCCGCCCGAAACATCAAGCTCCAGAATGTCAACGCCCACAGCCTCGGCGTCGTGGTCCGCGCCTCTCGCGAGCACCGCATCGTCAACTCGCCGATCATCCCACGGAACACCCCGCTGCCCACCACCCGGACCAAGGTCTTCGGCACCGAGGCCCCGGACCAGTGGATGGTGCGCCTGCGAATCGTCGAGGGCGAGAGCCGAGAGCCCACCGCCTGCACCCAGATCGGCGAGTGTGTCATCCGCAACCTGCCCCCCGGGCTGCCCCAGGGCGCTCCCGTCGAGGTCACCTTCCGATATGACCCCAGCGGACGCTTGCACGTCAAGGCCATCGAACTCACCCACCAAACCACCGCCGAAACCGAGATCGAGCGCGAGTCCGGCTTCCAGCCCACCGAGCTTGATCACATGGCCCGGTCCGTCACCCGACTGATGGAGAAGGACGAGTGAGCCAGCAGAAGCCGTCCGACAACCCGCCCCGGCCCGACGAGGACCTCTACACCAGGTACCTCCACGTCCCGCCCGGCGATCGTCCCCCCTCGCTGTATCAGCTCCTGGAACTGGAGCTGTTCTGCAGCCGGCCCGAGCGCATCCAGCATGCCAGCCGCAAGCAGTTCCGA
>DATKXO010000244.1:0-25440 GCA_035528995.1 Phycisphaerae bacterium | reverse complement strand
GACTCTGGCTGTGGACGCCTCGACCATGGAGGCCAATGCGGCCATGCGCTCCATCGTGCGGAAGGAAACAGGCGAAACCTATGGGGAGTTCCTGACCGGGCTGGCTACGGAATCGGGCATCCAGACGCCGACGGCGCAGGAGCTGGCCCGTCTGGACCGCAAACGGAAGGGCAAGAAGTGCGGCAACGACAGGCGGTGCGGCGTGCGGCCGTTGCGGTAGCCGCGATGAACGTCGCTCCGCTCGTAGCGGCCACGGCCGAGGTAGGCGTCGCGCTCGTCCTGCAGGGCCGCCATGAGCATCTCCCGGGCTCCCTGGCGGGCCAGCTCCTCGAGTTGGTCGGCCACCACCCCACCCGCCTCGTCGCCCCCATTCCGATCCTGCCGCTTGACGCCGCCGCGTGGTCCTGTTGTAGTAGCCATCGGGCTCCTCCTGTGGAAAAGGTCCTCGAAACAACCTTGGAGGATGCCCCACCTTTCATTCAGTTTCCACAGGATTCGATGCTACCTCTTCGGAGTGCGCATGGGTGCAGGTTTCCTTCGGAGAGCACTGACCCACTTTTGACCCACTACTCCGAAAACGCGGTTTTTATAGGACATTGGCCCCTCTCAAGCAAGAAGGCCCGGACTCGTAAGTCCAGGCCTTGCAAGCACTTCCATTCAAAAGCGGGCGATCGGATTCGAACCGACGACGTCCAGCTTGGGAAGCTGGCATTCTACCACTGAATTACGCCCGCAAGTTGCATCTGGCGCCATTATCGAGGGCTACGGCCGTTGGTCAAGGGTCTTCGCGGCCTTCGCCGGCGGGTTTCAGAGGGCTCGAGGCCGTCTTGGGCGATTCGCGACTATCCAACCGCCCGGAGGCCGCCAGGTCGGGACTCCAACATTCGCTCGGGGCGGCTCATTTGCGGGATGGGTCGGCCTTCCCGATCCGGGACTGATCGGGGCCGTCGCTGATCGGCGCTGTCCAGGATGTGCGGTCGCTGAGCGCGCGAGTTCCGCGTGTTCGCCATCGAGCGCATGCCGAGTCGGTCGGGTCCTTCGCGTGCCGACTCTCTGGTATCCTTCGCGTGCCGAGTCGCTCGGGTCCTTTGCGGGAGATGCGGCGCATGTGCTCGAACGGGGCGCTCAACGAGCGCGTTTGCGGCGCAGAAGCACCAGGGCGCCGGTCGCCAACAGCAGAGCCGTCGCCGGTTCCGGCGTCAGAAAACTGTCGGGAGCAGTACCCAACCCGAACGCGAACGTAGGTGAGATGTCCGCCTCCGTGAAGCCCGTCAGGCCGGTGAAGGTGAAGGTGGCCATGTCCTTGACGAGGGCTTTGCCGGTCAGGTTTTGGGTCGTGATGTCGCCTGCATAGATCGAGTAGTCGACACCGTCCACGATGTTGCCCATGAAGTTGTTGGGGCTCACGGTGGAGTTGCCGACGGTGCCGATGCCGAAGCCGAGGAACGGGATCAGCGTCTCGTCCATGGCCTTGTACTGCCACGTGTAGTCCCCGGGAACGAGCGCCATAAGGTCCGCGGTCGGCGTCAGCAGAAGGTCGAGCGAATCCTTGTCGGCCACGTACACGTCCCCGAAGGCGCTGGAATACGTCAGGGCGGGGCGGTTGTTGCCAACGTCCACCACGTCGAAGTAGTAGCTGCCCAGGACATCATTGGGGTTCAAGCTGCCTACCGACGAGTTGTTGGCCAGCTCCACCGTGAGGACATCGCCGGCGATGGTCAGTTTGGCCTCAAAGGTCACGGGAATGCCCGCGGATGAGAGGCCCGACGCGGAATGGATGACCGAGGCACTGGCGGGTGCGGCGATCAAACCGGCCACGAGAAGCGCTACGGCCAGGCTGGCAAAGACAGAGCGGATCATGCTTCCTTTCCTTCCTCGATAAGAAACGAGCGCACCCCAAGGGCCGCGCTCTCTCCCGAACATCCTCGCTAATCAGGGCTGCCCCACGAAAGCTGCTGAGGGCCTCCTGACCCGGCCTACAACACGATAGACAACTCAACAAGTGCGGTCAAGCAACCGACGGACGTTTTCCTTACTTTGTCCTCCAGAGGGGAAGTGGCGGGAGGTGGGCCATCGTAAAGGCTTTTTGGAAAGAAAGTTATGGCTGGAGTCCGGGTCGGGGACGGTGGATGCACCTTCCGGCGGCCCAAAGCCAAGGCAGGTGGAGCGGGGGCGGGGCCTCTGTGGCGAGACGGTGGCGGCCGTCGGCTCGTCAGTCGTGCCCGGTGGACGGGCAGGCGCCTTGGCCGCGTTTGGCCAAGTATTGCTGGTGGTACTCCTCGGCCCGGTAGAAGTCCGAGGCCGCCGTGATCTCCGTCACGATCTGCCGCTTGAAACGGCCGGACTGCCGGAGCCGCTCCTTCGATGCCTTGGCGGCGGCCTCCTGCTCGGGCGTGTGGAAGAAGATGGCCGAGCGGTATTGGCTGCCGAAGTCGGGACCCTGACGGTTCAGGGTGGTCGGGTCGTGGCAACTCCAGAAGACGTCCAGGAGCTGATCATAGGAGACCCGCGAGGCGTCGAATTCGACTTGCACCACCTCGGCGTGTCCGGTGCGGCCGGTGCAGACGTCCTGATAGGCCGGATCGGCCACGGTGCCGCCGGAGTATCCCACGGCGGTCGAGATCACGCCCTCGACCTGGCGGAACGTCTCCTCGACGCCCCAGAAGCAGCCGGCTCCGAACAGAGCCTTCTGTGTGCTCACGGTGTCTACCTCCGTTCCACTCGATACTGTAGCGTCCTGTCCGGTCAACGGAACCGGTTGCCGGGCGGCGGCGCTCTTGGGTTCCCGACTCTTGCGCACGGTCAGGTCGGTTCGCCCGGGGTCGACCGCGGGACCTCGGTCCGAACAGCCTTGCAGCAGGCTGACAAGGCCGACAGCCGCCAGCGATGTGCTCCGCGAACGGTGCATACCGTCCTCCTGATCCAACCTCTCTTGTGTCCGGTCTTCTCCGGCCCGCGGTGGCCGTGTGTGCCACGACCGTGCGAAGTTATGGGAGTATAGCGCGCGGCCCCTGCATTTGCCGTTAACCGGACATTCCGCCGATTTATTCCCGAGGTGCCGCCCCGAGCAGGCCGGACCGTCCGCGACCCGGGCATTTGACCCGGCTGCCGCAAGCTGCGGCAGATGGCGGAACGAGGTAAGAGAGTGTGCGGGACGACCGGCGCCCGGCGTCGCCGTCGTCCGTGCGTCCGGTGTGCCGAGTGACCTACGGTCGTTCGCCCTGCTCCATGAGGCTGCGCACTTGCTCGATCTTCTGTCGGGCTCGGATGCCGACGCGGTGCTCGTCGATCCGGATGGCGTTCTCGTATTCGGCGATGGCCTCGGCGAAGTGGCCCTGGAGGCCCAGAAGGTCGCCGCGCAGCATGGGGACGCGGCCGTCGTCGGGGGAGACCTTCTCGGCGTCCAAGATGGTCCGTTCGACTTCGCCGAAGCGGCGCATGTGCAGAAGGACGCGGGCCAGACTGACATAGGTGAGGATTTCCGGTCGGCGTCGGGCGGAGTCGCGAAGAACGTTCACCGCCTCGTCCAGCCGGCCGAGTCGAAAGTAGATCGACGCCAGCGTGCGCTCGCCCACCGGGTACGAATCGCACTCTAGCAACGCGGCCTGAACCAGGCGCAACGCTTCGTCCGGGCGATCCTGGTCGATCAGAACCATGGCCCGCTGGATCTTCAGGTACGCGGAGATCATCTCCTTGGGATCGGGTCGGGGGCCGGACGACGGGCTCGGCACCGAATGGATGTAGCCCAGTGCCCGGAGCCGCTCGGTTTCCTCGACGCTCATCACACGGGTCGCCCCGCCGGGCCGGCCGTCGCGGTCGCGCTTCCGGAGTTCGGCGAGCTGCCGTTGCAGAGCGTCCATCGCGGCCGGGCTTTGGGCGTACAGGTTGCGCGACTCCTGCGCGTCCGCCGCCAGATCGTAGTACTCCGACTGCGGTGCCAGGACGTACTTGTCGGTGTGACGCCGCATCGCGTACAGCGGGCTCCAGCCGGCCGTGGTCAGCGGTATCAGGGTCTCGGCGTAGATAGCCCGATCCGGGGAGATGTCGGCCAGCAGGCTCTGTCCGTCGCGGGGCACGTTCGGGGTGATGCCCAGCAGATCTTCAATGGTCGGCTTCAGATCGACCAGGCCGACGACCCGGTCGCTCACGCGGTAGGCCCGGTCGAATAGAGCCGGACAGGAGAGGATGAACCCCACCCGCACCGTGCTGTCGTAGAGGAAGAACCCGTGGGTTTCCTCACGGTGCTGGCCCAGCGCTTCGCCGTGGTCGGTGACCAGAGCGATGACGGTGCGCTCGCGCAAGCCGTGTGCCAACAGCGCGTCCAGCAACCGTTTGAGTTGGGCATCGACGAAGGCGATCTCGCCGTCGTAAGGCCGCTCGGCGAATCGGGGCGTCTTGCTCAACGGTGATCTGTAGGGGTAGTGCGGGTCAAAGTAGTGCACCCAGGCGAAGAACGGTTCGGTGATCGCGGCCTGTTGCCGTCGATCGAGCCAGCGGACGGCCGCGTCGGTGACCGCGTCCGCCGGGCGCTCGTTGAGGTCCATGGCGTCCGGGCGAAACCCTTCCGCCGTCACCTCGAAATCGTAGAGGTCGAATCCCTGAGCCAGCCCGAATCGCCGGTCCAGGACGAAGGACGAGACAAAGGCGGCCGTCTGGTACCCGCGAGCCTGGAGCACTTCGGCCAGCGTCCGGTGGTCCTCCGTCAGCCGATAGGTTCCGTTGTCACGGGTGCCGTGCGTGACCGGGTACAGACCGGTGAGCATGGTCGCGTGGGATGGCAGGGTCACGGGGCTGCTGGTCACCGCGTCGTCGAAGCGAATGCCGCAAGCGGCCAGCGAGTCGATGGCGGGCGTCTCGGCGGGGGCGTATCCGTAGCAGCCCAGTCGATCCTGCCGAGTCGTGTCCAAGGTGACCAGCAGGACGTTGAAGCCGGCCGCCGCGCCGGGGGCGACGACCTGTCCGGGCTGTATCGGCCGCGTCCGATCGCCGCGAGCCAGTAGCAGCCAAGCCGCTGCAACCAGTCCGACCCCGAGCAGCCCGGCGCCGATGCGCCGGCCGTGCCGGGATCGCCGGGCCGCGATGGGTGCTTCCTCGTCGGGCATACTCGCTTCCGTCCAACCGTTCGCCGGGCGGGCCCAGCCACCCGATCGAGCGCCCTACGGCGGGTTTTTCCGGCCCGGCGCGCTGCGCAACTGGTCAATCCGCTCGCGGGCTTGAATGCCGGCCCGGTGCGGGTCGACCTGAATGGCCTTCTCATACTGGGCGATGGCTTCGTCGAACCGGTTCTGCAGGCGCAGGAGATCGCCCCGCAACGTGAAGACCCGCCCGTCATCGGGGTAGATGTCCTCTGCCAGGGCGATGGCCCTCTTGGCGTCCTGGAATCGCTGTTGGTGCAGGTACATCCGCCCCAGGCTGATGTACGTGGCGAACTCGGGCCGGCGTTGCGCTGAGCGACGGAGCACGTCGATGGCCTCGTTCAGCCGGCCGAGCCGGAAGTAGATGGACGCCAGCGTGCGTTCGCCCAAGGGGTACGAGTCGCACTCCTCCAGCGCCGCCTTTGCGAGCTGAAGGGCTTCCTGCAGACGGTCCTGATCGAGCAGGTCGATGGCCCGCTCCATCTTCAGGTAAACCGGCATCATCTCCTTGGGATCGGGCAGGGGACCGGACGGCGGGGGCGAGTCCGAATGGACATAGCCCAGGGCCCGGAGTCGTTCGACCTCCTCGGCGCTCATCACGCGCGCCGCGGCCCGCTCGGCGCTGTCGCCATCCCAGCGGTCCCTGAACGAAGTGAGCTGCCGCTCCAGAGCGTCCAGCGGAGCGGGTCTTTCCGCGTAGAGGTTGCGCGATTCCTGGGGGTCCGCCTCGAGATCGTAATACTCCGGCTGGGGCGCCAGGATGTACTTGTCGGTATGACGCCGCAGGGCATACAGCGGGCTCCATCCCGCCAGGCTCAGCGGCGCCTTGGTCTCGACGTAGACGGCCCGGTCCGCAGAGATGTCGGCCAGCAGGCTTTGTCCGTCGCAGGGCACGTTCGGGGCGATGCCCAGGAGGTCCTCGATGGTCGGCTTCAAGTCCACCAGGCCCACCACCCGGTCGTTGACGCAGTAGGCCCGGTCGAACAGGGCGGGGCAGGAGAGCACGAATCCCACCCGTATCGTGCTGTCATAGATGTAGTAGCCGTGGGTCTCTTCGAGGTGCTCACCCAGGGCCTCGCCGTGGTCGGCCACGAGGGCGATCAGGGTGCGGTCGCGCAAGCCGTGCCCGGACAACGCTTCCAACAGGCGTTTGAGCTGGCTATCGACGAAGGCGATCTCGCCGTCGTAGGGCTGGGTGGGGAACTGGACCAGGTGCGCCGTCGGCGGCTGGTAGGGGTGATGGGGATCGAAGTAGTGCACCCAGGCGAAGAACGGTGCCGCCGTCCCGGCCTCCTGCCGCCGCCCGAGCCAGTCGAGCGCCGCGTCGGTGACCACGTCGGCCGGGCGCTCGTTCATGTCCAGAAGATGGGCCCGGAAGCCTTCTGCGGCGACCTCAAAATCGTAGAGCTCGAAACCCTGGGCCAGCCCGTACCGCTGCTCCAGGACGACAGACGACACGAAGGCGGCCGTCTGGTACCCGCGAGCCTTGAGGACCTCGGCCAACGTCACGTGTTCCTCGGTGAGCCGGCTGGACCCGTTGTGCCGGGCACCGTGGTTGACCGGGTAGAGGCCGGTGAGCATGGTCGTGTGCGATGGCAGGGTCAGCGGGCTGCTGCTCACGGCGTCGTCGAAGCGGATACCGCGAGCGGCGAGCGAATCGATGGTGGGTGTTACGGCCTGTTTGTAGCCGTAGCAGCCCAGGCGATCCCGGCGAGTCGTGTCCATGGTGACCAGTAGAACGTTGAACCCGGCCGCCGCACCGGGGGCGACGACCTGGCGGGGTGTTATGGGCAGCGCCGCCCGGCCGCGGGCGCAGATCAGGACGCCGGCCGTTGCCAGCCCGACCACAAGCACTGCAATCCCGAGTAGCCCGCCCCGGGAGCGCGGCTTGGCCTCGACCTGTGCGTTCTGACCCGGCATGCTCGATTCCATCCGATCCTGTGCCGAGCCGATTATCGGTGGAAGCGGTGGGGTTTTCCATTCCGGCCCGATTCGGCTCTGTCGCGTTCGCCGGCGACCGATGGACTGATCTTGCTGTGCCGGCCGGCCCCGCTGGCGCCGTTCAGGGCCGGTCATGGTCCTACAACATCGCGGCTTCCTGGGGTGGCCTGGCGCCACGCCTCGATCGGGTTCGTGGCGTCGATTCCAGGCATCGACGAGGAGCGCCCCCGGATCGTCCCCGCTCGGGGTGTTATGGGACGGCGCAGCGGAGGCGGCGCGCAGAATTCCTGTCTCGCTGTATTTCAGTGTCTCTGATTGCTCAAGGTGAGACTTCCTACTGGAGAAGGTCCGCTTCGGCGTCAGACTGGCGAAAATGTCAGGCAATGTATTGACAGGCTTGGCGTACGGTGATACCGTGTTACATGGGGAGAAGACTGGAGGAGATTGGTGAAGCGTACGTGCCGGCTGGTTCTTGGCGGCGCAAACCCTCCGTAGACCAATCTCTGGTAAAGTCAGAATGCTCGCAGGCTGGTACAGCCAGCCTGATGCAGGCCTGGGAGAGAGAGTGGGTCGCCGCGGTTTCCGTGGTGGCGCGCTCTTTTTCGTTTTGACGGTCGTTCTTGGGTGCTGGACGGCGGTCGAGCCTGCGATTCAGGGCAAACGAAACTTGGGGTGCTGTGCTGTTTCGTAGTAGGGGTGCTGTGCTGTTTCTGTTTTGCGGGTCTTCCGGATTGGGTGCTGGAAGGCCCACGCGTATCGGAGGCAGGTAATACAGTACGGAAAGATTGCAGTTAAGGAGGCTCTTCTTATGAGAAAAGTTGCTTTTGCCGTGCTGGCTGCGGTGATCATGACCGCACCGGCAATGGCGGAGTTGACCCATTCGGGCAGTCGCACCGGGCCGATCTACACCGCCACGCCCACTGAGATGGTCAGCCAGGGCGAGCGGGCCAGTACAGCTGCCTACGACAGCCTGTATGCTGGCGCGCTCGGCTACTGGAGCGCACCCCCGAAGCTGGCCGCGCTGGGCTACGATGACTACGACACCATCAGCGGTGTGAACGTCACGAAGGCGAAGTTCGTCGGCGGGCTGACGCGCGTCGTCGGGCTGGGTGGCTCTGCTGCGGTGATGTGGTTCGAGTTCTACGATCCGACGAGCTTCAACTTGCTGACGACCTTCGGCGTGCTGCTCGGCACGCCTGGGAACTGGATCTGGACGATCAACATGGGCGCCACGCCGTTCGTCATTCCGCACACGGCTCTGTATCAGATCGTGGCGAACACGACGTTCAGCGGCGGCGGTGCCTACTCGATTACGATCATGGGCCAGTGGTTCTTTACGTCGTCGGACGCTCTGATCGTGGGTTCGAACAACCCGGCCATCGGGCCGCCGGTCATCACGACGACCTATGCCACGTTCCCGTCGGTCCACGACTTCAGCTTCCTGGTTCCCGAGCCGGCCACACTGGGCCTGTTCGGAGCCGGCATGCTGCTGTTGCTCCGTCGTCGTCGGTAGTAAGTAGTAAGTGCTCGACCGGTCACGATCGTTTGGTGACCGCGAGAGATGCATGACAAGCCTGAAGCCCGCCCCATCCACGTGGTGGGGCGGGTTTTTTACGCGCAGGTCGGGGCCGGAGTCTGAGGGTCGGTGGTCCTCGGGGGGCCCGGTCAAAGCGTCGGCCTCGATCCTGTCGTCGCCGGATCGGCGCCCGGCGATCGGGGTGGGAAGGCGCCCCGGCGCCGGGCAGCAACAGGGCAGGGGCCATGATTGAGGCCGGCACCGCCTCCCCTGCTTCATGCGGCGGCAGTCAGACGGGACCGGGGGATCAAGGGCCAAAGTCCGGCCCGGTGATCCGCGCGCCCCGCTGCACGGCCCATTCGTCGACGAACAAGGGAGCGGTCTGTCCCGCGGCTTGCAGAACGTAGAAGGCCTGGGTGCGCAGCGCGGGCGGCGTGCCGCGCGTGGAGTACGGCAGCCACAGCGTGTAGGTACCGCCCCGGTCGGCCCGAGCCGCCGTCTGGAACACGCCGGGGCGCTGCAGACTGGTCCGGTAACGCAGGCTGGCCGACACCTCCGTCCCCGGGGCGGCGCGGCCCACCACCCGGGCACCCTTGACGTACTCGTACACCCGGTACACCGGCGGGCCGCCCGGTTGAAGGCCCGGCGTCTCGAAGATCAATCGGTGTTGCCGCAGGCCCAGACCGTTCTCCGACAGACGGTGGCTCATCGAGGGCCTGCCGGCCGGGTCCTGCGCCGGGCGGTGCTCGGCCAGCACGTACCGGACCTTCAGCCGCTCGAGGATGCCGACGGCCTCCTGCTCGCCGGCCTCAAAGTAGGCGAAGCTCAGCCGGAAGTTCTCTTCGCCTATGTCGTCACCGAAGTTGTCTGTGACGGCGGGGCGGCGGCCGACGTACTCCAGGACGTGTCCGTTGCTGCAGCGAGCCAGGACGCCGTATTCGGGACGTTCGGCGGCGTTGAGGAAGCCCGAGGTATGCGGCGTGTTGCGCCGCAGCCACTCGGCCGCCAGGACCAGCATCCTCATCTGGACGGTGGCGGGCTCCATGATGGTCAACGTCTGACCCCGCAGGGCCTCGATCTGGTTCTGAATGGGCAGGTAGTGCGTTCCGAAGGTCGGCCAGAGCAGCAGCACGATCAGGGCGAGCAGCACGGCCCTGCCGGCCAGGCGGCGTATTCGGGAGGCCCGCAGGAGCCCGGGGAGCAGAGCGTACGCCCGGACGCAGCACCAGGCCGTCAGCAGCACGAGCACGACCGAGAACGAGTTGGAGAACCTCTTCTGCACCACCGTCGCCACTGCCAGTGCCAGGGACCATCCCAGCAGGAGCGACAGGGCGGGACGATCGCGTTGCCCGCGAATCCAGAATCCGAAGGCGACCGCGCAGATGGGGAACAGGTAGAGGAAACGGGAGAGACGCAGCTCGGCGAACCTGGTGGTCCAGCCCTGGCGCGTGCTGAACAGGGCCCGGGACTCGGCCACCATGGCCTGGAACGTCTCCCGCTTCGCGAACCACTCCCAGGGGTCGGCGGCGGCGTGTCGAAGATCGGGGAAGACGATGCCGCTGGCCGTCAGCAGCAGGACGCCGACGGCGACGGCCTGCACCAGCCTGGCCCGGAAGGTGCGTCCCACCGCCGTCCACTTCCACAGCGCCGCGCACGTCCCGGCGTAGGCCGCCAGGGCCCCAAACAGCCAGGGTTGGAAGCGGGACAGCACCACGGGGCTGAAGTCGCTCCACTGCGGCCAGGAGCTGGTGGCGCCGGAGGGGAGCACCAGTAGAAAGGCGATCACATGGGCCAGGGCGAGCAGCCCGGCGAAGCGGGCCGCGTCGTCACGGGTCGGACGGCTCAGCAGAAAGACCACCAGCCCGAGTTCGACGAGCCCGACGTGCAGGAGGCTCCCCGGCCATAGAAGCAGCGAGCAGGCCAGCATTACTCCGGTCACTATGGCAGCCAGCAGAACCGCGCCCCCGCCGGAGGGGGACGTAGTGAAGCGGGCCAGAAAGCCCATGGCCGCCGCGAGCAGCAGCGTCGAAACGAGCGACACCGCGGCGTGGTGATCCAGGAAGCCGATCTGCGAGTACCAGAAGTGGCCCGGAAGGATGCAGAGGAAAAGACCGGCTATCCAGGCGACGTGGAAGCCGAAGTACCGCCGGGCCAGGAAATAGAGGGCCAACACCGTCCCGGCACCGAGAAGCACCGGGACCCAGACGACCACCCGCTCGACGGCCAGCGAATCGTCGGCCCGGTAGAACGGGCGCACCAGAAGGGCGATGATCGCGTCGAAGAAGATGGGCCAGATCGGCTTGGCCCCGTGGGGGAAGTTGATGTAGCGGTCGAACTCGAAGCCCGACGGAAAGTTGGCCAGCAGATAGAGGATCCGCCGCATGTGGTAGTAGGCGTCCGCGCCGCGGAAGTGGACCCGGTGCGGGCCCAGCACGGTGGCCCAGGACATCGCCCGGACGGCGAAGGCCAGCAGGAAGAGCCCGGCGGGAACGGACCATCGGAGGATCGCGGCGGCCAGACCGCGTCGCTCGCCGCGCTCGACAGGTGAGCCGTTCAAGCTGCCCTCCCAGGCCGTCGCTGTGCCGCCGCACGCGCTCCGTCCGGTGCCGGTTGCCTGCGGCGGGCGATGGTACGCCTCGCAAAATCGCTTAGCAAGCAGACGGCGCCCGGCGATGGGCGTGCGGTGACCGACGGCCCCTGCATCGTCGGTCGGGCGCATGACGCGTGGACTTGCGTGCTCTACCGGGCTATTCTCTCGATCGATGAGCCGACGAGGCACGCGCCGGCACTCGATGACGAGGGAGTCGTGACGAACACGCAACCGGGCACGAACGACGCGGGTGCGGGTTGCGTCCCGGAGTCGGACTCGGGCGGTGCGACCACGGACGCACCGGCTCCCCCAAGCGGCATCCGCCGGGACCTGATCTGGATCGCGGTCATCTTCCTCATCGCTCTGGCCCTCCGCGGCGTCTATCTGTACCAGGTGCGTTCCTCGCCGTTCTTCGGCCACGAGGTCATGGACCCCCAGTATCACCGGCAGTGGGGCGAGGCCGTCGCCGCCGGTGACCGGTTCGTCGACGGGCCGTACTTCCGGGCTCCGCTGTATCCCGGGTTCCTGGGTGTGGTGTACCGGCTGTTCGGCCCGTCGGATTTCGCCCCGCGAATCATTCAGATCGTCGTCGGCTCGCTGAGTTGCGTGTTGCTCTACGCCATCGGGCGGCGGGCGTTCGGCAGGTCGGCCGGTGCGCTGGCCGGGCTCGGGGCGGCGGGCTACGGCATGTTCCTGTACTTCGAGGCCGAGCTGTTGGTCGTCTGGCTGGCGGTCTTTCTGGACCTTCTGCTGATCTGGCTGTTGCTGCTGACCGCCGACCGGCCCAGGCCCTGGCTCTGGCTGATCAGCGGCTGCGTGCTGGGACTGTCGGGCGTCGCTCGCCCCACCATCCTGCTGTTCGCGCCCGGCGTGCTGGTCTGGCTGATCGTCATGCATTGGCCGAGCCGGCGCCGCCTGTTGGGTTACGGGGCCTGCTTCGTGATCGGATGCATCCTGCCGATCGCCCCGGTCACGGTCCGCAATTACGTGGTGGGCCAGGACGTGGTGCTGGTCTCCTCCTCGTCCGGTGTGAACTTCTTCATCGGCAACAACCCGGGCGCCGACGGCATGACCGCGATCGTGCCCGGGACGCCTCCGGAGTGGTGGGCGGGCTACTACGCCCAGATCGAGCGGGCCGAGCGGGCGGCGGGCAGGCCGCTCAAGCCCTCCGAGGTCTCCGGATACTACTGGCGGGAAGCGCTGAACTTCATGCGCGACCAGCCGGCCCAAGCGGCCGCCCTGATGCTCAACAAGCTGGGGCTGTTCTGGAGCCGCTGGGAGGTGTCCAACAACCAGGACATCCGGTTTATGGCCGACAAGTTCGGTCCGGTGCTGAACTACCTGCCGCTGAGCTTCCGAATCGTTGGCCCGTTGGGCCTGCTGGGCCTGGTCATCAGCCTGGGCCAGGCTCGGCGGTTGTTCCCGCTGTGGGGCTTCGTGCTGATCTACATGGTCGGCGTGGTGATGTTCTTCGTGACCGCCCGATACCGGTTGCCGGTGGTGCCGGTGCTCCTCGTCTTCGCGGGGGGGGCGGTGTTGTGGCTGGTCGATACGCTTCGCGCCAGGCGCTGGCGCGCGGCGTGTCCGGCCCTGGTGGTCCTGCTTCTGGCCGGCGCCGTCGTGTCGCGGGTGCCGGAGGGGGTCGAGGTGGGCTACGCCCAGAGCTGCTCGGCGGCCGGAATCGTGCTCGCGGGCCAGGGCAGAACGGCCGAGGCACAAGAGTATCTGCTGGAATCGGTCGAGCGGTTCCCGGGTCTGCCCGAAAGCTGGTTTACCCTCGGCCTGATCAGCATGCAGCAGGAAGACTGGGCCCGGGCCGAGGAGTATCTGGCCAAGGCCGTGGCCTTGAAGCCCGACCACGTCGAGGCCCACAAGCATCTGGGTTTCGTCCTGGGCCGCCAAGGCAAGTTCGACGGTGCCATCCGCCAGTTCATGCTGGCCCTGCCTTTGTCGGAGGGCGACGCAACGCTCTACACCAACCTGGGCGGCGTGTTGATCCAGTGTGGACGGATGACCGAGGGGCTGGACATGCTGCACCAGGCGGTCCGCTTGGATCCGGAAAGCGCTCGCAGATTCGAGGCCATCGCCGGCAGTCTGACGGGAACCGGGCGGTTCGCCGACGCGGTCAGGGTCCTGGAAGGCGGGTTGGCCATCGTGCCGGAAGAGGTCGGGCTGTTGGCCATGTTGGCCAAACTGCTGGCCAGTTGCCCCGATCCGGCCGTTCGCGACGGCGGGCGCGCCCTGCAGTGCGGTCAGCGGGCCTGCGAGCTGTCCGGCTTCGGGGACCCCTCCGCGCTGGACGCGCTGGCCGCGGCCCAGTTCGTGGTCGGGCACCGAGAGCAGGCCGCCGGAACCGCTCGCCGGGCGGTGGAGTTGGCCACGCAGAAAGGGGACCCGGTTCTTGCGGCCCAGATCCGACGCCGGCTGCGGATGTACGAGGAGGCCCCGGCCCGGCCCCAAACCGCGCCCGGGCGCTCCCCCGGTGGGTGATGACCGCCGGCCTGAGTTCGGGCTCGGGGCGACGTCAAGCCGACGCGGCCCGACGCCAACGTCGGGTGCCCGGCCTGTCCCGGCGCGTGCAAAGGGAATCACCGGGCGCCTGTCCCATAATCATCGCTTGAATCTGCGGGCTGTCGGGCGCCGCTCGGGTCGTGTGTTATGCCCATCCGGCGAGGTGCGGGCGCCGGGCTTACCGGTGAACCGCAAGGTGTCGGTGTCGTAGAAACCGCGGCTTCCTTGGCCTGCCGGCCGGGCTGCGTATGTTTTGGTCCTGCTTGAATTGGCTCAGAGCAGCCCCTAGAATCCCGTTCTTTGCGGTTGCCCGACTGTGTTCGATGATCGGCTGACCCGATAGAGAAACCTATGAGCGATCCACCCCCCTCCCGAGACGCGGCGGACAACCCCTCGGATGTAGCGAGCACTCCCGAAACCGGTCCGCCGCCGCCGGCGGATGCCCAGTCGCCAGCCGCCCCGGCGCAGAAGGCTGGCCGCCGCCGCGTATCGTGGCGGTTGGTGGTGGGGATTCTCCTGATCCTCGCCGCCGTCGCCCACTACCTCAAGACCGGATACCAGTTGCGTCCTCCGGTCGTGATCGGGCACAACCCGAGCCCCATCGAAATACCGCCGGACCTGCCCGAGGTGGATTCGTTGTCCGTCGAACCGGGCGAGTTCGCCGGCAGCAACGTGTTGCTGGTCACCTTCGACACCACGCGGGCCGACCGGGTGGGCTGCTACGGCAACGAGGCCATAAAAACCCCCACGCTGGATCGACTGGCCCGCGAGGGGGTGATCTTCTCCAAAGCGACGGCTACCGCCCCCACGACGGTTCCGGCGCACGCCTCCATCATAACGGGGCTGTATCCGGAACATCACGGGGCTTACGTGAACGGTTCGTTTCGCCTCACCGACGAGCACCAGACGCTGGCGGAAACGCTGGCCGACAAGGGCTACGCCACGGGGGCGGTGATCTCGGCCTTCGTCCTCGATTCCCGTTTCGGGTTGGATCAGGGGTTCGACCGCTACGACGACGACCTGAGCGACTGCGAAGAGCCGCCGATTTTCCTGTACAAGGAGAGCAAGGCCGATCGGACCACGCAACGGGCCATCGAGTGGCTGCGCGGGGCGACCGAGAAGCCGTTTTTCTACTGGGTCCACTACTTCGACCCCCACGCTCTGTACGAGCCGCCCAGCCCCTATGCGGAGCAGTACGCCGGCAACCCCTACGACGGCGAGATCGCTTTTGTGGATGCCCAGCTCGGCAAGCTGGTGGACGTGCTGGACGAGCTGGGCATCACCGACCGGACGCTGGTGGTGGTGATGGGCGATCACGGCGACAGCCTGGGACAGCACAACGAACTGACCCACGCCTTCCTGACCTACGAGGCCACGCTGCGGGTGCCGTTCGTCATGCGTTGCGGGCAGCGGCTGGGCGGGGGCGTCCACGTCAGTCGCCGCGTGTCGCAGGTGGACGTCGTGCCCACCCTTCACTCGCTGCTGGGTCTCGAGGCGCCGCCGCGGACCGACGGCATCGACCTGACGCAGGAGATTCCCGAGGCCCGCCCGATCATCGCCGAAACGCGCCACGGCCTGTTGGCCTTCGGGTGGGGGGTGCAGTTGGCCGTGTACGTCGGCGACGACAAGTACATCTACGGGCCCAAACCGGCGCTCTACGATCTTTCCCAGGACCGGGACGAGCTGAACAACATCATCGACTCCCGACCGGAGCGTGCCGAGGAGCTAAAACAGGAGCTGGTCAATCTCTTCGGTCCGGACCTGGACATGACGGAGGTGGCTCAGCCGACGGAGACGCTCAGCATGGCCGACCGGCAGAAGCTCGAGGCCATGGGCTACGTCGTCCCGGAGGGTGGCAGCCTCCCGCCGCCGGCCGAGCGTGCCGACCCGGAGGGCATGATGCCGGCCATGCACGTGGTGGAGCAGATCATGTACACGCCCGATGTCCTGGAGGACGTCGAGAACCGGATCGAGCGCCTGGAGAAGGTGACCAGGCAATACACGGACTTCCATCCGGCCTTTCGGTTCCTGGCGGACCTGTACCGCGCGAACCATCAACCTGAAGAGGCGTTGAAGAACTACGGCCGATGCCTGGAGGTCTGCCGGGACGTGCCGACGCTGTACGGGATGGCGCTGGCGAACCTGGCGTTGGACAAGCCGGACGTCGCCAAGCAGTACTTAACGGAGATCGTCGCGAAGTATCCGGACCACCTGAACGCCCGGTTCTTTCTGGGCGTGCTTGCGGGGGAAGCGGCGGACTACGATGTGGCGATCGACCATTTCCGACGCGTCCTGGACATCGAACCGGGCTTCGTGCAGCCGGGCATGCAACCCTGCGCCCTCCAGCTCGTTCAGGCCTACGTGGCGGCCGGTCGCGGTGAGGAGCTTCCCGGGATTCTGGCCCCCAAACTGGAGGCCAGGCCGGAATCCGCCCACGTTCGGGCGGCGCTGGCCCGCTACTACGCCAACAACAGTGATTTCGCCAAGGCCGAGCAACTGTTGCGAGAAGGTGTGGCGATAGCACCGGGCGACCACGGTGCCGTCAGCAACCTGGCCATGTTCCTGGTGGGCTGTCCCGACCCGCAGTTCCGCAAGGTCTATGAGGGCTTGGCCATGATGGAGGACCTGTGCGAGAAGACGGGCTATCGCGAGCCCGAGCTGCTGAGTTCGCTGAGCTTGCTCTACTCGATGGCCTTCCGCATTGATGAGGCCATCGCCATGGCCGAGAGGGCCAAGTCGTTGGCCGCGAAGGAAGGGAACCCGGGCCTCGTGCAGGGCATCGAGCGTTTGCTGGAGCGGTTGCGGACGGCCAAAGCGACCGGGGCGCCGCCGACGGGCCCGATGCCGGGGACCGGCCAATAGGCAGAGCCGGTTCATGCCCGGGCAACGTCTGTCGGCCCACCACGCTCGCCCGCCCTCGACGGAGTGACCCCGCCGGCCCACGGGCACGGCAGGCCGCGGTCGGCCTGGGGCAGGGCCGGGAACGCGGGCGCCAAGGTGTACTGATTAGTCGGGGTGTGCCCCGTAGATGAGTCCAATGAATCTTCGAGATGAATCGCCGGGCCGAACCGTCGGGTTTCGCCGTCGTTGTCAACTGGGCGCGCTGCTATCGGCCCTGCTGCTGGCCGGGTCGATCGGTTGTGAGCGGTCGGCGCCGTCGGACGACCGGGTCGCCGCCCCCGTCGGGATCGACGGCAAAGGCAGGAACGTGCTGTTGGTGTCCGTGGACACCTTGCGAGCCGACAGCCTGGGCTGCTACGGACACGCGGGCGTGAGCACGCCCAACATCGACCGCCTGGCCGCCGGGGGCGTCCGTTTCACGCAGTGCATCTCCTCGGTGCCCATCACGCTGCCGTCGCACTCCACGATGATGACCGGGTCTTATCAGTACGTGCACGGAGCCCGGGACAACGGCCTGTTCAAGCTGGGCTCGGAGAACGTGACGCTGGCGGAACGGTTCAAGGAAGCGGGTTACGCCACCCATGCCGTCCTCGCGGCCATGGTGTTGAACCGGCGGTACGGGATGGATCAGGGCTTCGACACCTACGACGATCTGGAGGATCGTGAGGGCGACTCGATCAAGGGCGGCGCCGGGCGCGACCCCGCTGTCGCCAAGGGCGACCCGGACGCGCCGCCCGATCAGAGACCCGCCCCCGGCGAGCCCACGGCGGCCCCGCTCTGGGCCTCGTTTGATCGCGAGGCCGACGAGATCACGCAGATCGGCATCAAGCTACTCGAGCGAAACAGGGACAATCCCTTCTTCATCTTCGTGCACTACTTCGACCCGCACCAGCCGCCCAAAGCTCCTCAGCGTTTCAGCGCCCAGTATCAGGACGGATACCTGGCCGAGATCGCCTATGTCGACGAGCAGTTCGGCCTGCTCATGGAGGCTTTGGGCGAACTGGGGCTGGCCGAGAGGACTCTGGTGATCCTGACCTCCGACCACGGCGAGGGACGGGGAGAACACGGCGAGCAGACCCACTCCTACTTCATCTACGACTCGACGCTGCACGTGCCGTTGATCGTGTCGGTTCCCGGGCAGGTTCCGGGCGGTGGGGTGGTCGAGTCGCAGGTGCGGCTGGTCGATCTGGCCCCGACCATTCTGGAGTTCGCCGGGCTGGAGCCTACGCCGCAGATGCAGGGAACCAGCCTGCTGCCGTTGCTCGGTGACCCGTCGCGGGCCGTGGACCTGCCGGCCTACGCGGACACAGTGGCCACGCAGGTCAGCTTTGGCTATTCGCAGCTGCGGGCCCTGCGCCACGGCGGCTGGAAGTATATCCTCTCTCCGGAGCCGGAACTGTACCATTTGGCCGAGGATCCCCTGGAGCTGTTCAACCTGGCCCGGCTGGAGCCCCAGCGGGCCGCCAGCATGCGGGAGGAACTGCGCAGCCTGGTCGCCGAGTCTCCCGCGCCTCCCGGCAGCCGTCTGGCCCGACAGGAGGTGGACGAGGAGGAGCTCCGCAGGCTGCGGGCCCTCGGCTACCTGGCGGGCGGTGCGGAGCAGGCGCCGCTGGATGCCGAACCTTCCAAGAACGAGCTGGACGACTTCGAGCCGACCGGCCGCAATCCCGTCCATCACAAGGAAGCCATCGAGCTGATGAACATGTCTCTGGGGCTTCTGTTGAGCGGGAAGTATGCGGAGGCGGAGGCCAACTATCGCCGCCTGCTCGAGCTGGAGCCCGGCAATGCCAAGGCCTACAAGGAGATAGCCGACGCTGTCGCCGCACAGAAACGCTACGAGGAAGCGGAGGAACTCTACCGCGAGGCCCTGAAGCTCGATCCGGTCGACGAGCTCACGCGGCGGTCCCTCGCGAAAGTGTTGGTGGCGCGCGGTGATCTGCCCGGGGCCGAGAAGGAATGCCGCGCGGCCGTCGGGTTGAATCCAGCGGATCACGTGCCCCACGTGCAGTTGGGCAACGTGCTGCTCCGCCGGGGGCGGTACGAAGAGGCGTTCGAGGAGTACCAGGCCGCTGCGGCGCTCGCTCCGGATGAACCAGAGATTCCGATCCAGTGGGCCCTGGGTTACCAGTGGGCCGGTCGGATGCCGGAGGCCGAGGCCAAGCTGCGCCAGGCTCTGGATATCGATCCGGAGTACTCCGCCACTCGCCTGTTCCTCGCCCGTCTGTTTGCAGTGACGGGCCGGCCCGCCGAGGCGCAGCAGCAGTTGCTGGCCGTCGTGGAGGCCGAGCCGGGCAACGTCGCCGCTTTGGAAGCGCTGGCCTCGAGCTGCGCCAAGGCGGGGGAACTCGCCAGGGCCCAGGAGTACTACCAGCGGGCCGCGGATGCCGATCCCCAGAGCGCCCAGAGTCATCTCAATCGCGGGCTCGGTCTGGCCGTGTCCGGCAAGCTCGATGAGGCGGCCGAGCAATACCGCAAGGCAATCGAGCTCGAGTCTGATTCCCTGCGGGCACACATCAAGTTGGCCGGGGTCCTGGACAGGGCCGGGCGGACCGACGAGGCCGTCCAGGCCTGTGAGGGTGCGCTCGAGGCCATGCCGCAGCAGCCGGCAGCCTACCCCTTCGTGGCCGACTTCCTGGACCGGCACGGAAAGGCGGCCCGGGCCATCGATGTGCTGCGCAACGGGCACTCCTTGTTGCCGCAGAGCGTGGACATCGCCAACGACCTCGCCTGGCGACTGGCTACCTCTGGGGACGCGACCCTGCGCAACGGGCAGGATGCCGTCCAGCTGGCCGAACGAGCCCGGGAGCTGACCGACGGAAAGAACGTGAATGTGCTCGACACGCTTGCGGCGGCCTACGCCGAGGCGGGCCGATTCGAAGACGCCGCGACCACGGCCAAACAGGCCTTACAAGTGGCGGAGGAGGGTGGAAACCCCGCTCTGGCCAAGAGGATCGGTCAGCGGCTCTCTCTGTACGAGAGGCAGCAGCCCTACCGTGACATGCCGATGCCACTCGCCACCGACGAGTGAGCGCGTGACTCCAGCGTCCGACTTCGTCGCCTCTTCCGATTGACGAGACCCAAGGTTGGATGGGCCCGGTCCCGATCAGACGCCCGGGCCTTTCAGCAGGTCGTCCAGGCAGGATCGTGCCCGGGCCAGGTCGGGTTGGATGGCCAGGGCGGTGCGCAGGTGCCTCATCGCTTCCGCGTTTCGCCCCAATGTCCCCAGCAGGCATCCCAGGTTCTGATGCGCCTCAGCGTACGCCGGCTGCAACGCGATTGCGGCCTGGTACTGCTCGATGGCTTCCTGATTCCTCCGGAGCAATGCCAGAGTCCACCCGTAGTGCAGTCGGGCTTCCGCGTTGCGCGGGTGCTGCCGCACCGCCAGGGAATACTCCTTCGCGGCCTGGTCGAACTCGCTGAGCTGCACCAGGGCGTGCCCCAGCCCGAGTCGTGACTGAGGATGGTCCGGGTCGAGCTGGAGGGATTCTCTGAAATGCTCGGCGGCCCTGGCCCAGTCACTTGGCCCGGCGGGTGGCGGAGTCGCGTAGTAGACGCCGAGGTTACGTTGCCATTTCGCTTCGGTGGTGACCCGGAAGCGCTCCAGGCCCCCCAGGCTGGTCGCCTGGACCAGCGCCACAGCGCCTCCGATCGCCACGTATCCGGCAATCGTCCTGAAACCACGCGCTCTGACCGCCTGCGCGACCTGCAGCACTCCCGCCGACGCAAAGAGGATCAGCACCGGAACCACCGGCAGGCGGTACCGGGCCGGCACCAGGAATGCGACCACGGTGGCCGTGTAGATCACCAGGAAAGCCGCCGGCAGGAACCACGTTCGCCATTGCCGACGTACCAGCAACATTCCGCCCAAAGCCAGCGGTGCGACTACCGGGAAGCCGATCCAGAACAGAGCCGAAACCCATGCTTGCCGCGCGCAGGGCCAGATAGGCTGGTTGTTCGGAATCTCGAAGGGGCTCCAGAAGAGCCACAACTTGAGCAGCAACAGCTTGCCCCACGCCGCAGGGTCTGACCGGATCCACGCCAGTGCCTTGGCATACCAGTAGTCCGAGAGTTCACCGTCGGTCAACGCTCTGCCCAGTTCCCGTTCTGGGATCTGCCGCATGTCCGCCAGGGCGCCGACCAGGCCGGGTCGAGCGCCCGGCACCACGGCCGCCACGCCGTTGGCCGAGGGGTTGTTCGCATGATAGAAGGTGATGCCGCCGTTGGAGGAGATGAGGATCGCTTCCCCGCCGACCACGCGGTTGCGGGCCGTCACCGGCAGGACGATCAGCGCCGCTCCCACGCAGACCAGGGCCGTCGCCCGAAGCGTGTGGGCCGCGCGGCGACCGGCCGGTCCCGTGATCCAGAACCAGGCGACGATGGCCGGCGCAAACGCCAGGATGTTGGGCCGCGTGATTGCGGATAGTCCCCATACGAGTCCGGACAAGAGGAACAGCGGCAGCGATCCGCCGCGGCCCGCACGCAGCAGAAGCAACAGCAGGGCCACGTCCAGGAACAGTTCCAGCCCGGTACTGAGCAGTTCCGCGTCGAAGTAGATGAACGGCCAGTAGACCGCGGCGACGAGTCCCGCCAGTACGCCCACGCGCCATCCCGCCAACGCTATGCCCAGACGCGCGATCAGGTAGCATGTCGCGGCACCCAGCAGGCAGCCCGCCAGCCGAGCGGCCGCGACCGAGGGGCCGAACACTCGGTACAGGGCGCCGAGCAGGTAATAGTACGCCGGAGCGCGGTAGAACGGCCGTGGCTCCATTCCCTCGCCCGATGCGATGCGCTGGGCCCACTCGTGATGCTGCTTGGCGTCCATCATCGGGTGATCGAACAGGGGGTTGTTCTCCGCCTGCCCCCACAGATAGGCCCCACGCAGGAGCAGGGCGCCGAGGAAGATCAACCCCAGGATCAGATGGGCCCGGCGCGAAAGTCGGCTGCGGGACGAGTCGGAAGTGGCCTGGCGGTCTACCACGGAAGCATCCTAGTAACCCTTCAAAGCGCACGCAAGATTTGCGTGACTTTGACGGCGTCCGCTCTGTTCTTCCGCGGAGATTGCCCGTCGCTTTGCACGGAAACCGGGACGGACTACCATAGAGTGCGGCTCGCTGCCCGCCCGCTGTTGTTGGTTTTCTCGGCCTGGGGCTGGGCTGCTTCGCCTGGCGCCGCCCGGTGGTGGCGCGGCGGCCGATTCCAATTGTATTGCTCGCCGTGCCCGTGGTGCCCGGGCTTGTTCGGGCTGTCGGCGGGTCGCTGGTCTGACTCGGTGGTGCGTATGCGTGGGTGTTGTCATTGGCTGGGCTTCGTGCTGTGGACCTGTGTTGGCTGGGGGCTGATCGGCTGCGAACCGGAAGAGCCGGCTGTTCACTTCACGTGTGCGGAAGGCCAGCGGCCGAACGTTGTCCTGATCTCCGTCGACACGCTCCGGCCGGACCACTTGGGGTGCTACGGGTATCGGCGTGACACCAGCCCCAACATCGACGGTCTGGCGGCCGAAGGAGCCCTGTTCGAAAACACGGTCAGCAGCACGTCGTGGACCCTGCCGGCCCACGCGGCGCTGTTCACCGGTCTGGTAGACACGGTGCACGGCTGCCTGGACACGAACAGGCCGCTGTCCCACACTGCTACGACCGTGGCGGAGGTGCTGCGATCGGCCGGCTATGCGACTGCCGGCTTCTTCTCCGGCCCGTACCTGCACCCGGTCTTCGGGCTGGGGCAGGGGTTCGACGTCTACGTCGACTGCAGTTCGTATCCGGAACTGAACGAGAGCGAGGCCGCCCGGACGGGTGCTGCCGACGGGGCGGCGGTGTGGCGAGCGTCGCACGCCGATGTCACCGGTCCCAACGTGTACCGGGAGGTCCGATCCTGGCTGAGGTCAAACCGACAGACGCCGTTCTTCCTGTTTGTGCATCTGTGGGACGTGCACTACGACTTCGTTCCGCCGCCGCCGTACGACCGCATGTTCGACCCTGACTACACCGGGTCGGTCACCGGGCGCGATTTCCTGATGGATGCGTCCGTCAACGCGTCCATGGACCGCAGGGACATCGAGCATCTGATCGCCCTGTATGACGGCGAGATCGCCTGGACGGATCTGCACGTGGGCAAGATCCTTGCCGATATCGACGCCCTCGGCGTGCGCGATTGCACGGCCGTCGTGCTTCTGGCGGATCACGGCATCGAGTTCTTCGAGCACGGGCTCAAGGCCCACCGCCACACACTCTACGACGAGGTCATTCGGATCCCCTTGATCGTTCGATACCCGGGGCGCGTCACGCCCGGCCGGCGCTACGCCACTCAGGTCCGCATGATCGACGTGGCGCCGACCATCCTGGATCTGTGCGGTCTGGAGGTTGGGTCGGGGATGATGGGCCAGCGCCTGACGCCGCTGTTTGCGGGCCAGCCCCTGGAGGAGGACAACCTCGCCGTGGCCGAGCTTGTCACCAACGCCGGGCAGTTGACCAGCGACGGGCGTTGGGCGGCGCCGGACCCGCGGTTTCCGATCCGCCATCGCCTGCAGGCGTTCCGGCGGCTGGACCACAAGGTCATCGTGGACGCGAACCGGGGGCAGTTCCAGGTCTTCAACCTGCGTACCGACCCGGGCGAGCGGTTAGCGGCGCGCAGTCCTGCGTCACCGGCGGCGCAGACCGCCCTGGGGGACATGGCCCGGGGGCGAGCCTGGCTCGAGTCCTGTCGCTCGTCCCTCTCTTCCGCCGCGCCGGCGTCGGAGATCCCGCCGAAGGTGCGCGAGAAGCTCCGATCGCTCGGCTACATCAACGACGACGAACAGACCGACGATCGGTAGCGGTCACCGATGCCGGTAGTCCGCAAGCCCGTCGCCCAGGTCGGCCCACACCATCCGTGAGTCGGGGCGCGAGCCGTCTCGAGCGGCGCCGGGCGCTCCGCCGCTGCACGTGCCCGGGCCTCGCTCGGGCCTTATTGCTGCGCCGGTGTGAGTGACCGCAGCGTGACCCTCACGCGGTGGTGCGTCACCAGTTGTCCGAATTCGCCGAAGTCGCGCAGCGTCGTGCTGTGGGCGGGGTCGAGGAGTTCCTGCTTGAGAAACCGGTTGATCGGTCGTTTGGCCAGGACCACGAAGAAGCGACCGCTCGGGCCGATGGCGCTCCTCAGTTCATCCGCGACAGCGCGGGCTTCGGTCCGTACGCCCTCGGGGTCCTGCAACAATCGCCGGGCGTCGAGGTTGCCCCGGTGTCGAGCGACGTGCCGAGGAAACGAGAGGACTTGAACCGGTGCGCCGGCTCGCTCCAGATAGTATTCCACCGATGCCCTGGTGAGCGAGGTGCATAGTACGGCGTCGTCGGGCTCGGCATACTCGATAATGGCCTGGGCCATGGCCTTGTCGCCCTTTGGGGTGGGAGCGCCATACCAATCCCATAGCGCCGCAGCCGAGACAGCCACCATCGCAGTCACCAGGGCGTACCGCAGCAGGGCCGGCCCGACCGCAACCAGACCGGCCGCAACCGCCAGTGAGAAAGCCGGAAACATCAACTGGTCGCAACGACCGGGCACGTAGTTCGGCACCTTTACCGCCGATACGACCAGGGCGATCGCCAGCGGCACGACCAGCAGAAAGGCGATCGCGCTTCGGCTGCCGGGGTGCATCCGGTGCCTCGTGTCGGCTTGCGTCCGGTGAACCAGGCCCCACAGGGCCAAGCCCCCGAAGACGAGCAGCCGCTCCCAGATCAGGAAATGCGCCGGGTTGCGGATCGGCGAGGACATCGAAGCGATGCTGCCGGCGAACGTATCCAGCGTCTGCCGGAGAGCATTCAGCGCACCACGCTGCTCCCAGAGCGGACGCAGCCAGCTGTAGTGCCCGGTCTCCGACATCTGCGCAACAAATATCGGGATCCAGGGCAGGAATCCCACCGCGACAACCGCTGCGCAGAGAGACCAGGCGCCCAACCGTCGCCGCAGGGATCCGCCAACCAGCAGCATCAGGAAATGAACCGGCAGAACATAGAGCATGTAATAGTGCGTGTAGAGACCCAACAGGGTCATCGCTACGTACGCGATGCAGAAGCGCGATCGGCTGTCTCGCATCGCCCGCCAGAGAAAGTACACCGAGAGCAAGCCCACTGTCGGCAGCAGCGCGTACATGCGAATCTGCTGCGAATGCAGCACCTGAACCGGCGACACGCAGACCAGCGCGGAGGCGATCAGTCCGCCCTCGAAGGAGAGCAGCCGCCGACCGACGTGGAAGACGCACCCGACCAAGGCCACGCCGAAGACGGCCGACAGCGATCGAACCGCCGCCTCTCCGTCTCCGAAGACCTTCATCCAGTAATGGAGCAGTATGTGAAGGAGCGGCGGGCTCGAATCCAGCCGCATGCTCTCGATAATCTCCCACAGGCCGCCGCCCGCGATCAGAACGGTGTTGGCTTCATCGACCCACAGGCTCTTGCCTCCCAGGTCATGAAACCGCAGAGCGGTTGCCAGCAACAGGAGCAGGATCAAGGCGGCGGTTTCGGCCAGTCGTGGCGAGCGGGGTCTGGAAGGCTCGGCCGGACAGGTTTGATCTGGTTCTAGGTCCAAAGCTGACCGATCTCCGGAACTCGTCTTGGATTCGGACCCGAGCGCTGTCGGCGGGCACCGTCATGTTGGGCGTATGCTAACCTCCGACAACCGACCGTCAAGAGAGGGTGCCGGGTCATCGGTCGCCGCTCATTCGCGCGGGTGAGGCCTCGGCCGCGGCTGGCGAAACCCGACCCGGGGCGCTGTCCTTGTGCCGCGGAAGCCTTCCTCGACGGACCGTCGAGAAGTGCCAGAAGAGTGTCACTCTGAAGCGGCAGGACGGAGGCCGGAGCCGCGCTCAGCGCTTGAGC
>DATKXO010000243.1:0-3646 GCA_035528995.1 Phycisphaerae bacterium | reverse complement strand
GTGAATCGAGCGGTGCATAGGTCCGCGGGCGGTGGGCGGAGCAACCTAGCCCGGTCCCTTCCCGTCAGGGCACCGTACCAAGCATCTCGGGGTCGCCACGCCGGACGGCTCGGGCGAGGTCGACCAGACGATCACATTCGAGGGAACGGTCCTGGAGGGCGGCAACATCCTCCGTGGAACCTCCGTGGCCGTCACCACCGGCGTCGAGGCACCCGAGATCAGCGCCTCGCTCAGACTCGACAGGCAGGCAGACGAGTAGGTCTTCGCCTAAGTCAGGTCCACCTGTGCATCGCCGCTCGCCGGGCGCGGCTGCGCCTCGGGCCACGGCAGCGTGTGCAGTTCGCGGTTCATGAAGACGGCCTGATGTTCGATTCCGGCGTTCCGAAAGATCTCGATGGCCGCGTCGAAACCGCCGGCGATCCAGTCGGTCGAGTGGGCGTCCGAGCCGACGGACATGGCCTCACCGCCCAGGGTCGCGAACCGCCGTACAGTAGCCGCTCCGGGCATCGGCTCGCCCATTCCGTTGCGTAGCGTGGAGGTGTTGACCTCGGGGACGAGGTCGGCCTCCAGGCAGGTGCCCAGGATTCCGTCCAGCAGATCGCCGTGCTCATCGACGCGGGTATCGTCGAAGAACCGCTGCGTGTAGCGCTTGACGAAGTCGAGGTGCCCGAGGACGTCGAAGCACCGCCGGCCGTGCCGCTGCCGAAGGTCGCGGCAGGTCCGAGCGGCGTCGAGGACGGCTTCCAGGTACAGCCGCGTCCCGGTGCCGACGTCCAGGTCCTGCCATTCCTCCCGCCGATACAACCGGCGTCCGGCGGCCCAGTGCACGCTGAGAATGACCAGGTCAAACCGGTGGCCGGAGAGGAAGTCGAGGATGAAGTCCATCCTCTGCGGCTGGTAGCAGACCTCGATTCCCTTGCCGATGAAGATTCGCTGACCGAACTCATCCCGCAGTCGGGCGATGGCCCGCGAATAAACCTCGTCGTCGTAGCGGCAACCGGACCACTCCTCGGCATGGGTGTCGAAATGCTCGGTGAAGGTCAGACCGGCCAGTCCGCGGTCAATGGCGGCCAGGACGTTGTCCCGCGGGTCGGTCTCGCAGTCGAACGAGTAATGCGAATGCAGATGTTGGTCGTAGAGCTTCATGCCCATCGGAGCCCGCCGTGCGACCGCAGCATCTTAGGCCCTGCGGTATGGGGCGGCCAGTACTTCGGTAGCCCGCCGATCAGGGCGTATCGCTGAGGAAGCCGACCTCGGCGATGACCGGGCGGTGATCGGAACCGGCCGACGAACCCGTTCGCGCAGAAGCACAGGCCAGGCCGCGGCCGAAGTAGATGTGATCGACCCTGACGCCGGGGAAGAAACGTCGCCAGGAAGTCATGGGCCAGGTCGAGCCGCGCCCCCGGCCGGCCGCATCGTGCGCATCCTGCAAACCGAGCCGCAGCATGGCCTGGTGCATGTCGTGCCGCACCGTGAAGTTGAAATCGCCGCAGACGATGATCGGCCGCTTCTCCACGCCCAGCAGTTCCACGAGGTGCAGCAACCCGGCGCGCTGGGCAGCGAAGCGAGCCAGCCCCTTGGGAGGCCAGAGGTGAACCCCGTAGATCGCCATGGGCCGTTCGTCGAACATCACCTCCGCGCGCAGGATCGGCAATCTGGCGTCGCCGACGGGTGGAATGAACTCGGGCTGCCCGGCGAAGGGGAATCGTGAGAAGATGGCCGAGCCGAACGGGCCCGCCCGGACGTCGCGAGCGGCGTAGGCGTACTCCCGGCTCAGGGCCGGGTGCAGAGCCTCGTCCCAGGGCGGGTCGTACTCCTGGAGCAGGAGGACATCCGGATCGGCCCGGCGGATTTCGGCCAGCACGGCGTCCTTGCGCGGGTTTCGGTACAGCAGATTAAATTGCATCACCGTGCAGGCCTGGCCGGTCAGCACCGCGGGCGTGCGGGGCAGATACAGCAGCAACTCAGGCCCGACGGTCACCAGCAGGGCCGGCAGGGCCGCCAACAGCAGCCGGCCGGCTCGTCGCCAGGCCGCCCAGATGACGACGGCAGCCAGGGCAAGGCCAAGGTGAAACCAGCCGGTACGGATCATGAAGACCGTGAAGTAGGCCAGGAGGTGGGCGGAATCGTCGCGCTGCAGGTCTGTGTGCCAGAAGTGGCCCAGGGCCAGCAGCGGGTAGGTCGCCAGCACCAGGACCAGAACGACGCGGTACCACGCCGACCGACGGCTCGACGACGACGCTGGTGCGGTCGCAGCCGGCGCAACAGAGGCCGTGTCTGGGTACGGGGCGGACGGTGGGGGGCGATCGGACATCGGGGACCTCGCAGACACGAGGATACCCGTGCGACCGCCCGTTCGCACCTGCCCCGACCCGTCTCGATCTGTTGAAGTCCGGTCCTTGAGCAGGCTCCGCGGATGGCTATAATGGCCCCGCGGCAAGCGAAACGCCTGAAGCGGAAGACGAATGACCTTGCAGGGAACTCCCGCCGAGCCAGCCCGTTTGGACCAGGATACCGCCGCATCCGGACATGGGCTGCAAACGGTGGTGATCCAGCCACCGCGGACCTCTGTGGTCACCTGGGTCATAGCCGGGGGTCTGGTGGTCATCGCCACCTGCCTGGTGCTGCTGATCGACCAAGGGTCGGTGGCCCGGGCCCAGCCGGTCTCTCACGCCGGGGCGCGGGGCGTGTTCGCCTTCACCGGGCAGTTGTCCAAGGGAACGTACGGTCTGTTCATGGTGGACGTGGACACGGCCACCGTATGGTGCTACGAGTACCTTCCGAGCAAGCGGGAGCTGCGCCTGGTGGCCTGCCGGACGTGGAAATACGATCGGTACCTGGAGGACTTCAACTCCGGGACGCCGACTCCTGAAGAAGTTGAACAACTGGTGGAACAGCAGCGGGCTTTGAAGCTACAATCTGAAATGGGGGCAGGGCCGTAGATGCTCGCGATGTGCCCACCGCGACAGTCGCGGCAGCGGGCGGGCTGGTTAGCGAGGTCTGGCTGCGGTTGAGGATGCACGCATGGCCGACAAGATGTTCTACAGCCTGGAAGAGGTTTGCGAGAAGCTGAATCTGGTGGAGGACCAGGTCAAGGAACTGGTCCGAGGCGGACAGCTTCGCGAATTCCGCGACGCCGGCAAGGTCAACTACAAGGCGGAAGAGGTCGATGCCCTGGCCAAGGCGGCGGGGATCGGCGGCCCGGCCGGCAGCGGTGAGCTGGTGCTCGAGCCCGCGGATGAGTCCGGTACGGGTGCTCCGGCGGCCGGCTCCGGGTCGGGCATCGACCTGGCTGCCTCGAGCGGTGGGCTGGGCAGCGACATGTTGACCCTCGAAGAGGCCGACCTGGACGACACCGCCACCGGCACCAAGGCCGAGGAGGACAAGAAGGACGACACCGTCGTCACCTCCGTGGGCGTCAATGTCTTCGACGACGAAGAGGAGCTGGAGGACGTGGACCCCCTGGCCCAGACGGTGGTGACCGAAGGTGCCGCCGGCCTGGGGATCGAGGGGATCGGCAGCGGGTCCGGCCTGCTGGATCTGACCCGCGAGAGCGATGACACTTCGCTGGGGGCGGACCTGCTGGACGAAATCTATCCGGGTGAGGAAGCGTCCCCCGTGGAAATGGGTGAGGACACCCGGGCCG
>DATKXO010000242.1:0-8187 GCA_035528995.1 Phycisphaerae bacterium | reverse complement strand
ATGAACCAGGTCGGGTGAGGTAGTTCCTTTGAGCCTGACCGTGCCCGCGTGTCCGTCCACGAAGGCCACGTTGAACATCCAGGCGGCTCCGTGCCAGCCATCGACCACACCGTCTTCGACGCCGCATCCGGATGCTTGCGGCGCGTACATATACGTATACTGCCCGCAGCCTTCCAGGTAGTAGACGGTCTCGGCCGGGTTAACGATGTCGGCCAGCCGGTGCAGATACGGCGAGTTGCTGTCCATGTACGCATTACCGAGCTGGCCGGGACCGATCCACACCACGTTTGCCGCGTAGCTGTTTCCGAAGTGATCGAACGATGTCAGCCCGCTGTTCTTCCAGGACGAAACATGGAGGCCACTCGTCCAGCCCGTGTCGGCGGGGCAACGGTAGACGCCCAGGTCCAGCTTCGTGTCGTTGTTCCAGTTGGCCCTGCCGTTGCCCGGGTTCCCCCGGTAATTCGGGAACACGTCGCCATAGAGGATGTGGTTGAGTGGCCGGGTGGCGGGACCTCGGTTGTACTTCGCGCCCCACCAGTAGGTGTCGCCTCCCTCGTTCCCTTTGCCACTCTTGCCGCCCCAGGTGTACAGGCCCACCCTGGTTGTGTAGGGCTTGTCCACCAGGAACTGGGTGTAATGGACGGGTATGGCCTGGCCATCGGGGTCCTGTGCGGCGTAGACGATAGAGGCCTGGGCGATCCGAGCCAGGTTCTGAAGGCAGACGGCGTCCTTGCCTCGCCGGCCGACCTCGGCCAGGGCGGGGGCAAGGACCGCAGTCAGCAGGATCAGGGCGGACACGCCGGTCACCAACTCGATCAACGTAACGGCCCGGCAGGGCACGGTGGCCCGGAGACGTGCACGCAGGTGGCGTTTCGTAATCACGGCTGCGACCCTCCCGATAGGACAATCTGGAACGCGGCGAAGTCGTCCAGATCCACGTCATTGTCAGGTTCTGAGTCAAAGGTCTGACACGCATCGACCAGCGGCCCGGCGCCCGGACCGGTCAGGCAGTCCACAAATGGGGCGAAGTCGCCCAGGCGCACCTCACCGTCGATGTTCGCGTCACCAAACAGCAGGAACGGCTGCCCGCCGACAGCGCCCAGCGACGACAGCGTCGGAAACGCGTTCGCCAGGTTGCCCTCAGGGTCGTAGACCCTGATTGAGTCCTCCAGCCGATCGTGGACATACAGGCGATCGCAGCCACTCGCTCCAAGCGCAGTGGCGCGGAGCGTGGCGTCGGGCAGCCCGCTCGAACAACAGTCGGGATTCGGCGGCACACCCGACCCGGCCTGTTGACAGAGGAGAATCGCTTCATCATCGGTGTCGTGGTCGCCGTCGCAATCCAGGTCGGTCTGCCGGCAATCGAAACGCACGGTGTTGTCGTTCACGTCACAGTTGTCGAAGAAGGCGACGTCTTCCGCGTCCACGTCACCGTCGCCGTCGAAGTCGGCCTGGCAGGGGCAGGGAAACGCCGCCGTGATAGAGGTGTCCAGACCGCCGGTGACGGGATTCAGCACGTGGATGCCGCGAGCCGGTGTTCCGTCGGCCAGGTAGAGGCGGTTCGGACCGGCCAGACTGGCCAGCGGACCGCCCAGGGCGGCCCCGATGCTCGAGGCCACCTCGATGGTGCGGACGGCCTCGAGCGTCCACGCGTCGAACTCGTGCAGCGAGCCGTCCAGGATGTCCGTGACGAAGAGCCGATTCCCGACCAAGGCGATGTCACCGTACAGGCCGGAGCCGGACCACAGGGGCACGCTGCCGGCCACGTCGCCACTGTCGGGATCGAGCCGGTAGAGCACCGGGAACCTGCCCGCTCCCAGGTAGAACAACTGCTGGTTGAAGGGGGCCAATCCCTGTCCGGCCAGAACGGTGGGCTCGGGCATCGCAAAGCTGCCCAGCACGGAGCCGTCCCAAGGGTCCAGCTCGACGATGTTGTTCGTCGGAAACGCCAGGTCCGTGGCGAACAGCCGGCGCGAGCGGTGCTCCGTCAAGGGAGGCACCGGTGCGGGCGGCGGCATCGGGACCGGCAGACAGTTCAAGCTGTTGCTCAGCGTGAAGGTGACATCGTACGGGCCCGTGCTGGGCGCGCCATGAATAACGAGATGTGGCAAGTGCCCGACCAGCGGGTCGGCCGGGCGAACCTGCCGCGTGCCCAGGATCATCACGTACAGCGTCGCGGGCGTGTCGGGCGTCGGCTGATGGGCGACCGCACTCACGAAGCTGTCGGTGGTCACCCCGTCGTTGTCGTTCCGGGCAACCTCCTTGCCCAGATAGTCGTAGACGACGACCACCGAATCGAGGCCGCTGCCGTTGACGGCCGCGTCCACGTCCACAGTCAGTTGCTGGCCCTCCGCGGCCGCGACGCTGTAGGAATCGACGTCGCTACGAACGGCAGCGGCCGGGCCGTCACCCAGATGGGCCGAAAGAGTCACCTGCCCGGCACCGGCCAGGCCTGTCGTCGCCGCCTCCAGGATGGACTCGTTGGGCTCGAATGGGCCGCCGCCCACCGGAAAGGACGTCGCGGTGATCGAGAAGTCGTAGTATCCGACCGTCGCCGGAGGGCCGCTGCCCCAGAAGCTCATTCCGGGACCCTCAGTCCCCGCGACGCAGACATAGAAATCCCCGGCATTCGGGACGGCCATCTCCAGCCGGGCGTCTGGACTGTCCCATCCGCCTACGGCCCCCACGCCCCCCGAGTGGAGGGAAGGCATCAGTGTCGAACCCATGTGCTCGACAGCCGCATCGACTTGGACGATTGACGGTGCGGTGAGCGTGACCACATAGCGGTCCACGTCGGATCGGCCGTTGGGCCCGTCGCCGATGAACTCACCGAAGACGTACACCGATCCTCCGTCGCCGAGCGTGCCCAGGTCAGTGGAGGGGTTACCGACGTCGTTCGGTTCGAAGGTGCTGGCCGGCGCCGGAGCAGACTCGACGACGATGGTGAGGTCGTAGGTGCCGTACCACCCCTGCGGCGGGACCCAGCCCGAGTAGTAGTTGCAGCACAAAAGGTCACTATCATTGAGGTCGTAGTAGCGGAGCGCCGCGGGCGACATAGCCACGTAATACGTTCCCGCGTCCAACAGGTACGTATCGAGGGTGGGATCCCCGTTCAGCGTGCCGTGATCGTCGTTGTACGCGATCTCGATGACCTCGCCACTCGCCTCGTCGGCCAGGTAGAACAAGCGGATGTACCCGTCCAAGGTGGGCGACCCCACGGCCGAGACCGTCAACAGCTTGGGCAGTCCGGCCGTCGTGACGTCCAACCGGTAGACGTCGCGGCAGTCCACCTGGTCGTTGAGCGGAGGAATCTGCTGATAGCCCAGCGTCCCACCGACGATCGCGACGGTCCCGTTATCGACCAGCCCGGTCGTGGCCGCGTCTGGCGGGGTGTCGTTGATCTCGATGTCGCCGGGCGGGTCCGCCAGGACCGGAATGCAGCAGACCAGGATTAACACGACAGTCCGATTGACAGTTCGTTGGGCAGGCATGGATACCCCCCCCAAGGCAGCCGCTCGGCAGCACGGTCGGTCCGACCAGCCGCTATCCGGAGTTGAATACGGTAATAACCATTTTATACTCAAAAACCCCGCGCCGATCAACGGCTCTGATGTTCGTTGCCAGCGTAGCGCGAACGGATGAAGCGACACTGTGCGTCCAGACAGACGACACGCGCGAGGCACCACCCGACCGCTCGCCACGAAGTGCAACCACTTCGCGCATGCCGGGTTCGGACGGAGGAAACCACCCGGCCGTCGCGCCAGTGCGGTGCGGCTTGTGCCCGCCTCGACACCGCCGCCGCCGGTGGCCATGGTCCCCGGCTTCGCCTGTCGGACCGGCGGCGGAAGAGCGTCTGCCGACGCTCAATCAGTGGGTGGGAGTCCTCCGACGGTGCAGGCTCCGCCCGTCCTGCGGAAGCCGCAGGCGATCATGCGTCAGAGATGGGGACAGACAGGGCGTCCTTGCCCGCTGCATCCCTCCGGCGTCCGCCACCCGCCCAGCGGCACGCTCCCCGCGCTGTCAAGCGGGGCTTCTTTGGATGGGGAGGGGCTGGGCCGATCGCCGAATATGGCCAGACTCCCCATCTTCTGGTTCCGGGGTTGCATTGGTCCGGGAATATCGGTAGTCTCATAGAACATTTCGCAGCGGGGCCGAGACCCATGCGGTTGGGGTGTCAGGATTACGTCGGTGGCGACGCACCGCGGGGTGGGCCGTGATTCCAGTTTGGCCACTCGCTGCAGGCCAAGCGAATCTTAGAATTGGAGGATGTGTCATGAAGCGTAGCTGTCTGTGGACGATGGCGGCCCTGCTCCTGGCCGTCGGGGTGATCGCTTGGAGCATGGGCCTGCTCGACGAGGGGCCGAATCTCGTTCGGCCGGCGTCGGCGGCAATCATCGTTCCTCAAAGCGTCACCATTGGAGGCGGGGGGCCGGGGCCGGTTCCCACGCCGATCCCCTTGGACGCCGACCCCGTGCAGATTACCACGACTGTCGGACCCGCTTGCGATGTGTCCGGCCTGCAGTTCACGCTCGAGGTCTGCAACATGACCGACGGTCCGCTGGACGAAATCGTCGTGACCGACACCTTGCCCATCGGGCTCAATTATCTCGACGGCAGCCTCGTGGCCGTGGACGCCAACGGCGATGCTTTCCCGGTTGCCCTGTGCGCTCCGCCGATGGGGCCGATGATCGAGATCTGCTTCCTGGAGCCGCTCCCGGCGGGCGAGTGCGTGACCATCACAATCGTGGCAACGTTCGAGGATGCCCTCTGCAACCATGTGGTCGTGACGGCCGGCGGTCCCGGCACCCAGGCCGACGAGGGCTGTAGCCCCGGGTTCTGGAAGAACCACTTCTCCGAGTGGGAAGTCACGGGGTATCAACCTGCGGACGACTTCGATGCCACGTTCACCGTGGACGCGTTCGACCCTGACCTGACGCTCGAACAGGCCATCAACCAGGGCGGCGGCGGTGTGAAGGCCCTGGGTCGCCACGCGGTGGCCGCACTGCTCAATGCCGCCCATCCCGATATCGACTTCGGGCTCACCGTCGCCGAGGTGATCAGCCTGGTGCAAGGCGCACTGGGGCCCGGCGGCGACATCGAGGGCGTCAAGGACCAGCTCGATGCCCTGAACGGGGGTAGCTGCCTCCTCGGCGAGAGCGAGGACGGAACCGGGGGCGAAGTCCTGGGCTCTGACACCGACTGCGCCGACGAGCTGCTGGGTGGGTTCGTGGACTGCGTCTGCAGCACGTCCGGGCCGGGCGGCGAGCCCTGTGACGTGGCCGCATTCTGCGACCTGAGCGCTGCGCAGGCCTGTGATCCCTACGCGATCGAGAACTGCATCGCCGAGTGGATCACTTGTGCCGAGGAAGGCATGTTGACTTTCTACGACGACCGGTGCTTCGAGTGCTGTCCGGGCGACCCCACGTGCCAGTGCATCATCCCTGAGTAGGCGCTCGCACATCTGACTGCACGACGTCAAGAGGGCGCGGCGGGTTTTGCCCGTCGCGCCCTTCTCTGTGACCGGGGAACCAGCCGCCCGTGCCGAGCGGCGCTGTCGGCATCCGCCGGGGGCGGTTACGATGGCCGCCGATGACGGGCAGGCTCCTGCGGCGAAAAGACGTCCTTTCCTGGTGCCTCTACGACTGGGCGAACTCGGCGTTCGTCACGTCCGTGATCACCGTCGTCCTGCCGGTGTATTTCCTGACGCTGCTGCCCGAGGACGGACCGGTGACGCTGCGGTTCGGCCGCTGGTCGTACGCCACGTCCGGGCTGGCCCTGTGGAGTTACCTGACGGCCGTGTACATGCTGGCCGCCGGTCTGGCCTCGCCTGTGCTCGGGGCGATCGCCGACCACACCGGGGGGCGCAAGAAGTTCCTGGCCTTCTGCGTGTTCGTGGGGTCGGTGCTGACCTGCGGGCTCTTCTTCGCGACGCATGGACGGTACGTGTTCTGCGGGGCGCTGTTCGTCGGGGCGGCGTTTCTGTGGAGCTGCGGGAACCTGTTCTACGACGCGCTGCTGCCGGGGCTGGCCCGCGACGACCGGGAGATGGACGCTGTTTCCAACGCGGGGTACGCGGTGGGCTACCTGGGCGGCGGGCTGCTGCTGGCCGTCAACCTCGCGATGGTCAAGCGGCCGGAGTGGTTCGGCCTGAGCGATGCGTCCGTCGCGACACGCGCCGTGTTCGTTACGGTGGGGGTGTGGTGGGCGTTGTTCTCGGTGCCGGTGTTGCGCTACGTGCGGGAGGGGGGCGCGACGCGTGATCTCTGTGATCCGAGCCGCGACCGTCAGGGAGCGGACAATCCGGTCATCGAGGGCTTCCGCCGGCTCGCGGCGACGCTGCGTAGGGTGCGACAGTATCGCCAGCTCGCCCGGCTGCTGGTCGCGTTCATCTTCTACAACACCGGGATCGGGACTGTGATCGTTGTGGCGGCCGCCTACGGCCGGGACGAGCTGGACATCCCGTCGGAGACGTTGATCGCATGCATTCTGATGATCCAGTTCGTGGGGTTCCCGGCCGCGTTCGGGTTCATCGCCCTGGCGAGGTGGCTGGGTGCCCGCGGGGCGATCTTCGTCGGGCTGGGGGTCTACCTCGGCGTGGTGGTGTTCGCGTTCTTCATGAAGACGTCGGCCGAGTTCTGGGTCCTGGGCGTGCTGGTGGCGCTGGTGCAGGGGGGCACGCAGGCGCTGAGCCGATCGCTGTACGCGGGCATGATCCCGGCGGGTCACTCGGCCGAGTTCTTCGGCTTCTTCTCGATCTTCAACAAGGTCGGCAGCTTCAGCGGCCCACTCTGCTTCGCCATCGTCCGCGACGTAACGGACAGCTCCCGCCTGGCGATCCTGTTTCTGGCCACGTTTTTCGTGGTGGGAGCGGCGATCCTCTTCACGGTGAATGTGGGCGAAGGTAAGGGGGCGCCAAAAGCGCGGTAGGGTGCGTGGAGGCGCCGGAAGGGGGACGGGACCCACCGTTCGCGGTTACCCCCGCGCTAGGCCAATAGTCAAGTCAGGTCATTGACCGGCTCCACCGTGGCTGAGAATCGCCATTCTTCGTTCGGTCAGTTCCTGCCTCAATCCCTCAACACGAGCGTGGGCGTGGCTCCGCAGAACTCGATGTATCGCCTCTGTTGAGATCATGGTGATGCCACAGAAGGTGTCAATGTAGGGCAGCAAGGCGTCAAAGCTCACCGGGGCGTAGACTTGGACATCGAAGTCCGTCTGGTCTTCTGAGATATCGATATGGCGGGATACCAGAGCACGCATGTTGTTGTGCGAATGACAGCAAAGGAAATTGTAGACCGATCTGTAGACCGGCTTCGCCTCGGCTTTGTCGAACTTGTCCTTCTGCCCGAGTGGAGTGAATCCGTCATTCTTCAGCTTCTCAAGGTCGGCGTCGCACTGTGTAAGCACGTCCTTGAGCTTCGGCACTCTTGCGATACGCGCAAGGAAAGGGTTTTCCCCCGTTTGCGCTTCCCGGAGAATCTTGGTCCATTCGCGCAGTTCCGCGGCGCGCATGTAGTAGCCGTATTTCCGATCCTTGACAAGATTGACAAAGTCAAGGTAGGCTTCTATGGCCGTTCGTAGCAGGATCGGAACACCCACCGGGATATCTTCGCGAATGAGAACGCAGGCGGAGCCGAGCAACTCGAGCATCGTCCCGTAAAGGCAGACGAGATGAAGGTGCCACCGGTGCTTCTTGTCAAAACGGACCTGTGTCAGAAGATCGAGGGCGACGGTATGAAGGCGGCGCATGAACTCAGAGTACGAATGTGCTGACCGATTCACGTCAATTACCGCACCGTTGGAGCGATCGCACACGAGGCGAGGCTCTGCTCAACTCGCTGGCGCTCTATTCTTGGATATCAACTATGTCGCCAAACTCCCTATATATCTGCTTTCTTCTTTCTTCTGGGGACATGGAATTCCATGCGTCATCTATCTGTTTACGTTCCCAACCGTCCATCTCTCTGACGGGCTTCGTTGATTTGTAGTCGTTGTAGGGGCTCGTGGTCGAGTAGCTGCTGCTGGTGCGCGAGGTTGGGCTCAGAATGGCGCTCAAGATGCACATCAAGAAGATGACGACCACGATCACGGCAACAATCGCATACGTCGACGCCGGCGGAGGCTGGTGGGCCCGACAATGAGGGCACTTCGTAGCGCTGCCGTGAATCCACTCCTTGCATGCGGGGCACT
>DATKXO010000241.1:0-2538 GCA_035528995.1 Phycisphaerae bacterium | reverse complement strand
TCCACACGCTTCTGGTCAGCACGGCTTCCGCTTCACGCTCTCGGTACTTGGGCGTTGTGAACGTCGCGTCCAGCATCCGCAGAATGTTCTTCGGGTCGTGGCCGTACTTGCCCAGCCGTTCAAGAACGTCGTCAACGGTACGCTGCATATCCTTCTGGGTAGTGGCGTTGTTCTCCCCGCCCCCGCTCTTGTTCCAGCCACCAACTGCCATGTTCTTGGTAGTGGCGGGCGAGTCTTTGTCCTTCAGCCTGCCCCAGACGGTATCTTCGACTTCGCTCAGCGCCTCGCTCTTCGTGGTCAGCGGCTTGTCAGTCTGTTCCGGGATATTGAAAGCCGTGCGCGTAGATTCCTCGATACCGATACCCCGTTGAATCAGAGCATCGAAGTCTGCAAGTGGCCCGTCCTTGGCAATCGCCGCCTGGCGCTCAGACGCGCTTAACTGATAGAATTGCCTGACCATCTTGTGTGCGCCGTCAGCGGTGCGCGCCGTGCTGGACTTCATAGACTTCGCGGCCCTGAGAAGCCCGCCGACGGCATCCCTCCTGCCAGTACCAGTCGCCGGTTTCTCCGCCGGCTTCTTCCCGGCAGCGGGTGATAGCGGATGCGGTGTGGCGTATCGCTCGGACAACGCCTTGGACGCCTTGCCCTCTTCCAGGAGCGCAACCACATCACGGTCTTCCGACGACAGTCGCCCGACAGCCTCCTTGCGGGCCTGGATGGTGGCGAGCAGCCGCTTGGGGTCTCCCAAGTCGAGCTTGTCGAACTGGCCGGTTGGCATGTTCAGGCGAGCGCCGGTATCGGCCTCTGTCCTGAGTGAATCCGAGATGCGGTTGTATTCGGTGCGGGCGCGGTCCGGGACAAAGGCCCCCTTGCCAGCGTCAACCTCCGTCGCCTCCGGGCGCACGTGTTCGAGAATCGACCCGCCCCTGCCCGGGCGCGTCTGATACTCGCCCGTCGCATTCGCCACATCCTGCACTACCTTGTCGGACCCCACGCGCATGTACCCGCTGGCCGGGACCGTGTTGCCCGCCCCGAAGCCTTCGGCCAAGCGAGCGTCCGGCGCAACCTGCATCGTCCCACCGCCTGCGCCCGGCATCGTTCGGCCCCTATTCACTCGGCCCATAAAGTCCTGGTAAGCCTGCGTGTCGCGTAGATCAGGTATGCCCTGCTTTGTACTGTCAGCCTTGCCGGGGCCTTGGCTAATGCCGGGGATGTAAGGGCTCTTGAACGTCTCGCCCCGCGTTTGGATCTCAATGCTGCGCGTGTCAACGCGCTTCTGAATCTCTTCCATCGTTGGCGCGGGCTTGTCCGGCGCAACGCGACCGCGAAGCTGGCCCTGAAACTCGTTGAACCGGGCCATGTTCTCGACAGTGTTCCGCGGGTTGACCCGTGTTTCCTCGGTCCCACCGCCACCAACGCGGTCGGTGAACACCGTGGTTCCCAACGGGGCGGACAACTTCGCGAGTTCGGCAGCCCGCTCGGGTGATGGCGGGCCTGTCCGCAACGGGGCGGGTGGTAGACTCGTGGGGATAGGCGACAGTCGCGCACGCAGCCGTGGTGCATCCTGCCCGCCAGGGCCGTACGCGCCGCGCTCGGCCAGCAAATTGTCCCGCTCGGCCTCTAATTCGGCCATAGTCTTGCGTTTCGCCATGAAGGGGTCCTCGTTAGATGGTCGATGGCGTGACGGTAAGATTCGTGCCCAGGTCCAGTACGGCTACCTTCGCGCCCGCACTGCCGGGCAGGCCGCATCGGTTCAGGTTAACGCCGTTGGTGCTCATCGTGATCATCTTGTGCGGGTCCTTCAGGCCGGCGCCTGCCCACATGTTGATATTCGTGTAGGTCACGCCGACTGTGTTGTTGCTCGCGTCCACCGTTCCACCGCCGCCGATGTTCATGGTTCCCACCAGGCCGGAACCGTTGTCATACGTCGTGCCGCCAAGCTCGTTGAATGTCACTATGGCGGTACTCCCCTCGCGAGTCAGCGTGCCCGCCGTCTTCGTAAGCGTAGTCGAGAGACACCTGATCGTCGTGTCCCCGCCGTCTATATTGATGGGGATGGCCGTCGATCCGCCGTAGTCCGTTATGTTAGCGCCCATCAGGACCGTGCCGCTACGGATGTTGATGGTGTTGGCCTCAAGCGTCTCGTTGGCGTTCCCGGCCAGGCTCACGCTTCCGTCTGCGCCGGGCCGGACGTAGATGGTGCCACGCCCGCTCACAAGGGCCGCGTCGTGCAGGCCGGTTATGTTCGTCGCGTATTCGCCCGCCGACGGCGTGCCCACACCGGCGTTGATGATGTCGATGGAGTGGTAGTTGGAGATGCTGAGGTAGCAGATCCCGATTCCGCCCAAGGTCGCGTTGTAGTACGACGTTTCCTTCAAGTCAATGGAGAGCAACTTGTTGGGCGAACCGATGGCGATGGGGCAACCGTCCTCAACGGTGAAGCCCAGGTAACTGCTTGACGACATGTCCTCGCCGTAGATGGCGTCCGTAGCCGTCGCGGGGATGATTACCACGTCCGTATCCGCTACTGGCGCTATG
>DATKXO010000240.1:0-12861 GCA_035528995.1 Phycisphaerae bacterium | reverse complement strand
AGACAAGGACGGGGCGTTGTTGTCGGCCCAGAAGTTCCTGCCCGAGACCGGGACCATGCGGCGGATGCTGGTCCTCAAGCGCGATGAGCAGGGCATGGTCACTTCGGTGATCGAGGCCGAGGAGGCCGTCTGGGAGAGGCTTGAAGGCCACCCGCTGGGGGGACGTTGGGTGCTGACCCGCGGGCTGGAGCGCTCGACCGAAACGGCTGCGGAGAGTTCGTTCGGCCCGCAGGAGATGCTGGTCAAGAAGCGGGTGGATCATTACGAGAGCCACCTGGACCCGGCCAAGATCGAGCTGCGTCAGTCGGCCCAGTGGATCAGCTTCCTGAGCAGCCGCCAACTGGCCGAACTCGGCCGGCGCGATCTGCCCAGTTCCGTGGCGGTGGCCGTCCAACAGACCCGCCATTCCCGTTTCGCCATGCCGATCGTGAACCTGCTGCTTCTGCTGCTGGGCATCCCCTTCCTGCTGGACCGCGAGCCGGGGACGATCCTGTCGGACGCGGCCAAGTGTCTCGGCGCGTGCGGGGCCTGCTTCGCGGTGGCGTTCGCGGGGCAGAGCGTGCTGAGCCCGGACAGCTACTCGGCCCTGCCCTCCTGGTTGCCGATCATCGTGTTCAGTCCGCTGGCGGTCGTGCTCATCGACCGGATCCGCACCTGACGGAGCCTGGGGCGGGGGGGGCGAGCGCCGCCCGGGCTGCCCGGGCTGCCCGGGCTGCCCGGGCTGCCCGGGCTGCCCGATGCCGGGACTTGCCGCCGGCTTGGTGCTATACTGTGCGGCCGCCGACGGGGGGACAGGGGCGGACGAGGCGTTGAGCTCTGCCGGCGATAGGGGCCGGACACGATGAGCGATTTCACACCGATTCCCGACGTGCTGGCCCTGCTGGTGTGCGACCAGATCATCACGGACCGCATCAGCGGGAAGCAGTCGCTGATCGGGATGTTCAGCACGATCCACTCGGCCCGCTACCCCGTCATCCACCCGCAGTTGGCGGTATACGTGGCCCTGACGGACGGCCGGGGCAAGACTCCGCTGACCATCCGCATCGTGGACGCCGACGAGAGCCGTCCGCCGCTGGTGCAGGGCACGGGCGTGGTCGAGTTCAAGAACCCCCGCGTGATCGCCAACCTGGCCCTGCAGTTCCATGGGCTTCGTTTCCCGGAGCCGGGCCAATACCGCGTCCAGCTCTCTTGCAAGGAGACGCTCCTTCGCGAGGCGCGTCTGATGCTGGTGAAGGCGAAGCGGCCTCCCCGCCCGCCGGGACCGCCGACGTCGCCGCAGTCACCGGAAGAGCTGTCGAGCTGACGACCTCCGAGCCGTGTTCCGGCGCCGACCGACGGCACCGCGCATCGATCGCGGGACAGGCGGTGGTCAGGAACCCGTGGGCTGGAGAGTTGACATGCCCGGCGGGACCGCGGCGTTGACGCGGCGGTTCAGAGAGGTTTGGCAAGTCACAAAGCGTGCGGTATAATACACTGGATTCACCTCCCGAGGACAGGAGGTCCATCGGCACACCGTGCGAGCCAGACAAGGAGGGCTGTATGGCTAGTTCCAACGGTGAATACTCGACCGTGATCGGGCCCGACGCGCGCTTCAAGGGCGAGCTTCAGTTCGAGAAGAACGCCCAACTGCTGGGCAAGTTCGAGGGCCAGATCATCACCCAGGGCGAGTTCGTGGTGGCCGAGGGAGCCAGGCTGGAGGGCGAGGTGCAGGCCGCGACCATCCGCCTGGACGGCGAAGTACAGGGCAACCTTCGGGCCACGGGCAAAATCCAGCTCAGCGCCTCGGCCAAGCTGGAGGGCGATCTGCAGACCGCCCGGCTGGAAGTGGCCGACGGGGCCATCTTCATCGGGCACTGCGCGGTCGGGGCCAACGGCGAGGCTGGCGGGAAGGCCAGGGACAAGCGCGGCGTTGCCGAGCCGGCCCACGCGAAGGGCAAGCCGTCCGAGGCCGCCTCGGCTGTGCCGCCGTTGCCCGATCCCGCCCGCAGCCGGGAAGGGGCTCCCGAGCCCGTGCTGTCCAAGAAGTAGCCGGCGGGTCCTGCAACGCTGATTCCCCTAACCGGGGGACCGGCGGGGTGGCCGCCTCCGTCCGGGCCGTTGGCCCAAGCGGGGGCACTCTGCGGGACGGTCGAAGGTCGGGGCCCCATGAAGCTGGTTCGCTGCACGCATTGCACCGGTGAGATCGAAGTGGCCGACAAGGCCATGTCGGTCTTCTGTCCTCACTGCCGGCAACGATTGATTCTCGAGAACTACCGCGTCAAGACCTACAAGGCCGTGCGCGAGTTCGCCACCTGCGGCGACGTGGTGGTCGAGAAGCGCGGCACCGTGGCGGCCCGGGTCCTGGCGGAGAACCTGCTCATCAAGGGGACGGTGCAGGGGGTGGTGCAGGCCCGGGACAAGGTCGAGATCACCCGAACCGGGCGAGTGCAGGGAGACATCAGCGCTCCTCGCCTGGTGGTCAAGTTGGGCGGCAGGATCAAGGGCTTCTGCCGTATCGGGCCGGGCGGGGGTGCCTGACGCAGGCCGGTGGCAGCCCCGGAGTCTTGGCAACTCCATCAACCTCTGAATAACGCGAGATGGGGGTGGTCCGCCCGCGTTGGGGCCCGGTTGGGCTTGTGTTATCATGTTCGTGCGAGGACCGGTTTCGAGCGGCCTGTGCGCGACGGAGGACGATGTTGATCGACAAACCGCCCCTCAAGCCGCTGAGCCTGACCGTCTTCTTTCCCTGCTACAACGAGGAGGCCAACGTCGAGCGCACCACCCAGGCGGCGCTGAAGGCCTGCCGGCGGATCGCCGACGATTTCGAGGTCATCATCGTCAACGACGGCAGCAGGGACCGGACCGGGGAGATCGCCGACCGGCTGGCGACCGAACACGATCAGGTCCGGGCCGTCCACAACAACCCCAACCTGGGCTACGGCGGGGCCCTGCAGCGCGGCTATCGGGAGGCCGCCAAGGAGTGGGTCTTCTACACCGACGGCGACGGGCAGTTCGACTTCGAGGAGATCGACAAGCTCCTGCCCATGCTGGTGGAGTACGACGCGGTCAGCGCCTACCGGCTGGACCGGAAGGACCCCTTCATCCGCAAGGTGAACGCCTGGTGTTGGACGGTGCTGGTCAGCGTGGTCTTCTGGATGCGGATCAAGGACATCGACTGCGCGTTCAAGATCTTCCCGCGGGCTCTGTTCGACCGGATCGAGATGAAGTCGATGGGCGCCCTGATCGACGCGGAGGTGCTGGCCCGGGCCAAGCGGCTGGGCTATCGCATCGGGCAGGTGGGCGTCCACCATTACCCCCGCACGGTGGGCGAGCAGTCCGGCGCCAACCTGAAGGTCATCCTCCGGGCGTTCAAGGAGCTGTTCAAGCTGCGAAAGCAGATTAAACAGAAGGGTCGCCGGTAACGCGCAGACGTTCAGCCGATGCCGCCGGCGGGCCCGCAGGCGCGATATTCCTTGACAGTGCGCCCGAGTGCGATACCATCGGAATCGAAGCTGGGTTTGGCCAGCTCATACCACTGACAGGAGGTCTTCCCATGCGATGGAGCGCAACCACCCTTCTTGTGACGGTACTGTTGGTCTCGTTGGCGGGCTGTGAGCAGCCGGCGCAGAAGCTGGACATGCAGGACGTGTCGGATCAGTCCGGCACCATGGAGCCCGACTATTACGCGACCGACCCGGCCGCCACCACACCCGGAGACAGCTACGCCGAGAGCTACCCCACCTATCCCGTCGAGACGGCGAGCGCGGGATCGGGATCGGGCTCGGGTCTGGAGCCGACTCCGATGCCCGGCGTTTCCGGCAAGACGCACATCGTGGCCAAAGGCGACACGCTGTTCGCCCTGGCCCGCCGGTACTACAGCAACGAGGGTCGCTGGAAGGACATCTGGGCGGCGAACCGCAGTGCGGTCGCCAATCCGAACGTGATCCACGTCGGCCAGGAACTGGTCATTCCGTAGCAGCCCGGTGCGCGAGGCTGCCAAGAGCAGGTAGCGGTCTGCGCCCGCGGGGCGGTCGTGCGCGGGGGCCGGCTCGAGCGGGACGGTTGCATAGCGGCCTGCAACACGGTATCCGTCGCGGGCGATGGGCGGTTCCGACCAGTCGCGGGGCGTCAAGGCGGCGCCATCAGTCACGCTGGACACACCGGTGCAGTATGTGAAGGGCGTCGGGCCGGTTCGGGCGTCGCAGCTCGCCCAGCTCGGCATCAACACCGTCGCCGATCTCATCGAGCACTATCCCTTCCGATACGAAGTCCGGCCGCCTTCGCAGCCGATCGGCACGCTGGCGCTGGATGAGGTGGCCACGGTGGTCGGCCAGGTCAGCTCCGTTCGCACGCGGGGGCGGTTCGGCGACACCACGGTGACCGCGACGGTCGAGGACGGCACCGGGCGCTGTCAGGTGCGCTGGTTCCACTCGCCGTATCTGACCGACCGCCTGGAGCCCGGGCAGGTGATCCGGTTCACGGGCAAAGTCGGCCAGTATCGCGACCTGGCCGCGTTCGCGAACCCGACGTTGGCGATCGTCGAGGACGGGGATGATCCGCTGGCCGACGACGTGGCCCGGTTCGAGCCGGTGTATCGGGCGACCGGGGCGCTGGGCCCCAAGCAGATCGCCCGGCTGATCCGCAGCGCGTTGCCGCGGGTGGTCGACCAAATCGCGGAGATCGTTCCCGAGGACATCTGCAGGCGTCGCAAACTGCCGCCGCGGCGCACGGCCGTCCAACGCTACCATCAGCCCACGCAGGAGGCCGACATTCCGGTCGCCCGGCGGCGGCTGGCGTATGACGAGTTGCTCCTGATGCAGCTCGCCGTCCAGTGCAAGAGGCAGCAGGCCACCACGTCACAGAAGGCGCTGGCCGTACAGGTCACCGAGAAGATCGACCAGCGCATCCGGGCGCGTTTCCCGTTTACGCTGACCGCGGGGCAGGAGGCGGCCGTCGCCGAGATCGTGTTCGACCTGGCTCGCGACCGACCCATGCGCCGGTTGCTGCAAGCCGACGTGGGCGCGGGCAAGACCGCGGTGGCCATCTATGCGGCGCTGGCCGTCATCGCGAATCGCCGGCAGGTGGCCTTTCTGGCCCCGACCGAGATCCTGGCCGAGCAGCACTACCGCAAGGTCAGCCGCTATCTGGCCGGGAGCCGAGTGCGAATCGCGTACCTTGTCGGCGGAATGGCCAAGGCGAAGCGCGACGCCCTGCTCCGCGAGGTCGGGGCCGGCAAGATCGACCTGTTGGTGGGCACGCATGCCCTGCTGAGTGAAGGAGTACGGTTCGCGGCCCTGGGTTTGGCCGTGGTGGACGAGCAGCAGCGCTTCGGTGTGACGCAACGGGCCACGATCCGGTCCAAGGCTCACGCGCCGCACTATCTGGTTCTGACGGCCACGCCCATCCCACGGACGTTGGCCATGACGTTGTTCGGTGACCTGAACGTCTCGACCATTGGCGATGCCCCGCCCGGGCGCGGGACGGTGCAGACGCGGCTGATCCGTCCGGAGCATGTGCCCGAGGCCTGGGCGTTCGTGCGCGAGCGGTTGCGTGAGGGGGAACGAGCGTTCGTGGTCTTCCCGCTGGTCGAGGAGAGTGAGGATCTGCCGCTCAAGGCGGCGACGAGCGAGTTCGATCGCCTGCGGGGCACGGAGCTGGAAGGCTTCCGGCTGGGCCTGCTGCACGGGCGGATGCGACCCGCGGAGAAAGACCGCACCATGAACGCCTTCCGCGACGGTTCGCTCGACGCGCTGGTCGCGACCACGGTCGTCGAGGTGGGCGTGGACGTGCCCGAGGCCACGGTGATGGTCATCCAGCACGCCGAGCGCTACGGTCTGTCGCAGTTGCACCAGCTTCGCGGGCGGATCGGGCGGAGCGAACGGGCGGCCTACTGTCTGCTGATGAGCGATTCGCAGGCCGAGGACGCCGTGGCCCGGTTGCACACGCTGGTGATGACCAGGGACGGGTTTCGGATCGCCGAAGAGGACCTTCGGCTGCGCGGTCCGGGCGAGTTGATCGGCCGGCACCAGCACGGCTTCCCGGCGTTCAAGGTGGCCGACCTGCTCGAAGACCTGGACCTGCTGGAGGCGGCGCGCGACGATGCGGCCGCGATCGTTCGGGCGGACCCGGCCCTGGGTGAGACGCGGCACCGGGGGTTGCGGGCGGCGCTCTGGTCCCGATTCGGCGAGGCCCTGGCCCTCATCGACGTGGCGTGAAACGCGTTGCGAGTGCGGTCGAAGTCGGATCGGTGCGGAAGCGGTCGAAAGCGGCGGTAGGGAATCGGTCCCCGGAAATCTGAAGGAGGCTACTGCGGTCGCCCCTGGGGAGGCTGGCCGAGTTCTATCGTGTCCGACGCTCGCCCACTACGACCAATCCCGCCGCAGGCCGGCAGGACTACCAGGTGGCTGGACGTCGCCGTCAAGGTGGCGGCCGGTCTGGCCCTGGTGTCGATCTGCCTGGAGTACGGGTTCGACGCACCGCCGTTTCCCGTCGGGATGTTGCTGGGGTTTCAATTCGCGGCCGTGGCGCTGTTCATCGTGCAGGTGATTCACCGGCTGATGGTCTCGCCCAAGCGGCTGGGGACCGTCCGCCGGCACGCGTTGGACGTGGGGTTGATCTTCGCAGGGCTGCTGGTCGTCCTGCTGGTGTTCGAGTTCTCGGACTACCCGGTCCTGCGGGCGGCGGCCATCTGCATCGTCGCGATGCAAGTGTTGTTGCTGGGTCGCCTGGGCGTGGCGGGCTTCCGTTTTCATCTGGAGCTGTCGCAGAGCCGGCTGCGGCCCACGACCGTGCTGGTGCTGAGCTTCGTGGTCCTGATCCTGGTGGGCGGACTGCTGCTCTCGCTTCCCAAGGCGATGGCTCCCGAACACCGCCACGACGAGGGGCGCTACGAGGCCGAGCGAATCCTGAACTGCTTCTTCACCTCGGCCAGCGCCGTCTGCGTCACGGGACTGGTGGTCTATGACACCGGGGCGGATTTCTCGTTTTTCGGGCAGGCGGTGATCCTGGTGCTGATCCAACTGGGCGGGCTGGGGATCATGATCTTCGGGAGTCTGTTCGGGATGCTGATCGGGCGGCAACTGTCGCTACGGCAGTCGCTGGTCTTACAGGACGCGATGAGCTACCGGACGATCGGTCACGTGCGGCAGATGGTGTGGTTCATCGTGGCGCTGACGTTCACGAGCGAACTGATCGGCGCGGTCCTGCTGTACGGGACGTGGGGTGCGGAGGCCGCCTCGGTCTGGGACCGCCTGTTCCGCAGCGTGTTTCATTCGGTCAGCGCGTTCTGCAACGCAGGCTTCGCCCTGCAGGGTGACAACCTGGTGCGCTACGCCGGCGCCTGGCAGGTGTATGTGGCGATCATGCCGCTGATCGTCATCGGGGGCCTGGGGTTTCCCGTGACCCACGACTTGTACGCCTGGCTCCGCGGGCGACTGAAGGGCTGGATGGCGACGCTGGTCAAACCGAAGGCCGGCCCGATTGCGGCGCGGTCCAATCCGCGCATCCGCTATCGCTTCTCGCTGCACAGCAAGCTCGTCCTGTGGTCCACGGTCATCCTGATCGTGCTGCCGGCGCTGGCTATGCTGGTGTTTGAGTCGGCCCCGAAATGGCGAACGCGCGGGCAGATCGAGACGGCGGCGTTCCGCGCCCAGGCCGAGGGACGTGTGTCGACCATGAGCGACCTGCCGTTTTCCGGGCGGGTGGCGGCGGCTCTGTTTCAGTCGGTGACGACTCGAACGGCCGGCTTCAACACCGTCCACACGGACGTCCATTCGCTGTCGCCGGCCAGCCGTTTCCTGATGTGCCTGTTGATGTTCATCGGCGGGTCGCCGGCCTCGACGGCCGGCGGCGTCAAGACCGTGGGGATCGCCCTGCTGGTGCTGGGCGTGTACAGCACGCTGCGCGGGCGGCAGCGCGTCGAGTGTTTCGGGCGCACCATCCCGGACCTGCTCATGCGTCGAGCGGCGGCGCTGTTCACGGTGATGGCGGCGGCCGTCGCCCTCACCACACTGGTCCTGTGTTATACGGAGTCGGCCGCCCTGCCGCGGATTCTGTTCGAGGCGGTGTCGGCCTTCGGCACCGTAGGATTGAGCACCGGACTGACCGACGAATTGACAGTGATCGGGCGCGTGGTCATCATCCTGGCAATGTTTGTCGGGCGGCTGGGTCCGCTGACCGTGCTGATCACCCTGGCCGGTCAGCAGAAACCGGCCCGGTATGCGTATCCGGAGGAGCAACCGGTTATCGGATGATGGCGGACAGCGAATGGAGGAGCGGGCGCACGGCCCGGGGTTTCCTCCATCTTTCGCTGACGATTCGCACATCACCAGCACGGATTCCATGGCAAGGTTTGCGGTCATCGGGTTGGGACGTTTCGGGCGGCGGCTGGCGCAAGCGTTGATGGCCAGCGGTGCGGAGGTGGTGGCCATCGACCGCAACCCGAAGCTGGTCGAGGCGGTCCGCGACGAGGTCACGGTGGCCGTCCGGCTGGACAGCACCGATCCGGAAGCACTGCGGGCCCAGGGGATGGCCGACGTCGAGTTCGCCGTGGTGGGCATCGGTGAGGCCTTCGAGGCGGCGGCCCTGACCGTCGCGGTGCTCAAGGAGTTAGGTGTCCCGCGGATCTACGCCCGGGCCGAGAACGAGATCCAGGGGCAGATTCTCTCCCGCATCGGGGCCCATGAGATCGTCAATCCGGAGCAGGAGTCGGCCCTGCGCTGGGCCCATCGGCTGCTGCTGCCCAACCTGCGGCAGTACATCGAGCTGGGCACGCAGCACGCGATGGTTTATACGACGGCGCCGGCGGCCTTCTGCCACAAGACGCCGGCGGAGCTGGCCCTGCGCCGCACGCACGGGGTGAACCTGGTGGCCATCCAGCGGCGGGTCCGCGTCACGACCGATGCCGAAGAGCGGGCGGACAGTTCCCCGGTCATCACGGTCCCCGAGGCGGACACGACGATCCTACCTGGCGACGTCCTGATCCTGGTGGGCTCCAACGAGTCGCTTTCCAGTCTTCCCGCGCAATGACCCGGTCCGCATGGCGTATTACTTTCGGGGCGGGCAAGTTCTGTAGGTGTGCGCCGGCGTCGGCTCGATGACGGCGCCGGGGTCCGGTCTGCTGGCCCGAGGTGGTTTTGTCGGGTAACATAGAGGGGCTGGAGTGTTTGTCCCGATTGGATCTGCGGACGGGGCGCCCACCATGATCGTCGCAGGGCCCTCACCCCGTGCTCGCAGGGATCATGTAAACCTGAACCGTTTCGAATGGGGCTGCCCGTGTACGGAATCCTTCACGTCGCCCGCGTTTCCGGTCGCTCCCGACAACTTCTTACATTTTCGCTGGCGGCGGTGATCGCGCTGGTTGGGTCGGCCTCGAGCGCCGAGGGCGGCCCCAATCTCGTGGCCAACGGCGACCTGAACCACACCGATCAGAACGCCACCGCGCGCATGGGCTTCGGCGAACGGGCCGTGTATTACACGTTCGACGGCGACGCCCATTTCGGACGCGTGGTGGCCGTCGCCTCCGGGTCCGCATGGATTCTGCGGGACAATTACCGTGTGGCCTACCGTGAGTTGTCCAAGGTGGGCACCGGCGGTCAGCGCGGCCTGCTGCTCGACCCGGGCGAGATCAGGGACGCCGGCGACCTGGACGTGTCCGTGTGGTTCGATCTGAAGGGCAAGATCCAGCCGGACACGGAGTACGAGTACACGGTGCTGGCGGTGGTCTCGTCCGATCGGAACGAGCCCGCCAGTGGATTCAAGCTGATGGTGCCTGCGCTGTGGGCCGACGGCAAGCCCATGGGCGCCGAGGTTGACGTGAGCCTGACCAACCTGCTCGAGAACGTGACGGGCACGATTCGCACGCCGGCCTTTCGGCAGCAGACCGGACCGACGTCGATGGTCCTGAAGCTGCCGCGGAACTTCAATGATCGTCTGCTGATCCTGCGGATGAGCCTGCGCGAGGTGGACCGCAGTCTGGTCGAGGGCAAGACGCCTCCTATGCCGGTACCGGTCCGGTACGTGCCCATAGAGGACCCGCTCGAGTTTCGGATCGTCGAGGCGTTGCAGAACTCGGCCGAGTATCTCCGCGGTCTGCGCGGCGGCGGAGAGGGCGGCTGGCAGGTTGGGGACCAGGAGGAGTCGGTGCGGGTGACGTCCATGGTGGTCTCCGCCCTGGCCGAGATGGGCGATCGGACCGACGAAGGGCCCCTGGCCGAGGCCATGGACTGGCTGGCCGAGCAGTTGCCCGAGGAGCTGGAAGACGAGGCCGACGCCGATAACATCGTCCGGCGCCTGGAGCGCGATCTGCGTTTCACCGAGACCCACGCCTGGCGCCTGTACTGCCTGTGTCGATGGGGCGACCCCGCCGGCAACCCCAAGCACCGCCAGGTGGTGGCCCATGACATCGTCTGGCTGGAGGGCGCCCAGTTCGACGATGGCGGTTGGGGCCGCATCCACAGCGAGCTGGAAGAAGCCAGGGCCATGCATTCGGAGAACGACTCGGCGGCCCTGGCCGCCACCGCGCTGCGGGAAGCGCTCCTGGTGGGCAGGCCCTGCGATCACGCGGTGGCGCTGAACGCGGTCAAGTACTGGCTGGACGCCCAGACGGCCGATGGCGGGTACCGCAGCAAGCTGGATCGCTACGGCGGGGTGAGCGAGGCCACGACGGTGACGCGGACGGCCGCCGGTGTGGCCTCCCTGCTGGCGACGATGGACATGGCCTTCGCCGCGGGCGGCACGAGCTGTGACCAGTTCCGCCGGAACCGACCGCAGATGGAGGCGATTCGCAAGGGCCTGGACTGGGTGGACACGCGCTACCTGGGCGAGCACAAGCGGATTCTCGACGTGCTGCGGAAGACCTTTGGCCAGGGCCAGATCACGGACATGGCCCTGGAGAACCTGGTTGGAGGCGGGTTCCAGCCCTTCCAGACGGCGTTCTACCTGCAGCGCCTGGCGGAGATTTCGGGGCGGGCGCGCTTCAGCGGGGTGGACTCCTTCCAGAAGGAGGCCGAACGGCTTCTCGACTGGTTCTACCAGCGCGACGCGAGGCAGTTCCAAGGTGGCGCCGGGCCGACGGCCTGGGCGCTGGTCACGCTGGCCGGTGGACATGCCCCGCTGGCGCTGCAACGCATCCTGGTGAGCGACAACCGGGACGACGAACTGTTGCGCGACGCCGACCACCTCTCCCGCTACCTTTCGGCCACCTTCGGGCGGTCGTTGAAATGGCGGGACACGACGATCGGCCGCCCCATCGATGAGCTGCTGCAGGTGCCCATCCTGCTGCTCAACGTGGCCGGACCGATCAACTGGACGCAGCCGCAGTGGGACAAGATCCGGGACTACTGCTTCGCCGGCGGGTTGGTGCTCATCAACGTCGGCGAGGAGAACAAGCCGGGGCGCGACGCGATCGAGTCGGGTCTGCGGACCACGTTCCCGGAATACGAACTGGCCCCGCTGGCCGCGGATGACCCGGTGCTCACCATCCGCAAGCGGGTTTCGCTGGAGGCGATGCCCACGGTCGTGGGCAACGGGCTCAAGAACTTCGTTTTCCTCCTGCCGCAGGACTACACCTGTGCCTGGCACACTTTCGACTACCGGCGGCAGCCGGAGGTCTACGACCTGGTGGCGAACCTGCTGGAATACACCACGGACGGCGAACCGCTGCTGGCCACGTTCGCCGAGGCCAATTGGGAGCATGCGGCGGAGGGGACACGGACCGTGCCGGTGGCCCGGATGGAGTGCGGCGCGGACCGACCCGCCTTCCCCGATTTTATCGAGACCCTGGACCGGACCATGCGGGCCAACTACCGCACCGGGCTCAAGGAGGGGGCCGCCGGCGGCGATGCCCCGATTCTGCTCTGGGTGGCCAACGCCGGAACCGGGTCACTCACCTCCGAACAGTCACAACGCATCCGCCAGGCCTTGGCCGATGGCACCTACGTGCTGGCCGAGGTCATCGGCGGCGACCCCGACCGGGCCGAGACCTTCCACGCCGAACTGCAGCAGCTCGACCCCAAACTGGCCGTCCGCAAGCTGCGCACCTCCCACCCCGTTTTCACCGGGATGATCGAGGGCACCCAGGGCTACGACGTGCGGCGTACGCGGCTGAGCCGGAGCCTGCGGGAGGAGGTGGCCGACCAGGGCCGCTGCGATCTGTATGCCCTCGAGTTGGACGGTCGGGAGGTGGGCGTGCTCAGCGAGTACGACCTGTCCAGCGCCGTGAGCTTCATGCGGTATTCGGGGCGCCGCGGTCCGGCGTCCAGGGCCGGGCGTGAGCTGGCGGTTAACGCGGTGCTCCACGCGATGCAGCAGAGTATTCGTGAGGCGAACCCGGAATGATTGAGCGTACGAGTCGGCCGGTGATTCAGGTGCTGTTGGTGCTGCTGGCCCTGGGCTGGGCGGTGGAGGTCCTCGGTGCCGACAGGATTGTCCTGAAGGACGGCAAGGAGTACACCGGCACGATCCTCGAAGAGGACAGCAAGTACCTCCATCTTCAGACCGAGGAGCGCAAGCGGGTCTTCCGCAAGACCGAGATCCTGGAGATCATCCGCGACAGCGCCGAGCAGGCCGAGGCCGCCCTGCCCAAGGAGTTCACCGAGCTGACTCCCCTGGGCCAGCAGGTGCGTAACGCCCAGGCCGAGCACGTGCTGGGCAGGTGCGCCGAGGTCCCCAAGCGCCTGGAGCCGCTGATCACCGCCGACGACTACTCGTCGGAGATGATAGAGGCCCGGTGGCTGCTGATCGAGGCCTACGAACGGCTGGGCCGGTTCGACGACGCCAGCAAGCTGCTGGGAGAGCTGCACAAGAGAGGCCCGCAGCCGGACCGCGTTCGCGCCCGGGCCCACCTGGACATCTTCGAGCAGAACGAGGGTTACAAGCTTGAGC
>DATKXO010000239.1:0-5480 GCA_035528995.1 Phycisphaerae bacterium | reverse complement strand
CCTATGCCCTGCGGTTTCCGGAGGACCGGAGGACCGGAATACCGGATGACCGGACGGCCGACCCCCGACCCGCGCTGCCCGTTCCGCGCTCCGCGTTCTGCGCTCCTCCTTCGCCCGCTTCGCGTGCTACGGAGGACAGGTTCGCGCTTCACGTTGCGCGCTTGGCAATCCGCAATCGTCAATCTGCAATCCGCAATGGTATGCCCTCCCTAAGACGACGTAACGTGCAGAGACCCCCCAAACAGTGCATCAAAATCGCGATTTGTGAGAATATTTTTCATCCTCCGAACGACAAGAAGTCCACAAATTACACGAATGACACGAGTTATGTGCGATTCGGCGAATCCCCACGCCTTGGGTGATTCACGGGCTGAAAGCCCGTGCCACCTTCCTATGCCCTACGCCCAAACGTCAAGCCGGGGGTGGCGCGTGCGGGGCCTGCGACGCGCCCAGAACGGCATCGCGGACCGGGGCGCTGTTGCGGGGGCGGGCGGGGGTGTACAATCCCTGCCGTGAAGATTCGCACCAAGATCGTCGCGACGATCGGGCCGGCCAGCGGCGAGGCCCAGACGATCCGTCGGCTGGCGGAGGCCGGCTGCGATGTCTTCCGAATCAACCTCTCCCACGGCACGCCTGAGCAGCTCGGGCAGTACCTCGCCAACATCAGGCAGGTCGAGCGGGAACTGGGCGAGCCGATGGCGGCGATGGCCGACCTGTGCGGGCCGAAGATCCGCGTCGGGCCCATCGACGGCGGATCGGTCCTGCTGCCCGAAGGCCACCGGCTCAGGATCGAGCGCGAGCCCGTCGTCGGCACGGTCGAGCGGATATCCACCACGCTTCGCGAGTTGGTCGACGCGCTGAAGCCGGGCCAGGGGATCCTGCTGGACGACGGGAAGCTTCGGCTGTCGGTGCAGGAGGTGTCGGGCGACGCGGCCGTCTGCCGCGTCGAGCGCGGCGGGGTGCTGGCCAGCGGCAAGGGCGTCAACCTGCCGCATACCGAGCTGGCGCTGTCGGCCCTCACCGAGAAGGACAGGCACGACGTCCGCTGGATCGCGGAGCGCGGCCTCGACTACGTGGCGATGTCGTTCGTGCGCTCGGCCGCCGACGTGCAGGAGCTGCGCGGGCTGCTCGGCGAGGCCTCCTGCGGCGCTAGCGTCATCGCCAAGATCGAGAAGCCCGAGGCCCTGGACCGCATCGGGGACGTCCTGGAGGCTGCCGACGGGGTTATGGTCGCTCGCGGCGACCTGGGCGTGGAGATGGACCTGCCGGCCGTCCCCGTCGCGCAGAAGCGGATCGCGCAGCTCGCGCATCAGGCCGGCAAGCCATGCATCATCGCCACGCAGATGCTCGAGACGATGACGACCTCGCCCACGCCCACGCGCGCGGAGGTCTCCGACGTGGCCAACGCCGTGCTCGACCACGCCGACGCGGTGATGCTCTCCGGGGAGACGGCCGTCGGCAAGTACCCCGTGCAGGCGGTGGCGATGATGAACCAGATCGTCCGCGCGATCCAGGAGTATCACGATCAGACGGCGGTCTCGCTGTCGCTGCCCACCTCGGCGAACCGCACGATGCAGGCGATTGCGGGGGCCGTGCGCGAGGTGCTGGCCGTCGAGCAGATCGCAGCGGTGGCCGTCTTCACGCTCACCGGCGCGACGGCCGCGCTGCTGGCAAAGGCACGCCTGCGATGTCCCATCCTGGCGATCTCGCCGGACCTGCCCGCCGTCCGGCGGCTGTGCCTCTACTACGGCGTGGACGCCTTCCGCGCAGACGCACCGCCGCACACCCGCCACGTGCTGGACATAGCCGGCCGCTTCGCACTTCAGCGCAAGCTCGCTCGCCGAGGCGAGAAGATCGTGGTCATCTCCGGCCGGCCCATAGGCACGCCCGGCAAGACCAACACGCTCGTCGTCCACACCGTCGCCTGACGCGCCGCCGAGGTATTCCTCGCTTGCCTCTTGACATCGGCTTCCGGCAGGAAGGATAATCCTTTAACCGGATGCAGCCGTCCGGAAAGCATACTTCTTGAGCGCGTCCAGGCATTCAGAAGTGAGGTGCGATCTCCAAGTTCAGCCAGAGCAGGGCGCGGACAACTCTGCGCGAGAGGCGCGTGGCCTGCGGCCTGGATGCCTCCTGATGCGGGCGGCGGCGTCCTCCGGCGGACGGGAAGGCTGGAACGGCATCGGTTTGAGTGAGAACCCGGCGCCGGGCGTCGGGCGGCGGACAGTCTGAACCTCGCCACAGAAAGGTAGGACGATAATGACTGGCAAAGCACGCCTTGGATACATCTCGCTGCTGGCTGCGCTTCTGGTGGTCTGGGGCCTGTCCACCGCGGCGCGCGGGGCGTTCAATATCGTCCTGAACTTCGATCCCAACAACACATACACCGACTCCAACGGGGTGGACCGGACCTACGAGCTCCAGCCGATCATGCAGGCCGTGGAGTCGTACTACCAGGACATCATCGAGGACAACCACACGCTGACCATCAACTACTACTGGCACAATTTCACCGGGACTACGCTGGCCCAGCACAGCAACGTGAGCACGGATTCGAACGGGCGCGAGACCGAGTGCAACATTCGTTTCGACAACAGCAGCCGGGTGTGGTTCCTCGACTCCACCCCGGCCAGCCATTCGGAGTTCGGCATGACGCAGTTGCTGTACCGCGACCTGACGGCCGGCCAGCAGACCGCATGGTTCAACGGCAGCCCGCCGGAGGTGTTCGAGGCCTCCTACGCGGGCACCGCCACCCTGGCGGGACTGCCCACCAATGGATATGACCTTCTGAGCGTGGCCTTCCACGAGGTCGGGCACGCACTTGGTCTGACCGACAGCGTCGCCGACAGCGAGGTCGGCGACTACGACTACGACATCAATCCCCAGCAGGTCCACGGGGCGACGATGGCCGTCGAGTGCTACACCACCACCAACGTTTACCACCTGGCGGATGCCAACGCCCTGATGTACCCGTACTTCGACACGGGACAGCGGCGGCTTCCCAGCGCCGCAGACGTGCTGTCGATGGCGGCCGCCAGCGGCTGGGGCAAGATCGACCTGGAGCGCAAGGACTTCCTCATGGGCACGCTGTGGAACGACGCCAACAGTTGGATCGGCCGCATGTACCCGGACAGCACCGAGGACGCCTACATCCGCCGGGCCACCAGCTTCGCCAACGTCTCGCTAGGCGCCAGCGGCTCCGCCCGAAACCTGTACATCGGCAATGACGATCACTTGTCCACGAGCGTGTACAAGCTGTACGTGGCCCAGACGACGACCGTGGATGGCAGCTCGACGCAGATCCTCGTGCCCGCCAGCGGCGAGCTGGAGGCAAATGACCTGGTCATCACCAACAGCGCAAAGGTGGAGCTCGCCGGGGGGCTGGTGGACGTGCAGCACAACCTCTACACGCAGTCGGGCGGCCGGGTGACCGGATACGGCACGGTCGATGTCGCCGGGCAGTTCAGTAACAACGGCTCGATCGCGCCCTCAGGCGGCACGTTGACACTCCAGGGCACGGGCCTGTTTGACCTGGACGGCAGCGGCAGCGGCCTGATCAACTGCGCGCTGGGCAGTCTCACCGTGGTCGGGTCGGCGTCTGACCCCATCGATTCCAACGTGCTGATCGGCTCGGGCCGGACGCTGACCTTCACGGACACCTTCGAGCTGGGCACGGGCGGCGACCTGTACTTCTACGGCGCCCCGTCGGCGGCGAACGTGGTGGCCACCGACGTCGTGCTCCGCGGCACGCTTCACTTCAACGGTGGCGGCAGGATCACGGGCAATCGCGTGTACTTCCACTCGACCTGCACCGGGACGATTCCCGGAGGCTGGGGGCTCATCGTCGACGGCAACACGGCCTACTACTACGGGGCCAGCCTGACCGGCATGGGCTGGCTCCAGCACGACGCCAACATCGTCGTGGTCAACAACACGACGATCGCCGTGGAGACGTTCAACTGGGACGGGGCGTCCGAGTCCGGGCACTGCACGTGGGTCAACGCCGGCCGCACTCTGGTCATCGACGCCAACAAGGTCGAGTCGACCCTCGGCATCGAAGGCTATGACGGGACGGCCGTCCTGGGCACCGGCGCCACGCTGACGGTGGACGTGCCCGGGCTGTGGTTCCTGGAGGGGACGGTCGAACTCAACAGCGCGACGTTTAACTGCTCGACAGTGCAGAACTTCCTCGGGACGGTGCGCGGCAGCGGCACGATTGCCGGTCAGCAGTTCTACAACGACGGCACGATCACGGCCGACGGCGGCGGGCTGATTATCGACACCGTAAGCGACTTCGACATGGACGGCATCAACGGCTACGGCAAGGTTAACGCCGTCGACGGGAACATCCTGGTGCGGGGCGACGTGGCCGACTGGTTTGACGGGAACATGAACGTCGGCTCCGGTCGGTCGGTCACGGTCGAGGGCGACTGGCAGCTCAGCACCGGCGGGCGGCTGTACATCGGCGGCGCCAGCGAGGCCCGTGTGGACGGCAACGGCACGTTCGAGGTTCGAGGGTTCATCTCCGCGACACAGAACGCGGAGCTGGCGCCAGCCGAGCTGGTCTTCCACTCGTCGGCGAACGTCGTGGTCAACAGCCTGCTGCGACTGGACGCGCCGACCGAGTTCCGCGGCGGCTCGTACACGGGCACGGGAACGATCCACCAGAGCCAGAGCGCCCACGTGCTGGCCAACACCACGATTGACGTGGCCACCTACGACTGGGATGGCACGGGGCTCAGCGACTGTACCGTGGATCCGAATGTCACCTTCCGGATCAACTCGACCAGCATCGATGAGTCCGACAACGCCCACGACGGGGACATCCACGTCAACGGCGGCACGCTCTGGGTGGACACGGGCGCGACCGGCTGGTGGGGGGTGGACTGGCGTTTGTACCTGACCGTTTCCGCCGGCTGCCAGCCCGTTGTGAAGGGTTCGAGGCTGAAGCTCAACGGCACCGTCGAGGTCTCGGGCGACAGCGCGTGGATCTACTGCGACGTGGATCTCCGCGGCACCGGGCGCATTCACGTGCCCACCGTCAACGACAAGCTCCACCTGGACGGGTACACGACCTACGCCGGGGGCACGCTGGACGGCAACGGCGTGGTCTGGCAGGACGACGATGCCAACGTGACGGCCAACACGACGATCGCCGTGGGCACCTACGACTGGGACGGATACTACGCCGTGTCATCCAACATGGTCATCCAACCTGGGGTGACGCTCACGATCGACTCCCCGGACATCGACACATACGCCGACAACGCCTACGACGGCCACTGCCTGGTGGACAGCGCCACGCTGGCCGTCAACACCACGGCCGCCTGGGGTCTGGACGGCACGCTGGAGCTGAGGCAGACCACGGCCACAGTCCCAACCGTCTCGGGTTCCCAGATCATCGTACGAGGCAACCTCGTCGCCGACGGCAATGCGACGATCAACTCGGATCTGGACCTGCGATCCGACGGCAACATCGT
>DATKXO010000238.1:0-23029 GCA_035528995.1 Phycisphaerae bacterium | reverse complement strand
CCGGGGCTGGTCAACACCCATCATCACCTGTATCAGTCGCTGACCCGTGCGGTGCCCGAGGTGCAGAACGCATCCTTGTTCGACTGGTTGACGGCCCTGTACGGTCGGTGGCGGCGGTTGGACTTCGAGGCGGTCAAGGCGGCCGCGTCGGTCAGCATCGCCGAGCTCCTGCTCTCGGGCTGCACCACAACCAGCGATCACTTCTACATCTTTCCGCCCGGGTCGGGCTTGCGGATCGAGGCCGTGCTCGAGGCCGCCGACGAGCTGGGCATCCGCATCCATGCCTGTCGCGGGAGCATGACCGTGGGGCGGTCGGCCGGCGGACTGCCGCCCGATGATTGTGTGGAGCCCGAGGCCGACGTCCTGGCGGATTCGGTGCGGGTGATCGACGCGTTCCACGATCCATCGCCCTACGCGATGCGGCGGATCGACCTGGCCCCCTGCTCGCCGTTCAGCATCAGCCCGGAACTGTTGCGCGACACGCGCGATCTGGCCCGGGAGCGCGGCGTGCTGCTCCATACGCACGCGGCCGAGACGCTCGACGAGGAACGGTACTGCCTGGAACGGTTCGGCCGGCGGCCCATCGCATTCCTGCACGAGCAGGGCTGGCTGGGTGAGGACGTGTACCTGGCCCACTGCGTGCACCTGAACGACGAGGAGATCGACCTGCTGGCCCAGACGCGGACGGGGATCAGTCACTGTCCGTGCTCGAACATGCGCCTGGGGAGTGGAGTGGCGCCGATCCGCCGGCTGATCGAGCGTGGGGCCAAGGTGGGGATCGGCGTGGACGGATCCAGCAGCAACGACGGGGGGAACGTGCTGGCCGAGGCCCGCCAGGCGTTGTTGCTGCAACGGGTGACCGGTGGGGCGGATGCCGTCACCACGGCGCAAGCGTTCAGACTGGCGACCGTCGGCGGGGCGGCCGTCCTGGGCCGCGAGAAACTCGGGCGCCTGCAGCCCGACATGGCGGCCGACCTGGTCATGTACCGCAGGGACGACGTCGCCCTGGCCGGCGCCGTGGCCCACGATCCGCTCGGTGCCCTGATGCTGTGCCACGCCCCGCGCCCGGACCGAGTCATGGTCGCCGGCCGGTGGGTCGTTCAGGACGGCCGCCTGGCAACGGCCGACGAGCACGCCCTGGCCGCGCGGCTCAACGAACTCGTCGCAGTCATGTCTCGCTGATCAGTCGATGCATCGTAAACCGCGCTGACGATCCAACCACCGCGCTGAGTCTTCGACGCCGAGGAAGCCACCTGGCGGGCGACTGATGCGCGCTGTGCCTGTGTGTCGCCGGAGGTCGAAGCTCGCTACAATGCCGGCCGACGCGACATGGAAATGGTGATCGCCGACAACCTGGTCAAAGCCTTTCCGGCGCCGGACGGTGGTGAGAAGCGGGCCGTGAACGGGCTCAGCTTCTGCGTGGGTAAGGGGCAGATCTACGGCCTGCTGGGCCCGAACGGGGCGGGCAAGACCACCACCCTGCGGCTGCTCAGCGGGCTGATGAAGCCGACCTCGGGGCGGGCCATCCTGGCCGGTCGCGACGTGAACCAGGATCCGCGGGCGGTCAAGCGGGTCATCGGTTTCCTGACGGCCAACACCGGTTTGTACCAGCGGCTGTCGCCGCGAGAGCTGCTGGTCTACTTCGGCGAGTTGCAGGGGCTGGTCAGGGCCAAGGCGGCGGCACGGGCCGAGTACCTGATCGACTGGCTGGACATGGCCGACTTCGCCGACCTGCGCGGGGGGGCGCTGTCCACCGGGCAGAAGCAGCGGACCAACATCGGCCGGGCGCTGGTGGGGGACCCGCCCATCCTCATTCTGGACGAGCCCACCCTCGGTCTGGACGTGCTCAGCAATCGCGTCATTCTGGACTTCATCGTCCGCGAGCGCCGCGAAGGCAAGACCATCGTGCTCTGCACGCACTACCTCGATGAGGCCGAGTCCATGTGCGACGTCATCGGCCTGCTGCACCACGGCAGGCTGGTGGCGGAGGGGACGCTCGATGAGCTGCGCTCCTTCGCCGGCGAACAGCGTCTGAGCAACATCTTCCTCAAAATCGTGCACGCGGACGAACCCCTGCTGGCAGGCGCTTCATGAACTTCGGCCACCGCATCTGGATCGTCTACGTCAAGGAGCTGATCGACATCCTGCGCGATCGGCGGACGCTGATCGCCATGATCGTCGTCCCCATCGTGCTCTACCCACTGCTGATGCTGGGTTCGATTCAGGCGGTCAGCACGCAGACCCGCGAGTTCAAGGACGAGAAAATCCTGCTCGCCGTCCAGGACGAAGTCGCCCGGCGACAGGTGTTTCAGTGGCTCCGCGACGACGAACAGGTCATCGCCGAGCTGCAACGGCAGGCCCGGGCCCGGGGCAGTGACGAGTGGGATGAGGTGGCCGCGGAGGACCCCGCCCTGTTCGAGGTCGTCATTCCCGACGACGTGGGCCTGGAGGGTCGCTTCGACCTTGACGAAGGCGTCCGTCTGCGCCGCATCCGGCTGGGTGTCGAGATCGAGGTGCGGCACGTCGAGGACCCGCTCCAGCGTCAATACGTGGTTTCGTCGAAGTATGACCCCGAGGAGGTCCGCAGCGCCAGCGCCTACCGCCGCTTCAGGGCCGTCCTCGACCGGCGGGCGGAGTGGACCAGGGGCGATCGGCTGGGCCACCTGGGAATACCGGTTGTGGTCATCGAGCCGATCGTCGTCCAACCGACAGAGGTGACGACGCCCGGATCGATGTTGGGGCAGATCCTGCCGCTGATCCTGGTGTTGATGACCATCACCGGGGCGATCTATCCGGCCATCGACCTGACAGCCGGCGAGCGCGAGCGCGGGACGCTCGAGACGCTGATGGTCTGTCCGGTTCCGGTGCTGGACCTGGTGGTGGGCAAGTTCCTGGTGGTCACCACGGTGGCCATCATGGGGGCGGCCCTGAACCTGGCCAGCGTGAGCGCCACGGTCTACTTCGGGGGCTTCGAGTCGGTGGTCGGCGCGCCCGGCGACGCCGCGTTCCCCTGGGGCGCTCTGCCGCTGATCCTGGTGTCGCTGATTCCGTTCGCCATCCTGATGTCGGCCCTCATGATCGCGGTGTGCAGCTTCGCCCGAACGTTCAAGGAAGCCCAGAACTACATCACCCCGGTCATCCTGGCCGTCTTGATCCCTGGAGGGATCGCGGCGCTTCCCACCAGCCGACTCGAAGGCGTCATGACCGTGATGCCGGTGGCCAACATGGTGCTGCTGACCAAGGAGCTGCTGCTGGGCGGCGAACTCGGCGCTTCGGTGGTGGTGCTGGTGCTGTTTTCGACGAGTCTGTACGCGTTGGCGGCCATCGCCGTGGCCACGCGCGTGTTCGGCACGGAGTCGGTGGTCTTTGCCGACACGGCCTCGCTGAGGAGCACCTTCTCGAGGCGGCTGATGCGACCCGCCGGGCGCCCCACGCTGTCCATGGCAGTCCTGGTAGTGGCCCTGCTCTTCCCGATCTGGTTCTACGTGCAATCGGGGCTGCAATCGGCCGGGGACTTCGCCGTGGTGCTGCGGCGGACCGGGCAGGTCATGCCCATCGTCTTCATCCTGGTTCCGCTGGGCGTGTGTGCCTACTTCAAAGTGAACATCGTTGGAGCGTTCGCCCTGGGCGGGCCGCAAGGGCGATACCTGGCGGCGGCGGCACTGCTGGGTCTGACCGCCTGGGTGCCGGCCCACGCCCTGTCCGTGGCCCAGCAGTCGATCGTCCCGATGCCCGCGGTGCTGGAAGCCTCGGAGGAGATCATGCAGACGGCGCTGGCCAACACGCGGCCGTGGCTGGCCCTGCTGCTGTTGGCCCTGGTGCCGGCCGTCTGTGAGGAGTTCCTGTTTCGCGGCTTCCTGTTGGGGGGGCTCGCGACCGTGCTGCGAAAGTGGCCGGCCATCATCTGTGCCGGCTGCGTGTTCGGGGCGTTCCATTTCTACGTGTTCAAGTTTCCGGTGACGGCGATTCTCGGTGTGGTGTTGGGGTATCTCTGCTGGCAGTCGCGATCCATTTGGCCGGCCGTGGTGATGCATGCCCTGCACAACGGCATTACGGTAAGCCTGAACGTTTGGCCGGGGCTGTCCGACGTGCTGGGTATCGGCGGCGTCGATCCGGCCGCCTTCCTGCCGCTGCATCTGCTGGTGCCGGCCTGCCTCTTGTTCGTGGCGGGGCTGCTGCTCGTGCGCCGGGCGGGCTCCTGGTCGCCCGAAGATCAGCTCGTGGTCACGTAGAAAAATCCTCGCGACGACCGCCGACAACCGGCGGCAGGCGTTGGCCGGAACCTGGAGGAGCACCGTGTGCGGACGATACACGCTGGGAGCGCCCGACGATGATCTGGCCGATCTGCTTGACCTGCCCGAGACGCCGTCGCTCGAGCCGCGCTACAACATCGCCCCGACGCAGCCGGTGCCGGTTGTCCGGCTGATGCCGGCCGGCGAGGTGCGCGAGCTTCAGATGTTGCACTGGGGGCTGATCCCGTCGTGGTCGAAGGACCCGGCCATGGGGGCGCGGATGATCAACGCTCGGTCGGAGACGGCCGCCGAGAAACCCGCCTTCCGGACGGCCATGCGGCAGCGACGCTGTCTGATACCGGCCGACGGGTTCTACGAATGGCAGCGCACCGCCGGCCGCAAGCAGCCGCACTACATCCGCAAGCGCGACCGCGCCCCGTTCGCCTTCGCCGGCCTGTGGGAACACTGGGAAGGCCCCGAGGGGGCGGTGATCGAGTCTTGCACCATCCTGACCACAACGCCCAACGACCTGCTCCGCCCGCTGCACGACCGGATGCCAGTCATCCTCGAGCCGTCGGACTACGCCCTGTGGCTCGATGCGGCCGTCAATGATGCCTCACGCGTCCAGCCGCTGCTGCGCCCGTACCAGCCCGACGACCTGATCGCCCACCCGGTCGGCACGCACGTCAACAGCCCGCGCAACGAAGACCCCCGCTGTACCGAACCGCTGGAATAATACGAAAAATACGAGTGGATAGTGCGTCAGTCTGCCGCGGCAAGGGCGATGCCCGCCTTCCTGCGTCAGTAGAGCATGCTCTCCAGGCCGAAGTTGGATTGCCAGAGGGTCGAGAGCCAGAAGTACAGGCCGGCGAGGAATCCGAGGATGGCCATATTCAACTCTCCAACTGTGGATGATTCCGGGCGATCAGCGGTGCGGCAGGCGAGACCGGAGCCGAGGCGTTCGGCTCAAAAGCCGCACGCTCCCACCCGCGGTTCTAGGCCAAGCGTTGTTCAGCTTCGGCGTAGTCGTCGCATACCTCGAACCAGTGGTCGAGTTCGGTGACCTCCAGGATGCCCTTCACGAATTTCGACGGGCCGACCAGGATAACCCGTCCCTCGGCCAGGCGGGCGTGCGTCGCGATGCTGACCAGGGCACTGAGGCCGCTGGAACTGATCGACGTGACCTGGTCGAGGCCGACGATCACCTTGCTGCCTCGTTCGGACACCAGGGGATGCATCCGTTCGATGAACTGCTCGGCGTCCTCCGTGGAGAGTGCCCCGGCGACGCGGGCCACGGTGTACGATTTCGACTGCTCGATCGAGATTTCCATGTCGTGCCCCGAAGTCGCCGCGAGTTCGTGTGTCTTGCTCTGTGAATCGCAGGCTACTTCTGCAGATTGCCCAAGTCGCGCCTCCGCAGGACCTTCCGCGGCAGGAGGTAGTTCTCACTCTGAAAATCGGTCACCTCGGCCGTGATGATAAAGACCACCGGATCGAGACCGCCACGCGACTCGCGAACCATCCGCTCCAGCGTCTGGCAGGGCAGGAGCTTCATGGGCGGCTCGGGATGGCTCTCGTTGTCGGCCTCGAAGAGGAACACCCACCAGCCGCCCTCCTGGCCGAGGCGCCCGGTGCGATCGCTGAGCATGTACCCGTCGGGCAGACGCGGTTGATGTCCCGGGCCGTTTGCCAGGTCTTCGGGTTCGGCCCGGGTGATGATCTCGTCGTCGCCTCCGCTGGGCAGCACCGGGACGGCCGCCGGCTGCTCCTCCTGGAAACGCCGGATGATGTCCTCGGCGGATGGTTGTGATGGTGTCTGGACCGGCTTGTCGCCGTCGTCGACCGGCGTGGGCGGCGGCTCCGGCTCGGTCTGGCCGGTGGGCTGAGCCTCCTCGGGCGGCTGCTGGGCCGGCGGCGGGGTCTCCTGGGCCGGTGCGTCAAACGCCCAACACAGTGCGGCCGCCAGAGCGGCGACACCGATCCAGATGGACGATCCAGGCTTCATGGCTGGGCCTCCAATGCTCAAACGTTCGCGTCCGTCTCGCCAGCGTGCGGCCGGCAGGCTCGGTCCTGGGTTGTGAGCGCTGCTGGTGGCGGGTCTGAGCCTTGCGGTGTATTCGGCCCGACGGCGCTGCGCCTGCCCGCCGTGGCACGCGGCGTTATGGATTATATCGGCCTCGGCGCTAAGGGGAATCAAGCTTCCTGTGTTTCCGCTATTTCGCATCCAACTGTCGGGCCAGGTCGTCCGCCGACGTGACCGGCGCCTTGCAGCGATAGCCCTCGCAGACGTAGGCCGTCGCCCCACCCTCGATCCGTTTCTTCCCCGCAAGCAGCGGGATCAATGCCTCGCCACCCGTGTCGCCGCCGCTCGACGCACCATCGCCGGCGCCCAGAGCGACCACCTTGTTGGGCAGGAACCGGTCGTAGACCGCCCGAATCATAGCCTCGGTGCCCGGTTCGGCCGGGTTGCCCACCAGGGCAATCTCCTTCGGCGAACCGTGCAGGAAATCCGCGGCGCAGAGCAACCGCTCGAACGAGGCGGCCGACCGCTCGGCCATCGGCTTGAAGGCCCGGAAGATGGACTCGGCCTTGGCCCGGTAGTCCTTGCGATCCAGGACGATAGCCAGGCGGAGCAGGTTCATGGCCTGCACCGAGTTGCCGGAGGGGATGGCCCCGTCGCGCGGGTTCTTCGTGCGAGCCAGCAGTTCCTCGGCGTCATCGGCGGTGAAGAAGAAGGCTCCGCCCTCCTCATCGTAATAATGCTCGATGAGCGTCTCGTTCAGCGCGGCCGCCTCGGTGAGCCACCTGGTGTCGAACGTGGCCTCGTAGAGGTTGAGCAAACCCTCGATCATGAAGGCGTAGTCGCTGAGGTAGCCGGTAAGGTGCGACTTGCCCGCCCGGTAGCTGCGCAGCAGCCGCCCGTCGCGTCGGAGCCGGGTGAGCACGAAATCGGCGGCTCGGGCGGCGGCCTGGGCGTACTTCGGCTCGTCGAGCACGCGGGCCCCCTTGGCCAGGCTGGCGATCATGAGCCCGTTCCAGCCGGCCAGGATCTTGTCGTCCAGCCCGGGCGGCACGCGCTTGCCGCGGACTTCGAGCAGCCTGGCCCGCATGGAGGCCAGCCGCTTTTCGAGGTCGGCCGGGTCGAGGTCGTGCTTCGAGGCGTACTTCTCCAGCGGTACGGGAACGTTGAGGATGTTCTTGGGCCCGGTCGGGGCGTGGCCGCGCGACTCGAACCAGTTGCCGCCCTCGCTGACGTCGTAGAAGTCGCAGAAGAGCCCGGCGTCCTTCTCGCCCAGCACCTCGGTCACCTGGCCGACGGTCCAGATGTAATAGGCGCCTTCCAGCCCCTCGCTGTCGGCGTCGCGCGTGGAATAGAGCCCGCCTTCGGGCGATTGCAGGTCCGCCAGGACGTAGTCGAAGATGTCGGCCGCCACTCGGCCGTAGCCCTTCTTGCCGGTGACCTGCCGGGCGTCGAGGTAGATCGAGCTGACCAGGGCCTGGTCGTAGAGCATCTTCTCGAAGTGTGGCACGAGCCAGCGCACGTCGGTGCTGTAGCGGCAGATGCCCCCGCCAAGGTGGTCGTAGATGCCACCGCGGGCCATGTGGTCCAGCGTCAGCTCGACCGTGGCCAGCAGGTTCTTATCGCCGCTACGGTGATACTCGCGGAGCATCAGCTCCATGGTCATGCTGGGCGGGAACTTGTTGGAGCCGCCACCGGGCAGCCCGCCGTACTGGCGATCGAAGTACCGCACCAGCGTGTCGGCGGCGCGGCTGACGGCGTCGGGGCCGATCAGATTCGGCGCCGGCTCCGGCCCTTTCGCCCAGGACTGCAGGGACTCGACCAGCGAGACCCGGCCCTCCAGGATCAGCTCGCGCTCGTCCTGCCACATCTCGGCGATCCGCTGCAGCAGTTGGTGGAAGTTCTGCGGCGGAACGTAGGTGCCGGCCCAGAAGGGAACGCGGTCCGGAGTCAGCATGACGCTCATCGGCCAGCCCCCGTGCCCGGTCATCTGCATGGTCACGTGCATGTAGATCTCGTCCACATCGGGGCGCTCTTCGCGGTCCACCTTCACCGACACGAAGTGCTCGTTGAGCACGGCGGCGATCTGCTCGTTCTCGAAGCTCTCGTGCTCCATGACGTGGCACCAGTGGCAGGCCGAGTAGCCGATGCTCTAAAAGACCGGCTTGTCCTCGCGCACGGCCTTCTCGAACGCCTCGGGCCCCCAGGGGTGCCAGTCCACCGGGTTGTGGGCGTGCTGCAGCAGATACGGGCTGGTCGAGTCGATCAGCCGGTTGGTGTCTTTGTGCTTAGTCGGGGCGGTCATACTCTCGGCTCGTCCTTTCGTTTCACCGGCCGCGTACACCGGGCCGATGCCGGCCAGCAGGCCCAGCGCAGCGATTACTCTGCGGGCGCTGAACATGAGTGCGGTCTCCCGTGCACGTTTGAATCAGGCTTTCCCGGCCCGTTGGCGGATTATAGACCCCCCTCGGCAAACGGCCAGCGAGGGCGCCGCGCAAAGGAAGCGGGCCCGCACTGGTTCACCCGGTGCGGGCCCGCCGCGGACAGAAGATCGGTAGCCCTTGGCCGTTTGTCTACCGAATGATGATTTCCTCGGGCATCATCGTGATGACGCCTTCCTGATGGATCAGCTCGATCCGCTTGAGGGTCCGCAGGACCGCCTGGACGCGGACCGGGTCCAGCCGCTGCAACATCGGCAGCACCTCGCTCATCAGCGGCGAGTCGATCGAGAACAGCGGGGTCTGCACGCGCGAGGTGACCCATTCGTCCTCCTCGTCACCGCCGCCGTAGGCCTCCATGAGCATCTCGAAGATGTTCTTGGGCTTGGGGATGACGCGGACCTTGTAGTCGCTGATGTTGGCCTGCAGGGCGGCGTATTTGACGGCGTCATCCAGCCCGCCGAGCTTGTCCACCAGCCCGAGTTCCAGGGCCTGCTTGCCGGTGAAGACCCGTCCGCCGGCCATCTCCTCCAGCGGCTTGGTCAGCTTCTCCCCGCGACCGTCGGTGACGTGCTGCTTGAAGACCTCGTACACGTCCGTCATCCAACCCAGGATGCGGGCCCGCTCGTCGTCGCTGAACTCGTGCGAGCTGCTCATCATGGCCGCCACCTTGCCCCGCTGGTACTCCTTCCAGTTGACGCCCATCCAGTCCCACATGCCCGTGGTGACCAGCTTGCCGCCGACCACGCCGATCGACGCGGTGATAGTGGCCTCGTCGGCGAAGATGGTGTCCGCACCGCAGGAGACGTAGTACCCGCCGCTGCCGGCCACGTTGCCCATCGACACGATGAGCGGCTTCTTCTCGCCCACGCGCTGGGTCGCGTTCCAGATGATCTCCGAAGCCAACGCCGACCCGCCCGGTGAATCCACCCGCAGCACGACGGCCTTGACCGTGTCGTCCGCCGCGGCCTTGTCCAGCGCCTTGCGGATGCTGGTGCTCTTGGCACCGCCGCCCCCGCCGAACGGACTGGGGTCCTCGCTGCCGGTGCTGATCGCACCTTCCACGTAGACGACGCCTACGGAGGGTGCCGTGGACTTCTCGGCCGTCCCTCTGAACATGTCCATGAAGTAGCTGAACGCCGAGAACAAATCCTCCGGCACGTCAGGCCCGGTGTCCTTGCCGTAGTCCCGAACCAGCTTCGCCCCGGCGTAGCGCTCCTTGAGTTCGCCCAGGAAGTCCTGCCGGTACTTGACCGAGTCGATCATCCCGACCTTGAGGGCCCGTTCGGCCGTGTAGGGCCCGTCGTCGATCAGGGCCTTGGCCTTCTCGGGGCTGATCCCTCGCCCGTCGGCCACCATGCCGACCAGGGTGTCGTACAGCCCGTCGAGCAGCCAGTTCATGTTGTCCTCGGCCTCGGGGCTCGGTCCTTCGCGGGTCAGGATCTCCGAGGCCGACTTGTAGGCCCCGATGTGAACGAAGTCCGCGTAGATGTGGATCTTCTCCAACAGGCCTTTGAGATAGGGCGTCTCCCCATACAGGCCCAGCAGCCACAGGTCGCCGGTCGGCACCATGTTGATGTGCGACGCGGAACTGGCCAGGGCGTAGGTCAGGTTGCCCAACTGTTCGGCGTGAACGTACACCTCCTTGTCGGCGGCGCGCACCTGCCGGATGGCGTTACACACCTCCTGGCCTTGGGCCAGCCCCATGCTCACCCCCTCGAAGGTGATCACCACCGCTTTGACGTTGTCGTCATCGCGGGCCTGCTTGAACCGGCTCAGCAGGTCCTTCAGGGAGATCGCCTTCGTACCGCCGAACAGCGAACCCATGGGGTCCACCGGCTTCTCGGTCACCGGTCCGTCCAGGTGGAAGTAGGCGACCTTGCTGCTCGGGCCCATGAGCTGGGCCTGGGCAGGGGCGGCCAGCACAAGGGCCGCACAGAGTGTCAGGCAAATGGCTCGCACTTTCGTCTTCATCTGATCTGTCCTCCATCGAAGCCGTCGGGTCTGTTTATAGAACATGCCATTGGTATTCTACTTGGCAATTCGGACCGGCGGTATGCGCAGGCCAGCACGATGACAAGTACTTACAAGCGCGTGGCTTACGTGGCTCGGGCCACGCGGCGCTTTCTTGATTGCACTGTGTTTACTTGTCGGCCGGGGCGGCGGCGATGGCCGACGCTCTTCGCCCGGCGCGTGTAGCCCGCCAACCGAGAACGAAAAGGACGAACACGCCGCCCACCAGGTGCAGCAGCCCCCACCACTGGGCCCAAACGACCGGGTCCTTCCAATCCACGCCGCCCACACGCAGGAACATCAGTCCCTCCAGCATGACCGCGGCACAGATGATGCCCACCCGCCGGCCAACGCCGGGGCGCAGCAGCACCAGCCACAGAACGCCCAGCACGATCAACTCGCGGATCAGCGGGAACGGCGCCACACTGTAGCCCAGCGCTCGGGGCAGCGTCTTGGTCAGCGTCTCCCAGTGCACCTCCAGCCCCGTCTTCCCGGCGATGACGCTCTTGCGCTTGCCCGGCTGCATGGTCTCGCCCTTGTCCGTCTTCACCCAGACGTGAGCGAAGTCGGTGACCAGCTCGGCCCGGTAGCCCAGGTTCTGGAGGATGGAAGCCGCCACCACCGCCTGACCGTCGCAGTCCTCCTTGCCCTTGTCCAGCACCTCGGCCAGCGTGGGTAGATAGTCGGCGGATCCCCACGTCTCCCAGTCGAACCGGTAAGGCACCTTCTTGTAGACGAACCGCTCGACCGTCTTGAGCGCCTTGCGAGGCTCCATTTCGGGCTTGAGCTGCCGCTTGACCTCGGCCACCCAGGGCTGCAGCGCTGCCAGGTCGGGATCGATCAGTGCGTTCGGGTCTTGCCAGTGCTGAACGTGCCGGACGAACAGGCGCGGGTCGGGAAAGCTGATCAGAAACAGCGTGGCGCCGAACAGCAGCCACTTGATCGCCCAGCGAAGCGCCCAGGGCAGGTTTTGCACGCGATTCCACATGATCGGCGGGTCCGTTTCTCCGGCCAATAGTAGTCAGGCGTGCGGTGATCCGTCCACTCTACCGCGCGGGAGTTGGGCCGCTCCGCCGGAATCGACCCCCTCACGGTCAATCGACCAGTTGGACGGTCGGCATTTCTCGCACCGCAGCCGTCGACAGCGCCGCGCGCAGGCAGGCTTCGATCACGTCCGCTCGCCTGGCCAGATGGTAGCAACGCGATCCGCTGGACGGCGGCGAGGGGATCGTGGCCAGAATCACGGACGGCCCCGTCAGATCGAGTGTGGCGTCCGCGTTGCGCAGGTCGATGGCCTGGACCTTGGCCCGGCGCCCGATGATGCCGAAGGTGAGATACTGGGCCACTCCCGGAGCGAACCGGAAGTAATGCCGCCGCCCCAGCACCGTGATCACCTGCAGATACGAATATGCCACCACCAGAACCGCCAGCAACAGGAAGTTCACCGCTCGCAGCCCGTACCAGGGCTGACCGCCGAGCACGGCGCTCAGTTCGTTGTACGCCGTCGCCAGCAGGACCAGGAACACCGGGACGGTCCACCAGCGCACCACGGCCGCCGGGGCCACGCGCGGGGCGAACCCGGCCTCCGGTGTCTCCGGCAGGGCGGGCGGGCGCTTCAGGTAGTAGATGTACAGCCGTCGGCGCGGTCGAAGGTGGGCCCGGATGGTGTTGTCCAGGCGGCGGACCTGATCGGGAACCCGGCTCCACACCTCGCACCACAGCAGACAGTGGCGGTGCAGGTGCAGCCCCGCCTCGCGCCATCGCCCGGCGCGGGCCAGCTCCTCGGCGGCCGCCAGATCGGACCGGGCCGTACGGGCGCCCCGCGCCCAGGCCGGCAGTGACCGCAAAAGAGCATAGAGCAACGCTACCGCAATGATCAGCAGATACCGCATCGCGGCGAACGGCGGGGAGACGTCACCGTAGGCCCAGGACCACAGGTCCCAGACGTTATGCGTCGCGTAGTGGGCCCACACCACGGCGGCGATGCACAGCGGAATGAACACCCCCGCCACACCGACCGCCCGGCGCACCGTCGTGCGCGGGGCCGGTGGACGCTGAACCCACCACAACTCCACGCCACCCACACTCTGGGGCAGATCCTCGAACCACATCATCTTGTTAGGGAACGATCCCGCCGGGGGCTTCCGAATCACTCGCAGGCGTCGTCAATCGGCCGCCGGCCTGAGAAACCGGCGTGGACTTCGTGCCAGAACATTACATTGGGTTCGCTCGGCTTCCAACAGAGCAGAATCTCCCGGCCGTTCCGGCGTCCGGGGAAGTCCACCAGACCGGCCTGGTGGTCCTTCAGGTCGCAGCCGATGCCGCGTAGCTCGTCGATCAGCTCGTCGATGCGTTCAGCGATGGCCGTGCCCTGGCGCTTCACGGCCACGGCGGCGGCCTTCCTGCCCGACTTGAGCAGCGCCTCGCGCTGTGGCTGCAGCCGGAGCAGTTCCTTGTATTGAGCCACAATATCCGAAACCACCCGGCGGACCAGCGGCAGCGCCCGGTTGGCCTCTTCCAGCGTGAACGACTTCTGCTTGCGGCCGACGGTGGATGAAGCGGCCCGGCTCCACCGCGGCGGACTCGATCCGTCCATCGCATCCGCCCCTCACCCGTGCGCCGGACAATCCCGGGCAACTCGGCCCGGCGAAGCTAGCAGGCGCCCGCGTGGGTGTCAAACGAGCGGACCGAGCCGCCCTCCTGGAGCATCGTGACGCTGCGCCCCGGGACGGGGACGGCTCGCGGCTACGTCTCGTCGGGCCGAGACCAGTGCCTCGGGCGTGCCGTCGCCGCGGGGCGGGCGCTAGACGCCGTACAGCGTCGGGCGGTAACGGTCCGGATTCGTGCGGATGAAGTCGATCGTGGCCAGCAGCCCGTCTTTGAGCGTGGTGCTCGCCCGCCAGTCGAGCAGCTCCGCGGCCCGGTCCGCGTTGCACAGCAACTCCTGAACCTCGCTCTTGTCCGGGCGCTTGCGGGCGGTGTCGCTGCGGTAGCTCCCGCCGCTGGTCAGAGCGCAGATCACCTCGGCCAGCTCCCCGATGGTGATCCCCTGGCCGGTGCCCAGGTTGACGGTCTGTCCCACGGCGTCGTCGCAGGCGGCGGCCCGAACGAAGCCCCGGGCCGTGTCGCTCGCGAAGGTGAAGTCCCGCGTGCTCTTCGCGTTGCCGATGACCACCGGATCGATGTCCGCCAGCCGCTGCGAGATGATCGTCGGGATGACCGCCCGGTCGGTCTGCCGAGGCCCGAAAGCGTTGAACGGCCGCACCGTCACCACCGCAAGGTCGAACGAACGGTGGAAGCTCTCCGCCAGCTTGTCCGCGGCGATCTTGCTGGCCGCATAGGGCGATTGAGCGACCAGCGGATGTTTCTCGTCGATCGGCGTGTACTGGGCCGTGCCGTACACCTCCGACGTCGAGGTGTGCACGAAGCGCCCCACCCCGGCGTCGCGCGCCGCCTGAAGGAGGTTCAACGTGCCGCCGGCGTTGACCTGCAAGTAGGACGACGGCGCCTGGTAGGAGTAGGGAATACCGATCAGCGCCGCCAGATGGAACACGACCTCGATGCCGCGCATGGCCGCCGTGACGCTGTCCCGGTCGCACACGTCACCCCAGACGAGTTCGACGCCGTCCAGAACCTCCGCCGGGAGCAGGGCGATGTTGCCCGTCCCACTGGGGGACTGGTCGCTGCGGTAGTGAGCCAGGGCCCGGACCTGGCACCCTTCGCGCACCAGGGCTTCGACGAGATGGGAACCCAGGAAGCCGGTCGCGCCGGTGACGAGGATTTGTCGGTTGGCGAGTTTCATGGCGGCATTCTAATCCGTCCCAGCCCGGCGCACAGCAGCGCCCCCTCCGTCCAACGCTCAGACGGGAGGTCTGTCGGCGCACGCGAAGTGGCGTCCATATCTGATCCTTCGACCATCCCCGGCCCCCGCTCCAGTTATCGGGCGCTGGTTTTCTCGCATTCCGAGCAACTCCGGGCCCGGCTAAATCCCAACGTCCGGTAAGCCGAAATACACGCAGGTGTGCGCTGTAAGACCGGCCGGCGCGCGATCGGCGCGTGCCGGTGGAGGCGGTCTGCGCCCCTGGTGAATTCGGCGCCGGCCAACCGGGAGCAACCGATGCGCGTGCATTTCGTGGGCGAGAACGACGACGGCGTGAGCCCCTCGACGCACAACGCGCGGGCCCTCGGTTCGCTCGGCGTCGACGTGCGCTTCGATCCGCCGAGCCCGCCGGTAGGATGGCGCTCGCGAGAATGGGAACAGACCTGCCGCTGGGCCGACGTGATCCACGTCGTCACCTACAGCCAGTGCAACTGGATGCTCTTGCGCAGACTCTGGCGGGCCGGGATGCACGGCCTCCCGATCGTCCGCTACTGGGTCGGCTCGGACTGTCTATGGGCCCGGCATCACGCCCCCAGTCGGCGCTTCGCCCAGGCCCTGGGGCACCTGGGCACCTTGAACCTGGCGGTTGCGGATCACCTTGTCGAAGAGTTGGCCCAGGTTGGCGTCCAGGCTGCCACCACGCCCGTCATCACGCCGAACCTCATGCTCGGGCCGTGTCCACCGCCCCTGCCGGATGATTTCGCCGTCCTGTGCTACCTGCCCACGCGCCGCCGGGCGTTCTACGGTGGCCAGGTGATCGATCGACTCATCGAGCGCATGCCCGACGTCCGCTTCATCATTCTGGCGGACGCCGAGACCGACTACAGCGGGCGAGAGAACGTCGAGTCGCCCGGGTACGTCGAGGACCTGGCCGCTACGATCAGGCGTGCCACCGTGCACGTCCGCCCGACCTGCCACGACGGCATGCCGCGGCTGGTCCTGGAGATGCTGTCCTTCGGCCGGTACGTGATCGCGTCACACCCCTATCCGGGCTGCCATCAAGCCGCTCAGCCCGAAGAGGTCGAGCGAATCCTGCGCCGCTTGCGGCGGCTGACGCAGTTGAACCTGTCCGGGCGCGAGTGGGTCCGTCAGCATTTCGAGACCGCCAAGGCGGCCGGGCTGCTTCGCGACCAGATGCAACGCTGCCTGGAGCCCGGGGAAACGGAACTGCGGCGAGCGGGACGGCGACAGGCCGCCACCCTGCTGAGCCGCTGCCCCTGGATGCTGAGCCGCCGATGCGAACCGCTGCCCACGCCGCAAGACCTGCCCAAAGAGGCGGCGGCCCTGCGTCTCGCGCTGGGCGGTGAACCGGGCCTGGCCGTGTCGTCCGCGGAAGGAGGGCCCCGGCGATGAAGCTGCTCATGATCGCCTACGAGTTCCCTCCGGCCGCTGCCGGCGGCGTCTTCCGCTCGGTCAAGTTCGCCCGCTACCTGCCGCGGTTCGGCTGGACGCCTCACGTGCTGACACCGTCAAACACCACCGTCCGCTGCCAAGATGAAACACTGCTAAACGAGCTGCCGCCGGAAGTGGTCGTCCATCGTTCACGCAGCTTCGAGTATCGCGGCGCCCTGGGTCGGGGTGGATGGCTGGCCCGCGGCCTCGATTGGCGAATTCGGGCGCTCCTCGATCGGCTCGCCGTGCCCGACCCGATGTCTTTCTGGGCGGTGCCGGCCGTGATCAAGGCCCTGTGGATCATTCACCGCCACCGCATCGACGCCCTCTACAGCACGTCCTGGCCCTTCTCCGATCACCTGGCCGGCCTGATCCTGCACCGCCTGACCGGGCTGCCCTGGATCGCCGATTTCCGCGACCCCTGGCTCCAGCACTACAACTACGGCCCGACCGGCACCCGCAAGGACCGCTGGAACCGGCGCATCGAGCGGGCCATCTGCCGGCGGGCGTCGGCCGTGATCAGTCCGACCGTGCTGGCCACGCGGGCCATGCGCCGGTCCCATCCCGATCTGCCGCCCGGGCGCTTCCTCACCATCCGCAACGGGTACGACGAGTGCGAGTTCACCGGCCGCGTCGCCCCCAGCGAAGATTTCCTGATCGTCCACGCCGGATCGTTCTACGGCACGCGGAATCCGCAGGGATTCTTCGACGGCCTGAACCGATTCCTGCGGCGAAACCCGCAGGCCCGCGAGCGATTGCGAATCGTCTTCCTGGGTACCTCCCTGGACGGAGCCTTCGCCCCGCCGGACCTGGACGGCCGCGTCGAATACAAGCCCTGGGTCTCCCACGCCGAGACCATCCAATGGCTGCGTCAGGCCCGCGTCCTGCTGCTGATCCAGCACCGCGATCCGGCCGTGAAGCTCACCGTCACCGGCAAGCTCTACGAGTACATGGCCACCGGGTGCCACATCCTGTCGCTCAACACCCAACCCTGCGAGAACGAGTCGCTCCTGCGGCGCTACGGGCGAGCCACCGTGCTGAGCGACTCCGACCCCAACGCCGTGGCGTCCGCATTGCAGCACCTGCACCACCGCTACGTCGCGGGCCATCTCGGCACCGACCCCCTGCAACCCGCCACCGAGAAGTACGTCCGCCGATTTCGCCGCCAGGCGACCGCCCGGCAATTGGCCGACCTGCTCAATCGTGCACTGGCCGACGCCCAGGCGCCGCGCCCGGTGCCGGTAACGGTCCCAACGATTCCGGCCGTGGGGGGAGTGTGATGCGAGTTCTGATGCTCACCGAAGCCAGGACGGTTCACGCCCAGCGCTGGGCCGCGGCCTTGGTGCGCCGTGGCTGGGAAGTGGCCATGCTGAGCGTCTCGACGACGCCGATCCCGGGAGTGGAGGTAATCCCCCTGCAAACGCCGCCCTTCGGCTGGACGTATCGTCGGCGCTGGTGGGGACGCTACAGCCAGTACATCCGCGACACGATCGGCCGCGTCGCCCCGGACGTGGTGCACATTCATTACCTGACCGATTACCCGTTAAAGGGTTTTCCGCGCTCGGCCGGCCCGCCGCTGGTGATTTCCACCTGGGGTGCGGACATCGTGCAGGACCAATGGGTGCCGCACGACGACGAGGATCAGCGCCGGCGCAAGGTCTCCCTGCTTCAAGCGGCCGACGCCGTGACCGCGACGACGCACTACCTGGCCGACTGCACGGCGGACTACGCCCGGATTCCCCGCGGCGAGATTACGGTCATCCCCTTCGGAGTTGACCTCCAGCGATACAACGCGTCGCGGGCGGACCGGCCGAAGCACGGGCTGACGGTCGGTTTCATCAAGCACCTGGAAGCCAAATACGGTGTCGAGCATCTCGTTCGAGCCGTCCCGCGAGTGGTCGAACGATTTCCGACGGTGCGGTTTGTCGTGGTCGGAACCGGATCGCAGGAAGTCGCGTTGAAGTGGCTGACGCAGGAGTTGGGCGTCTCCCGGCACGTCGAGTGGACCGGGGCGATTCACAACGCCGAGGTGCCGGCGGCCCTCGCCGCCATGGACGTCTTCGCCATGCCGTCGGTTTCGCTTTCCGAGACATTCGGGGTATCGGCCATCGAGGCCCAGGCCGCGGGTGTCCCAGTCGTGTTCAGCGACCTGCCCGGCGTGCGCGAGGCCGTCACCGACGGCGTCGGCGGTCTGATGGTTCCCCCGGGCGATCCGCAGGCCCTGGCCGACGCGATCTGCCGGCTGCTTACCGACGCGCCGTTGCGACGTCGACTCGGCGAACAGGGACGCCGTATGGTGGCCGAGCGCTTCGACTTCGCTCACAACGTGGACCGGATGGAAGAAGTGTATCAACGCGTGACGGCCGCCAACCTCTGCCCGGTGAGTTGAACCATGATGACCCGCGATGTTCATGTGATGACTGACCAAGGGGCCGCATCCAGGCGACTCCCCTGGTGGGTCTTCGCCCTGACCATCGGCGCGTCGCTGGGCATCGCCCTGTTCTTCTACACCGGCGTGGTGGCGTCCGACGACACCTTCTACCTGGATATCGCCCGCCACTGGACGCCCGGCGGCGACCGCACCGCCAGCGACGTCGCCTATGCCCGCATCGCCGTCTGGTACCCCATCCGGGTGGCGACCTGGGTGGCCGGCGACTCCTGGCGCGCCTTGATGTGGCCGCCCTTCGTTTCCGCCGGCCTCGCCCTGCTGGCCGTTGCCCTCCTGGGACGGCGATGGTTCGGTGACAGACCGGCCGTGTTCGCCGTCGCAACATTGGGCCTGACCCCACCGTTCATCATCGCCGCGACCATCGCCGTGTCGGACGTCATGGCCACGTCTGCCGTCGCCGCTGCCCTGGCTCTCGGCGGCCCGGCCCTGGTCGAACGCGACTGCAAGCGGCCTGTACTTCTGGCCGCGTGCGCCGGCTTGGCCATAGGTCTGGGTTATTCCGCCAAGGAAACGACCGCCCTGATCGTGCCCGCGTTCGGACTCTTCGTTCTGCTGCGGCGCCCCGCATGTGCCTGGGCCTGGACGCGCCTCGCGGCCGTGGCGGGCGGCGCCGCCCTGTGGCTGGCAACAGAGGCGGTCGTCCTCGCTGTCTACACCGGCGACCCCTTCTTTCACTACCTGGCCATCAGCGAGTCCCAGGCGATTTACGGCCTACCCTTGACCGACCCGACGTTCACCGAGCTGGCCGATCACTGGACACAATACGCCCGCTGGCTGATGGACCCGAATCACGTCTACGGCTGGTGCGGCCCGGTCTACCTCGCCGCCGTGGCGTTGGCCATCTGGCGAGGCACCGACGCCAGGCGACTCCTGTTGTGCGTGATCTTGTGCCTCGGCGTGTACCTGTCCGTCGGATCGAGCGATCTGCGCACCTACTCCCCGTTGTGGCATCAGCCCCGCCACCTGTTGCTGCTGGTGCCCGCAGGCGCCCTGCTGGTCGGCTGGATCGTGGACGGGCTGCTGCGCGCCCGCAAAACGGTCGCTCGCGTGGCCGCCGTCGCCGCAGTCTGTCTGGTCGTCGCCTCGTTGCACACGGCCAACCGCGACGCCGGCCGATGGTACGCAGCCCGCGAGTTCACCGCCGGGCGGCGCCTCTTCGAACACTTCGATCCGCCTCCCTGGCGTGACCGCGTCTGTGCCTCCGGACACACCGCCTACCGACTGGCCTTGTTGTTCGAGGAGGCAGACGCCGGCTGGGTATTCTCCATCGGCGATCCCCCGGCCAGTGCGCCTGAGTGGATGCAGCGTTACCCCGGCTGGTACGTGGTCGTTTCCGGCGCGGACCGTCGCCCGCCTCCGCCGGGCCAAAGAATGAGCCTGTTGACCGGCGAATCCGTCGCCGCCCTGACCTCGTTCCAGCGCATAGCCTCGGGCGCCCCGCCGACCTCCCGGGCCCGCGAGGTCTTCTCCGCCCTGGGGCTCGTCGCCGCCGGCTACGACGAGTCGGACCGTGTCGAGGTCTTCCGAGTCCCGCAACGCACTGTGGTGTGCGCCGATGAGTGATCGCAACGCACTATTCCTGGTGTCCGACTTCGCCCCGCTGACCAGCGTCGGGCGAATCCGCACGCAGAAGATGTGCAAGTTCCTGCCCCAGTTCGGCTGGAAGACGTCGGTGCTGACCTTCGACCCGCCGCCCGGAACCCTGACCGACCACGCCCTGCTGGACGAGGTGCCACCCGAAACGAAGGTCTACCGCGTCCCGTGCCCCCAGCCCATCGAGGCGCCGGTGCGGTGGGCCTCGCAAGTCGCCCGTCGATTTCGGTCCCAATGCCGCGACGACGGAGTTCCACCGGAGCACGCCCGGCCCGGTGACGCAACGAACGTTTCGCCCCCCGGCAATCCGGGTTGGCTGAACCAATTGTCGCACGGCGTCGATCGCTTCAAGCGCGCCCTGACGCGCCGCCTCATGATCCCGGACGAGGGAATGTCCGCCATCCCGTCGATGGCGCGGCGGGCCGTCGACATCATCCGTCGTGAGCGCATCGACGTACTGGTGACTTCGGTTCCGGGCTTCTCGCCCTGGCTGGCCGCGGTCCTGGCCGGGCGACGGACGGGCGTGCCGGTTGTGGTCGATTACCGCGACCTGTGGCATCGCGACGTGTTGCGCACCTGGGTAGGCCCGTTGCGCACCCGCTTCGAGCTGATCCTCGAGCGCTGGGCCCTGTCCCGCACCGACGCCGTCGTCACTGTCTCGCAAGGCAAGACGCACTTCGTGCGCGCCCTCGACCGCGCGGCAGGCAACAAGCCCTACGCCACCATCTACAACGGTTTCGACGCCGACGATCTCGCCGGTATCGAAGCCGCCCGACCCAAGCCCGACGCCGAAAGGCTCCTCCTGCTCTACACCGGGCGACTCTACAAGCATCGCAGGATCGACCCGCTGATCGAGTCGGTCGGCCGGCTCCTCGTCCGTGGCCGCGTGCGCCGCGACGAACTGCGAATCCGCATGTTGGGCTTGATCGAACGCCGCCAGCGGGAGTGCATCGACCGAATCGTCGAGCGCTACGACTTGCGCGACGTCGTAGACATCGGCGGCTACGTCACCCGCCGCGACGCGCTGGCCCAGCAGTCGGGCGCCGACGCCCTCGTGCTCATCGTCGATCCGGGCGAGACGGCCGACGGCGTCCTCCCCGGCAAGATCACCGAATACATGGGCCTGGGCCGATTCGTCCTGGCCGTCTGCCCGCCGGGCGAGGCCCGGTCCATCCTGCAACGCTACGGCCACGCCGCCTGGGCCTCGGCCGATGAGCCGCACCGGCTGGACGCCATGCTGGCGAACCTGATTGATCGGTGGCGAACTGATCCCGCTTCGGTGACCCGGCGCGTCGATTCTGCCGCCGTGCCGACCCGCAGGGCGAACGCGGCCGACATGGCCCATGTCCTGACCCGTGTCGCCGAGGCATCAGTCCAGAAGAAGGGTTCCGTCACGCGGCGAGGGGCTCCGACCCAGCGCACGCCGACGGTGGAATGTTGATGGCCGACTCGCGCCACATCCTGTTCGTCGAGATGGGCACCGGCCTGGGCGGCTCGACGCGCTGCTTGGTTGCGCTCGTGCGGAGTTGCGTGGCCCAGGGTTGGCCCGCCTCGGTCGCCCTGGGTTATCCCGTGGCGGAACTGGAGCAGGCCGACGCCCCCTGGCAAGTCCTACCGCTATACGCCCATGCCGCCCACCGGAGAGGCGCGAACATCCGACGCCAGCCAAACGCGGCGCCCGGTCGCCGCACACGTGCTGCGTCGATCGGCGCATTCCTGACGTCGGCTCTGCTCGCGGATCTGCCCCTGGCCCATCACCTGGCCCGTTACGCGCGCGACAACGGTGTGGACCTCATCCACGCCAACAACGAGCTGCTGGTCAACCGCGTCGCCATCCTGGCCGCCCGCCTGGCCGGTCTGCCCGTGATATCCCACCAGCGCGGATGGAGTTGGCCGTCCAGACTGACGCGCCTGCTGGCCGCCGCCGCCGACCGAATCGTGGCCATCTCCGATTTCGTCGTGCACAGCCTGACCGACGCCGGCGTGCCCCCGGACAAGATCGTCCGCGTCTACGACGGCATCGACGCCCAGCCCTTCGCCGATGCCGACCGGCACCGCGCGTCCGCCCGGGCCAACCTGGGGTTCGACCCGGACGACCACGTCATCGGCCTACCCGCCGTCCTCCTCCCCTGGAAAGGGCATGACCTCTTCCTCAGCGCGTTCGCCGAACTGGCTCGGCGCCGCCCGAACGCACGGGCCCTGATCGTCGGCGGATCGCCCGCAGCGGCCACCGACCTGGCCCCCGCCTTGCGAAAACGCATCGCCGACCTGGGCTTGACCGATCGCGTCCGTCTGACCGGCCACGTGGACGACGTGGCTCCCATGTACGCCGCCATGGACGTTGTCGTGCACGCGTCGCTGCAACCGGAGCCGTTCGGCCTGGTCGTCGTCGAGGCCATGGCGGCCGGCAAGCCCGTTGTCGCCGCGGCCGCCGGCGGACCGGCCGAGATCGTCAACCACGCCGAAGACGGTTGGCTCTACCCCATGGGTGACGCGCCCGCCCTGACCGGCGCGTTGGACTATCTCTTGGACAACCCCCATCTGCGTGCCGCCCTGGCCCGACGAGCCCCGCTACGAGCCCGCCGCTTCGATCTCTCCACCCATTGGACGACCATACGTTCGGTCTACGACGAGAGAAAAAGGTGTCAGGATGATTTTACGCCGCCGGGCAGAGGCACCAAAAGTGTCGTACCTGTCCCAGGATGACTCTGCCCTTTCCCGAGCCGCGAGCGGAACCCGTCCCGACGGCGTCGGAAGCTCGCGCCGCTTGGCCCATCCTTGACCAGCCGACCCGCAGGACACCCAATCGGCATAAACAGACTCTGAACGGAATGGCACTGCCGCCTATTTGACAAGGACTTGCGCCGGTTGCTCTCGTTTCTCCGCGAGTAGTTCGGCCCGGGCTTGGGCGCGCGGTTTGGTGAGCAGGTCGTGCGGTTTCGGGCGACGTTTGACCGCGCGGGGCTCCACGCGGCCGGGACGCTTACCGATGACGTGCCCGGCCAGGATGGC
>DATKXO010000237.1:0-2120 GCA_035528995.1 Phycisphaerae bacterium | reverse complement strand
CTTCGGCAGGCAGCAGGAGATGGTCACCGCCGTCGACGACGCCCTGGTGCTCGGCCATTCCGATTCCTCGGCGGCCTTTCCCGGCATGCCGATCATGGCCTTCGGCATCGAGGACGCCACCATCGCCCGGCCGGCCCTGCGCCGGGCACGACGCAAGACGGCATCCGGCCGGGATTCGGGATGAGCGACGGAATGGCCCGGGCATGTTGCCCGTGTTGCGGCAGACGAGGGAAAGCACTGATGAAAAAGTCGTTCCTCAGCCGTTACGCACGCACCGAGACGGGGGCGGTGATCCTCGACGTCGCCGCGGCGCGAGTCCCCGACCTCTACAACGACTTCGACAAGGTCTCCCCCTATCTCAAAAAGGATCTCGACCAGAACCTGGTCGATTACCTCGTCGACTCCGCCCGGGAGGTCGGCAACGTGCCGTTCATGATCCGGATCACGCTCAACGAGCCGCCCACCGGGGAGATCGCGTCGCGGGTGCGAAAGAGCATGCGGAACTTCTTCACCTACCTCGAAGAGCTGGAGCGGCGGAATCTGCGGAAGATGGTGCGGACCTCCCTGATCCTGCTGGCGATCGGCGTGGGGATCCTCGTCGCCGCCGTTTGGGCCAGTCAGATCACGGCCTCGACCGAAAACGTGCTGGCCCGCGTCTTCTCCGAAGGGCTCACCGTGGCGGCCTGGGTCTCCCTCTGGGAGGCGTTGGCGACCTTTCTCATCCACTGGGTGCCCAGCCGGCAGGAGATCGCGCTGTTCCGGCGCCTCGCCGGCGCCACCGTTGAGATCGTCGCCCCGGCCACGATCGTCCCCGCCGAAGAGAATCCGATCAAGGGGTCAGGCCGTGAATAGTGAATAGGCGTCTTTGAAGATGCGTTCGCAGTGCCGCTCGATTGCGCCGGGCCGTGTCCGTGTGGCGTACCGTGCGGCTGACGGCGCTCCGGGCAGCCATTGGTCGTGACGGCCTGGGGAAGCCACTCGATCCACTTCTTCCGGTTGGCCTCGTGGCGAACGATCCGTGGCTGCTCGCCGGCGTGCCACATCACGTGATCCAGTGCCCCGGGGGACTCGGTGCGAAGTGATCTACCTATGGCAGCCTTCTACACCGAGGCGGCGCATCAGGCAACCGCTATTCACTCTTCACGGGTCGCGGTAGGGACCGCCGTTGCCGGCGGCCCCCCGCACAGATCCGTACGTGAGGAACTACCTCATACGGCTCCTCCCTCGGGTCATAACGATCAAGACAGGATGACCAGCACCCCGTCCTTTACCTGTCGTACGCTGGTTCCGCCGATGTCTCGCGTTCCCGGCTCAGTGTCCGGTGCGAGTAAGGTAGATCCCGCGTTTCCCTTGGGTGCCTCCCTTTCCTTCACGGGCTCCGCCACCGGGGTTCCGGTCTTGTTCGCCCGCTTCGCAGGTACTATGGAGACATCCGACTCCCGCGGGACGTACATGTCGGGCTTCGGCATCAGCCTTCCCCGACCGTCCCCCGTCGCCATCCGGCGGGGGAACCCCGTGGGTCTCCCGGTTCTCGCGCATGGAGTTTCCACGCATGCTCGGGGTCTTCGACTCCGCGGCGTCAAAGAGCGGCTCGCGTCGATCGTCGCCCTTCATGTTGCCTTCCCCTTGTCAGGACACGGTCGGCACGCCGAAGGTTTGATTTCGGAGCTGGATAACCGGCCTGCGTGTACCCCTACTAACGCCTCAGCCGCAACCTCGCGGTCGCCGCCGCATAGCTCGGGGCCGGGATGGTTCGCTAAACCTTTCCCGTACGACTCTTTCATTCGCAACTCCATGCCGGTTTATCCCGGCGCTTTCCCTGACCCCGTTGGGTTTCCTGCCATCCAATCCGGTCCCATGGTGATCTTCATGCGAAGACCGGCCACGCAAGATGGGGCTAAGAACTCAGTCAAGACGTTTTCCCAGGAGGCCACCCTGCGCTGGTCCACATAGACTGCGATCACTTCGTGCTCACCCAGGTCAATACGAGTGTGCCCATTCTCGTCAGTAACGCCATAACAGGGACCGGAGAAACTCTCAACGCCCACCTGTGCCCCGCGGACCGGCTCGCCTAAATGGTCACATACCACCACGGCCACTAGCAGTGCCTGGTCGCCGGG
>DATKXO010000236.1:0-11718 GCA_035528995.1 Phycisphaerae bacterium | reverse complement strand
GGAGCGGGCCATCATCCAGGACCCCCAGTACAAGCCCGCTCTAACCAAGCTCCTGGAATACTCCGACGAGGTGGCCAAGGGGTTTCCAAGCCAGCAGAGATGGGGAGCCGTCCTGAAGCGGGCCGACGCCCTTCTGGCCGTCGATGACCAGAACGCCTACGCGCTCTACTGCAGAGGCCGGGCACTCCTGGCCTTGAAGGAACAGCGGGAAGAGAACCAAGCCGAGGGCCTGGCCGCCCTGACCCGGGCCGTCGAGATCGCCCCCGAGAACGTGGACTACGGACTGGCACTGGCCTTCTGGGAGTCCACCAATGCACGTGAAGACGGCGTCACCCAGGATTCGGCCCAGGAGTACGCCCGATACAACGCCCTCGTGGACGCTAACACCCAGCCCGGGCCCGACGCCCTCAAGATCCGCACCGCCTACGCCACCCGCCTCGCCAATCGCGGGCAGACCTGCGAGTTGGGCGCCCACCGCCAGCAGTTGGCCAAAGCTGACGCCGAGAAAAAAGGCCTCCAGGAGCGGGTCCAGATCCACGAACGCAACATCCAACAGCTCGAGACCATTAAAGAGGAATGCTACGCCAAGGCCAGCGCCCTGCTGCAGCAGGCCCTGGAACTGGCCGGCGACAATAAGGAGGATCAGGCCGAGGCCCGCGTACGTCTGGCCGAGTATCGGTTCTACCGCAACGTGCTTCGCATCGCTCAAGACCCCGAGAAACAGGCCGAGGCTGACCAACTCACCGAGCCGATCAGGGCCCTGCTCGTCGAGGCCATCGAACTCGACCCGGACGGCTTCGAGCCCTACGAACTGTTGGCCAACCTGTATCAATCCAGGCAGCGATACGACGATGCGATCGAGGTCTGCGATCAGCGCGCCAAACGCGGCATCGGACGCAAGGGCCTCCACACCAGCGAGCGAAAACAGGGCATGTACAGCATCCTGCTCAAAGCCGCGGACATGTGCCTGCTGAAGGCCGGCCAGTTCGAGGACGAGGCTCAACGCAACCCCTATCTGGACCGGGCCCAGCAGCACATCGAGGACGCCAAGGGAGAGTGGCCCGGCGCCCCGTCGGCCTTGCACGCCCAGGGGAAGATCCTCCTGGCTCGCGGCAGGGACTTGGACGCCCTGGCCAAGTTCGAAGAAGCCGACCGAATCTTCCCCACCAGCCAATGGGAGAACAAGTGGTTTCTGGCCAACCTCTACCTGGCTCAGGGCCAATACGGAGCCGCCCGCAGCGCCATCGAAGCCGCCTGCCAGGGCCCGACGGCCACCACACAGGTGTGGGCCACTGCCGCCGAAATCTACCTCAAGACCCGGGATTACCGATCCGCCGTCACAGCCGCGACACAGGCCCTCCGCCGGGAGCCCGATAATCAACGGGCCAAGAGATCCCTGGCCGAGGCCTACCGCAAACTCAACGCACCGGAGCTGGCCGAGGACGCCCTGGCCGCTTTGCCCGCCGACGATCCTCGCAATGCCCTCTTCAAGGCACGCGCCCTGGCCACAGAGAAGAAGTTCTCCGAGGCCCTGGAGCTCTTGCAGCAGATCCTCCAGGACGATCCCACCAACCTCGACGCGGTCCGGACCGCCGTCTGGCTTCATGGCCGGCTCGACCAGCCCGACCAGGCCAAGGCCCTCGTCCAACGCGCTTTGGAGCTGAAGCCCGATGATGCTTCACTGGCCGCCCTACAGCTCGCCCTGGACACCGACCTCACGCCGGAGGAACGCAGCACCAAGCGACTGGCCTTGATCGAGGGCATGGACGATGCGTACCAACGCGCCCTCGAACTGACACGCTACTACGTGGATCGCCGCCAGTACGAGCAGGCCGAGGCCCGTCTCCAGGAAGCCGAGCGACTCCTGGCCGAGCGGGCAACACCCGAGGCGGTCCGGGCCGTCGAACGCTGGGGCGAGGCGGCCACCCGCGAGATTATCAACCAGCGGTTCGCCCTGACCTTCGAGAGAGCCCTCGCTGCCGGCGACGACGCCGACTGGAGCCCGGTCGAGAAGATCGCCGCCGACGCCGCCAAGAACAACATCGACGGCGCCCGCGGGCTGACCTTCTACGGACGGCTCCAACTGTTCCGCGACAATCCCAAGATGGCCGTCGATTCCTTCTCCGAGGCCCTGGAGATGCGACCCAACGACAGCGAGACGCTGACCCTCCTCGCTCAGGCCTACCTGGACCTCAGGCAGCTCGAACCCGCTAGGGAGGCCTTCGAGCAGGCCCTGGTGATCAACCCCAACAACGGGCTGGCTCACAAGGGGCTGGCCATGCTCGCCTCCAACCGCAGAGACGCCGCCGCCTTCGCCCGTCACATTGCCGCCTGCCAGCAATTCCTGCCCAACGACCCCTGGGTGCAGAACCAGAAGCTGCTCTTGGACGAGGTCGCCGATCCAAAGGTCGGAATCGAGCGACGCCTCGGCATTCGCAACAGCGACCCCAAGGACGTCGACAACCTGATCCGTCTGGGCGCCCTGTATGTCAAGCTCGATCCCCCCGAGGCCGACAAAGCCAGGGAGTGCTATGATGCAGCCCTCCAGGCCGCCGAAGACCGGTTCACGGTCGCCTGGACCGTCTCGCAGTTCTACAACGCCTTCGTCGATCCCACGCAAGCCCTCGATCTCCTCAAGGCCGAAGTCCAGCGCGAAACCGATCCGGAACTCAAGGCCGCATCCCAGACCCTGGTCGGACGCTTCCTGCGCAATGCCGGTGAGCTGGAACAGGCCAACGCTGCTTACCTCGAGGCCGCCGACATCGCCGAGACCCTTCAAACCTGCTTTCGACTGGGCGAGCACTTCCTCGCGACCGAGCAGTTCGAACCCGCACTCGACTGGTTCACAAAGGCCATGAACAAGGCGGACGCCGAAGGCTCCACCGGGGCGCCGGAAATTCGCAAACGGCGAATCGAGTGCCTGGTCAGGCTCAACCGACTCGACGAGGCCATGGACGTGGTCAACGAACTCGAGACCCAGCTCCCCGACGCGCCGAGCGTGGCCCTCCAGCGGGCCAACATCGAGATCGCCCGCGGAGAGTTCGCCAAAGCGATCACCACGCTCACCCTGATCCTCGAGCAACGCCCGGACGACACCCAGCCGCTATTCCAGCGCGCCATGTGCTACGCCCGCCTGGCCAAGTGGAACCTGGCCATCGTCGACCTGGAACGCCTCAAGGCCAGGCAGCCCACCGCCTTCGACTTGATGCCCCGAAAGCTCTTGGCCAGAGCCTACGACATGACCAACCGGTTGGACCTGGCCTCCTCCGAACTCGAGGCCCTGGCCGAAGCCTTCCCCGACGACGTCAGCGTCACCGAGGCCCTGATCGGCCTCTACCGCGACCACAAACGTTACAAGGACGCCAAGCTGGTCGCCACCCGCATGGTCAATCAAACCCCCGGCGAGCCCAGGTGGTATGCCGTTCGCGCCGAACTCGCCGCACAGGCCTTGCGCAACAACCCCCTGCCCACCGGCGGAGATGTCGCCCGGGCCAAGGAGGTCGCCACGATTGCCGAGGATCTGTCGCGGGCCGCTCAACTCGGTGACTTCCATCCCGTCTACGTCAGCCGCCTGCTGGCCACCTACTCCGAGTTCGGCCCGCCCGACGACGGCATCCGCTACTTTGAGAAAACACTGCCGCCCGAAAAGCGGGCCCCCAGCCCCATCCTGTATTACGCCACCCTGTTGGCCAAGAAAGGCTTGCCCGGCGAAGCCGCCCGGCAGTATCGCAACGCGGTCCTCCTGGAAGCCGAGAACAGGGTCAGCATCGCCACGGCCGTCGCCCAGCAGGCCATCGAGGCCCTCGGTCAGGATCAGGCCATCGAGCTCTTCCGAACGCCGCCCGCAGACGAACCACTCCGCCGACCCGGCCAGTTCATCCTCGCCATGCTGCTCCAGTCCGCCAAGCAGTACTCCGAGGAGATCACCATCCTCGACGAACTCCTGCAGAACGCCGAACCCGAGAACGAGCAGGCCCAGCTCGCGGTCGCCTTGGGCATCGCCGCCGGACTCGCTGAACGCAACCCCGAGGCCAGACAGTATTACGAACAGGCTCTCAAGCTCCAGCCCGACAACTGGGTCGCATTGAACAACCTGGCCTACCTGCTCAGCGACGTGCTCAACGAGCACCAGGTCGCCCTCCCCTACGCCCGCAGGGCCGCCGCCCTCAACTCCCGCCCCACCGTGCTCGATACCCTGGGAACTGTACTGACCAAACTCGGCAGCTACCGCGAAGCGATCGCCGAGCTCTCGCGGGCCGTCCGGGACGACCCCAGATTCGTCGCCGCCTACTACCACCTGGCCGAGGCCTATCGCTGCCTCGGTGAGTTCAGCGACGCCGAGCACCTGCTCGATGAGGCCAACAGGCTCATCGCTGACGCTCGCAATCTGGATGACGCAGACACGGGCGAGGAGTACGCCCAACCGATCGAGGAGGCCCTGGACAAGATCCGCAACCGGGACCAGAGCCCCTAGCCGGCCCGCGCCGCCCTTCGGCCGGGCACGGTCGCCAACCCCCGTCGTCCCCGGCGACCGCGTCGCGGCTTGGCGGGCCGAAAAGGATTCAGAGCCGGCCGGCTGAGGCCCTCAACGACACCCGCCCGCGCCGACGCAAGCCGATCGGCCGGACACCGGGGCCCGCGGGAAACCGTGGTCGGGGCCCGCCCGCAGTCGGATTGCCACATCCATGGTCTTTCAGTTCTTACTCCTGGTGACGCTGCTCGCCTGCTCGGGAATCGTCTCCGGCTCTGAGACCGCACTCTTCGGCCTGTCCCGCCTCGAACTCCACACCTTCGCCGCCTCCGGCGGACGCCTCAAACGCCAGGCCTGGCAGTTGATGCAGCGACCACGACGCGTCCTGATGACCGTGTTGATCGCCAACACGGCCATCAACGTGCTGTTCTTCGCCATCAGTTTCGTCACCTTCGAGAAGATGAGCGATGCCCATCCGGTGGCCGCATCCGTCGGCGGCATCGCCGCCCTGCTGGCCGTCATCCTCTTCGGCGAGATCCTGCCCAAGGCCGCCGCACGGGCCCGCGCCGCCCGCATGGCTCCGCTGGTCGCCCCGCTGATCCGGGCGCTTCAGACCGTCCTGGGACCGATTCGTCTCGTCCTGCGCCTGTCCATGACCGAGCCGCTCACACGACTGCTGTCCCCGGCCGACGGCGCCGGCCACGGACGCGACGAGGTCACCGTCGAAGAGCTGCAGGCTCTGGTCGAGATGTCCGCCCGTCAGGGGGTCATCGACTCGGCCGAAAACCGGATGTTGCACCACATCGTCGCTCTGCGGGAGATCAGCGTCCGGTCGATCATGCGACCGCGGGTGGACATCGGTGCCGTCCCCATCGACACACCGACCGAAGACGTCCGCGCCAAGCTGCAGGCCGCCAAAGTGACCCGGCTGCCGGTCTATGGGCAGGACATCGACGACATCCGCGGTGTGGTCCACGCCCGGGACATTTTCCTGCAACATGACCTGCCCCTGGCCCAGTTGATCCGACCCGTCGAGTTCGTGCCCGAACAGAGCAACCCCCTGCAGGTCATCGAGCACTTCCGCGCCACCCGGACCCAGTTGGCCGTCGTCGTCGACGAGTACGGCGGCGTCGCCGGACTGGTCACCCTCGACGATCTCCTGGAAGAGATCGTCGGCGACCTGGCCAGCTCCGAGAAGCCCCCCGAGCCCGCCGTCGAGGTCATCGACCCCAACACCTATCGACTCGCCGGCGACCTCGACGTCCGCGACTGGGGCCGGCGCTTCGGAATGCCCGGCCTGATCGACCCGCGATTTCAGACGGTGGCCGGACTCGTTCTCGCCCGTCTCGGACGTCTCCCGCGCGAGGGCGATTCCGTTCGTATCCACAACCTCACCCTCACGGTCGAGCGACTGGCCGGCCGACGCATCGACCGCATCCTGCTCACCCGCCAGCAGCACGGCACAGCCGACCGCCCCGACGACACCATCCGCGATACGGAGCCGGCCTGATGTGGGTCCTCTTTGCCATAGGTATTCTGATCTGCGTGGCCGCCAGCGGGCTCTTCTCCGGGGCCGAGACCGGGCTCTATTGTGTCAACCGCCTGCGCCTCAGGCTCGCCCGGGATCGCCGTGAGCTTCGGGCCCTCCGCCTCCACCGCTTCCTCGACGACGAGCAGGTCGCCCTCTCGGTCATCCTGGTGGGCACCAACCTGAGCAACTACCTGGTCACCGTCTTCACGGCCATGCTGCTCGGCGCCGCCCTGGCCCTTTCCGACCGCCAGATCGAGCTGTACACCACCCTGCTGGCCACGCCGCTGATCTTCGTCTTCGGAGAGGTGACCCCCAAGAACCTCTTCCAGCGACACGCCGACCGCCTTCTGTACCCCTGCAGCCTCCCGCTACTGATTGCCAAGAGGGTCTTCGCACCGCTGGTCTGGTGTATTCGCCTGCTCTCCGTGGCGCTCCTGGGTGCCATCGGCTGGCACGAGGACGACCCCGGACGGTCGGATCGTCGGCGACGCATGGCCATGCTGCTGCGCGAGGGCCTGGCCAACGGCGAGCACGCCGGGCAGCACCTCGAGTTCGTCGATCGCGTCATGGACCTGCCCCGCCGAACCGTCCGCGAGGTGATGGTGCCACGCGACCAGGTCGTCGCCGTCGAGGCCGACACGGACCGCCCCACCTTCCTGAGCCTCGCCAGACAGCACAAACATACCCGCATGCCCCTTCTCGAGACCCGCCCCAAAGGGACGAAGCAGGGCGTTGCCGGCGGCGGGGCTGGTGACGGTGCCGGCGCTGTGGGCATCGCCCGAGTGGTCGGCATTGTCAACGTCTATTCCCTGTTGGCCGACACGACTTGGTCGCGCGTGGCCGAACGCGCCCAACCGGTTGAGCACGTGGGCCCGGACACCCCCGTCGCTTCCGTACTCCTTCGCCTCCAGCGCTCGGCCCACCCCATCGCCGTCGTGGGCACTCCGCAGAACCCCCTCCTGGGCATCGTCACGCTCGAGGACCTCCTCGAAGAGATCGTCGGCGAACTGACCGCCTAGCACCGGTGCTCGATCAGGATGCACCAATACAGCTTCGGCAGAAGAAGATCTCCGCACGCTTCACGCTCCGCGGGTGCCCGCCAACACCGGGTGCCACGCTCGCCCAACAACGAGCCCGCCCGGAGCCCGTCCAACGACGAGCCCCGGGCGGGCGTGTTTCCATCAAACCAGGTTCCCGATCGCCACCGTCTACGGGCAGACCGCCGCGATGTTGCCCAACCGGGCCTTGACCGACGACTTGTCGGCCGTGCTGATCGCGTCGTCCGTATCCACGTCGTACTGGGCACCCACCACCTCCGCGCCCAGGCCGAGCCGCTGTTTCACGCTCGATCCGTCCGCCGTCGAAATGTCGCCGCTGAGATCCACGTCGCCGGTCAGCGTCCGGACGGCAATGCTGTCGTCCACCTGCCCGCTGAGCGTCACCGTGCAGCAGTCCAGATCGGGAAACGCCGAACTCAACTCCACCGTCACCGTCGTTCCGTCGGGCGTGACGCTCGGCGCGCCGGTGTACGTGCTGTTCACACATTCCACCGACGCATCCACCGTCGTCACCGGATCGCTCACCTGGAAGACCAGCTTCTGCACCCCGCCCAGACGAGGTTCGATGTTCACCGCGCCCACGTCCAGGCAACGCTCCACCGGCGGTGCCGAACCGTGATCGCGACAACTCTCGACCCCGACGATCGTGGCCGACGTGATGCACGGGTCGGGCGGACCGCAGTCCGTGAACGCGCCCACCCAGCTGCCGCCGAACCCGATGCAGTTGACCTCGGTCTGATCGGCCACGCAGTTCTCGTTCACGCAGCAGGCCCCATGGGGCTGTGGACAACCGGCCGTTGCGCAGTCACTACCCACGCCTTGGAAGGTACCACCCAAGCCGAGGCACTCGGACTCCACCACTTCCTGGCAGCTTCCGTCGATCAGGCAACAGGCGCCGGCCACGCAGACCTGATCGTCGCAGTCGGTGCCGTCACCCGCGTAGATGCCCCCCAAGACGTTCGTGCAAAAACCCTGCTCCTGAAACTGCAGGCAACTGTCGTTGGCCCCGCAGCACGCGCCCCGGGCCGTGGGACAGCTCACTTCCCCGCACGTCTGGAGCTCGAAGAACGTGTCGTACGTGCCCACGCACTGGCTTTCCAGCACGCCGTCGGTGCAGATCGCCGCGACGTCACAGCAGGCGCCGAACGGCTCGGTGCAATCCACCAGACCGCAGGTCGTACCGTGGCCCATGTACACCCCCTCGGCATTGGCGCACAGCGAGGGAGTGAACTGAACGCATTCCTGCGTGTCGAAGAAGCAGCACGCTCCGGGAAACGGACAGTCGATGGTGCTGCACTGCCGGTCGGCGAAGAACGTGTAACCGGGGCCCTGGCAGTTCTCTCCCTGCACCTCGTCCGTGCAGACCCGCTCCGGATCGCAGCAGCCGCCCGGCGGGATCGGGCACGGATTCGGTTCGCAGGTCGTCCCCGCACCCTGGAACGTTCCGCCGGCACTGGTGCAGGATGCCAGGTCCACCCGCAGGTCGCAGCTCCCGTCCGAGAAGCAGCACGCCCCCACGTCCGGGCAAGTGAACGGCGTATAGCTCGCCCGGATGTTCCAGTCGCCCGACATGCCCACGTAATTGTTGTCGTGCCATCCACCCGGACAGGCCAACCCACCGCAGCCGTCCCGGCAGCGCAGCCAGTTCTGCGATGGAGCGTCCGCACCGTCCGCATCCGTCGTCGGAAACGCGTTGTTATTGCCCGGGGCGGACCACTGACAGAGCGGGCTCTCGATCGGGTCGCCCGCCGGGCAGCACGCCTGAGGCAGGAATCCCAGGCAGCAGTCGGACGACGCCGGCTGATGATGCTGATCGACCCGGAACCCGACGCTGAACTTGTGGGACCCGTCGTCCTGCACCAGAATCTGCTCCGGGTCGCCCGGATCGACCGTCACGTTCAGCAGGACGGCCTGCGGGCTCGAGCCCGCCGGAAACGTCAGGTGCGGCAGAATGACGTCGTCCGAGGAGTAAGTCACGATCGGGGGATTGCTGTCCGATGGCACCCCTTCCCACACCAGCACCGACCAGTGTGTGATGGTGGGTTCCGTCGCGTAGTTCTGACCGAACGCCATTTCCATCGTGTTGACCGTGACCGGAAACGCCGACGCCGACAGCGTGTAAGACGCCGCCGCGATCTCCTGCTCCACGAACCCGCCCTGCAGGATGATCGACTGCATGTTTCCCTCGAAGTCCAGGCCGGAGTGCGTCACCAGCAGTTGCGGACACGACCGCAGCCCGCCCGTCGCGAGGCTTTGCCCCCACACCTCGTCGAACTCGGAAACCACCTTGACCGGTGTCATGGTGACGCTGAGACGGGGCACCGTGACCGGTATCTCCGTCATCTCACGGGCCGTCACGCCCTCGGCCGCACCACGAACGTCGGCCGGACCACCGGCTGCCACGGCTGTCCCGGTCAGGGCACACGCCGCCAGCAAACAGCAGACCATCGCCGGCATTCCCCGGCGAACGCTACAAACACTCGATCGATTGATTCCGGTCATAGGCCTTCTCCGCTCAGTCTTTCGCCGCACGCGCCCCACCCGGCACCACTGTCCGCTAATGTACAGACCCGTGCCGGACTTCGGCCCTTTGAACACCCCGCAGGGAGCTCCAGACCCCTCGGTCTATTGTTTGCATTCTGCCAACCGAATTCAACCGAAATGGCGGCTGTTCGCTCCCATGGACCCATTTCGCCACCGCGCCGGCAAACACCCAGCCCCGCGAGCCCCCATAACCAGCCCAACTGCCGGATTCCGAGTGTCACTTATACCATCCCGGATGCCGCTTCCCTGACACCCAGCCCCGGCGCGTGACGGTTTAGGTGGGTGCCACTGGCAGCTTGCCTGCCAGTGTAGATCGCACGGGCGGACAAGCCCCCCGCGGCACCCAAAACCGAATGCCGCCCGAGGTGTCGCGGGCCTCCCAGCTCCCGCGCGTGACAACCCCGCACACCAATGCGTCCCTGAGGCTCCGGTTTTCGGGCCTGATCGGATCGGGCCCATTCATCGCAGCCGCTACGGCCCCTCCTCCCAGCGATCCGGACGGCCCGAATTCGACCGCCAACCGACCTTGGACGATCGGCCGGCCCGGCGGTTATACTCCCGGTCATGCAGCCGATCATCGTTTTTGAAGACAGTGGTGTGAACAACCTCACGCCGCTGGTCTACTGGCGAACCGTCTTCGAACTGCGTTGTGGACGCAGGACACTCCTCGATCGTGTGGCCCACTTTCTGAAGGTGCCGGTCGCTGGACTCTGGACGCGCGATGTATGGGCCGCCGTCGCCACCGAGCGCTTGCAGGTACCGGCCAATGCCCGCCTCCAGCCCGACACTCTGCTAATCAACGGTCGATGGCTGTTCGACAGGCAGGTCGATTTCCACGCACCGCCCTACGTCGGAACCCACGGCGACCACATCGCATACATCGCCTGCGACGCGCCCCTGGCCGATCGGCTCACCCCCGCCGACCTGCTCGACCCAAAACGCTCCGCCGACCTGATCCGCTCGGTGGCACACGGCCCGGTCGACGCCCGCATGATCGACTACGCCTGGGACCTCGTCTCCTACAACGCCGAAGCCCTGCAAGCCGACTGGACCGGTGACCGGGCCTTCGAGGGCAAGGTCAGCAGTTCCGCCCACCTGCTGGAACCGGATCTGATCCACGTCGGAGACCGGGCCGTCGTCGGCCCGACGGCCGTGATCGACGCTCAGGAAGGACCGGTTTACATCGCCGAGGGCGCCCGGATCGGCCCCCACACCTACATCGCCGGACCGACCTACATCGGACCGGGCGCGGTCATCAAGCCGCACACCCACATCCACGGCGGAACCACCATCGGTCCGCTGTGCAAGGTCGGCGGCGAGGTCTACGCCTGCATCATCGCCGGCTATTCAAACAAACAGCACGCCGGGTTTCTCGGCCAGGCCTATGTCGCCAGTTGGGTGAACCTCGGCGCCGGCACGGTCAACAGCAACCTCAAGAACACCTACGGCTCCATCCGCGTGCCGGTCAACGGGCGCGACGTCGACACCGGCTTGACCTTCTTCGGCTCAATCATCGGCGACCATGCCAAGCTCGGCATCCAGCAGGCCCTGCCCACCGGGGCTAGCATAGGATGCGCGGCCATGGTGGCCTCCAGCCGCATCCTGCCCAAGTTCGTGCCCTCGTTCTCCTGGCTGGCCGACGACGGATCGGAAGAGGGTGACCCCGAACGCCTGCTGGCCACGGCTCGACTGGTCATGCGGCGACGCGAAGTGATCTGCAGCGACGCCGAGGCCCAACTGTTCATTACCGCGGCCAGGATCGCACGGGAGTGGGAGACCGCCGCGCCGGCCTGACGACCAATCTCACAAAGGAACCAGCGAAGTGAACCTCGAAGCCATCTGCGTCTACTGTGCGTCCAGCCATCGCGCCCCGCGGGCCTATCTCGATGCCGCTGCCGACCTCGGCCGGGCCCTCGCTCGCAGCGGGCTCACCGTTTTGTGCGGAGGCGGAGCCGGCGGACTCATGGGTGCCCTGACCGATGCCGCCCTGGCCGCTGGCGGCCGCGTCATCGGCGTACGCCCGGCCTTCATGTCCGAATTGGAATCCCCCCACCCGCGCGCCACCGAGATGATCTTCACCGAGACCATGCATCAGCGCAAGCAACTGCTCTACG
>DATKXO010000235.1:0-2601 GCA_035528995.1 Phycisphaerae bacterium | reverse complement strand
CTGGTGCGGAGGCGGTAGGACTGAGTGCCGGTTTCGAGGATGTGGGCGTTGAAGGTGACGCGGTCGACGATGGCGGCGACCAGGCGGGGGTCGGGGAAGACTGTGCCCCATTCGCTGAAGGGCAGGTTGGTGGCGATGGCGACGGAGGCGCGTTCCTCGCGTTCGGTGATGATCTGGAAGAGCAGTTCGGCTCCGCGGGGGTCGATGTGGACGTAGCCGAGTTCGTCGAGGCAGAGCAGGTCGAGGCGGCCGTAGCGGCCGACGACCCGGGACAGGACTCTTTCGTCGGCGGCTTCGACGAGTTCGTTGACCAGCTTGCTGGCCAGGGTGTAGCGGACGCGGTAGCCGGCTTCAGCGGCGCGGGTACCCAGCCCGATGAGCAGGTGGCTTTTGCCGGTGCCGGAGTCACCGATCAGGCACAGGGGGTAGCCGGCTTTGACCCAGTCGCAGCTGGCGAGTTGACCGATGAGGGCCGGGTTGATGGCGGGGTTGGCCTCAAAGGAGAAGTCCTCCAACCGTTTCGGGCGGGGGAACCCGGCATCACGGATCCGGCGTTCAGCGCGGCGGTGATCGCGGTCGTCGCACTCAGCGATGACCAGCTCGGCCAGGAACCCGAGGTAGGTGTGGTGTTCGCGTTCGGCGGTGGCGGCGATCTCGGCGAAGCGCTCACGGATGGTGGGCAGCCGCAGCATGCGGCAGCCCTGGTCGATGGCGGCGGTGGCGGCCGGCTCGGTCATGCTGTGGCGGGCGGTCATGAGCTTTCCTTTCCGAGCAGGGCGTCGTATTTGTCCAGGCAGGGCATCGGCCGAGAGTCGGCGGGCAACTCAGCGCGGCGGGCCACGAGATCGACCACCTCAGCGCCGCGATCACTCTCTGCGCCCGGGCCGGCGAGGATGGCGTGCTCGGCGGCCTTGCGGGCTTCCAGGGCGACGACATCGGGGTTGACCGAACCCACCGCCAGGGCGGCGGTGATCCCGGCGCACACCTCGGCGTGGGCGAGGCGGCGGTGCAGCAGCAGCACCTCGACCAGGGCGCGGGTTCCGGCGGCGTCGCCGTGGTCCTTGCGGGCCGCGGCCCAGAACCGGTCATGCTCAGCGGTGAACAGCTTGGCTGCCCGGGCCTGGGCCAGCGCGGTCGCCCCGGGCAGAGCACCGGGTTTGCGCAGCAGAATCTCCAGATAGTGATCCAGGTCAAGCACTTTGGCGCCCTTGCCGATCGCCCTCTGATGGCGGGCCACCACCTGGTTACGGTCATAGGCGGTCACGCCCGAGGCCGACAGCTTCACCCGCAGGCGATGCCCGATGAACCGGGCCGGAACCGAGTACTGGTTGCAGCGCACCATGATCTGGGCGTAGCGGTCCACCCGCGGGGTCAACGTCAGCGCGGTGTCGAACGGCTCAGCCGGTAACGGCGCCAACAACATCGACTCCACCGCGAAGTCCTGGCCCACGCTGGTCGAGCGGTTACCGATCCTGCGGGCGTCATCGGCGTCATCAGCCGCGGCCAACAGGGCGTTGAGTTCGTCGATCGAGGCGACCACGGGCATCGGCACGCAGTGGTTGCGCCGGAACCGTCCGCCTTCGCCCTCAACCCCGCCCTTCTCGTGGCTGCCCTCATGGCCGGGCTGGCAGTACCAGGCCTCAAAGCCGTAGTGGGAGCGAAACGCGATCCAGCGGTCGTTCTCCTGGCGGGACCGCCCGAACAGCACCGCGGTGACCGCGCTGTTGAGATTGTCGTAGCGGATCTTGTCGGTCGGCACCCCGCCGAACCGGTTAAAGGCGTATTCGTGGCCTTCCAGGAACGCCTCCTGCCCGGCGGTGATCGAGGCCCGATGCGCCGCCCGCCCCGAGTAGGACAACCGCATCGTGAACAGCGTGGTCTTGGTCTTGACCCCGGCCAGGATCACCCACAGATCGTGGAAGTCGACCTCAGCCTGGGCGCCGGGCTCATAGGTCTGGGGCACGAACCCCAACTCCAGTGGCCGGCCCGCCTCGGCCAGGATCTGCGGGCGGCGCTTGCGCACATAATCACGCACCGTCGAATACGACAACCCCTGTGCCCCATGCTCATCGACCAGCCGCGCCAAGACCCGCCGGGCGGTATGGCGTTGTTTCTTCGGGGCATCCAGATCGCTGCGCAGCATGGCGTCGATGGCCGCTTTGAACGGCTCCAACCGCGGCGCCACCCGCACAGCGGTCTTGCGCGGCGGCGGGACCGCACCGTCCAAGGCCTGACGCACTGTGCGCCGATGTACCCCGTGCTTATCGGCCAACCCTCGAATCGAGAGGCCCTCGACTCGATGATCACACCGAATCGCCGCGAACAACTCCACCTTCGACCTCCGCACGACCTGCACCTCCACTGACCGGCAGTCCGGAATCTCCGGACACCAATCACGCTGAGGTGGGGCCAAATCAAGCCGTCACAACTACCGCGGCGTGTCGTGCGAATGGGGCCAAATCAGACCGTCACAACACCACACCACCGCCCACCCAGTGGGGCCAGAACAAGCCGTCCTACCGGGGCCAAATCAGACTGTCACGGCCAGAGCAGCTCAATCCGACAATGGGTAGGCTCTACTTCAAGGTTTCTTCCAGCCAG
>DATKXO010000234.1:0-16262 GCA_035528995.1 Phycisphaerae bacterium | reverse complement strand
GGACGCGCCGAACGCCAGCACGATCCGCCCCGCCAACAGCTTCCCAGCCCGGCCGCGCTCAACCTCTGCGCCCGTCATCCCCAACAACCAGCGGCAGTGCCATTCCATCCTGACACCCGTTTTAGTCTTCTCTTGTCTACCAGACTCCCGGCAGGAGTCGGCAACGGGTGCGGCGGGTGTATTCCTCGTAACCCGGCAGGTCGCGCCGCAGCACGTTCTCCTCGAAGAAAGTGCGGATGACCAGGCCCGTCGTCAGCAGGCCAACGGGAACGAACGTCCACCACGAGCCCAGCACCAGCGGCATGCCGGCCGCCAGGATGAGCCCGCCCGTGTACATCGGGTGCCTGACCAGTGCGTACGGGCCTGTGGAGATCACGTGGTGGCCTCGCTCCGTCTGGACGCGCACGATCCCCTCCGAATAAGGATTCACCGCCATGGCCCAGACCATGATGGCGTCGCCTCCGGCGTGGAGGACGATCCCCAGCCAGAGGGTCCACAGCGGGGCGGCAGACCATGCGTAACGCACAGCGTCGAGGCCGGCGAGGACCGGAATCGCCACCGTGCCCGCGAACAACAGCAGCACAATGACCTTGTCGAATCGCTCGGTGATTTGCTTGCTGTTCAGGCGAGCCTCGATGACGGCCGGGTTGACTCGCAGCAGGATGCTGAAGTTTGCCATGGCCGTCAGCGACCACAGGGCCAGTTGCAGCCAGCCGCGCAGCCAGGACCACGTGCCCGCCGCGCCGAGAAGCAACCCACCCCAGACACACAGCCCGATCACGAACCGTGGCAATAACCGCCAGCAGAGTGATCTGACGGGCGGAGGCGCCTGGCTCGTTTCTGATTCTGTCATCCCGAATTCCTCCGCGGTCCACGACCCCTAAACCATCTGTTACGGCATCCACCTTGGCGCACCGCGCCAGACCGTGCCAGTCAGCCACCCGGGCAGGTCGGCGAAGCCTGCCCTGTCCGGCTACTCGTGTGGCTCCGTCATTGAGCGCGGGTTCAGGGCCTGATCGAGTCTGGCCTCATCGAGGACCTTTCGTTCGAGGGCGACCTGGCGGACGGTTTTGCCGGTGGCGTGGGCCTCCTTGGCGATTGCTGCGGCGGCGTCGTAGCCGATCAGAGGGGCCAGCGAGGTACACATGGCCAGGGACTGCTCCACCAGGTCGGCGCAGCGCTGCTCGTCGGCCTCCAGGCCGGCGATGCAGTGGTCGGCGAAGGTGCGGGCGGCGTTGGCCAGCAGGCGGATGGATTCGAGCAGGTTGTGGGCCATCATGGGCATGGCCACGTTGAGTTCGAGGTAGCTCTCGCGGCAGCCCAGGGCGATGGCCGCGTCGTTTCCGTGGACCTGGGCGGCCACCTGCACCACCATCTCACACATCACGGGGTTGACCTTGCCGGGCATGATGCTGCTGCCGGGCTGCGTGGCGGGGAGCTTCAATTCACCGAGCCCACAGCGCGGGCCGCTGCCGAGCAGGCGGATGTCGCTAGCGATCTTCGTGAGTGCGACGGCGATAGTGCGAAGCTGGCCGCTGACTTCGCAGACGGAGTCCTTGGCGGCCTGGGCCTCGAAGTGATTTTGGGCCTCGACGAAGTCGATGCCGGTCTCGGCGGCGAGCTCGACGGCCACGCGCCGGCCGAACTCGGCGTGCGTGTTGATGCCGGTGCCGACGGCCGTCCCGCCGATGGCCAGCGGGCGCAGGGCGTTGACGGCCTTCTCGAGGCGCGTGATCGAGTTGCGGGCCTGGGCGGCGTAACCGCTGAACTCCTGGCCCAGCCGGATGGGCGTGGCGTCCTGAAGGTGGGTCCGGCCGATCTTGACGACGTGGTCGAAGGCGGCGGCCTTGTGCTCGAGCAGTCGGGCGAGGATGTCCAGGGCGGGAAGCAGGTCGTTCATCATGGACTCGGCGGCCGACACGTGGATGGCGGTGGGGATCACGTCGTTGGACGACTGGCCCATGTTGACGTGGTCGTTGGGGTGGACGGGGTCCTTGGAGCCGATGGTTCCGCCGGCCAGCTCGATGGCCCGGTTGGCGATGACCTCGTTGGCGTTCATGTTGGAGCTGGTGGCCGATCCGGTCTGGAAGACGTCGAGGATGAAGTGGTCGTCGAGTTTGCCGTCGATGACCTCGCGAGCGGCGCGGGCGATGAGGTCGGCCCGCTGATCGTCCAGCCGGCCGAGGTCGTGGTTGACTTTGGCGGCGGCGTGCTTGATGAGGCCGATGGCCCGGATGAAGGGTCGGGGCAGGCGGTATCCGCTGATGGGGAAGTTGCCGGCGGCCCGCTGGGTCTGGGCGCCCCAGTAGGCTGCGGCCGGGACGGTCATGTCGCCCATACTGTCGGTTTCGACGCGTGTTTGTGGTGTGGACATCTTGAAAAGACCCCTTGCTGGCACGGAGCGTGCTCTTGATCGGTCAGCGGACCCGCCGGGCGCACCGGTCGGAGCCCGGTGGCACATGCCGGGGCCCGTGTTGACGTACCTGGCACCGAAACGATAATCCAGTATCTGCGCCTGGATGAGCCTGTAAACAATTGAGCTTCAGGGAGTAGGCGATGGAAAACCTTACCGAGCACCTCGTCGAACTGATCAAATCCACCTCGACGGACCTGTCGCCCGACGTCGAAAAGGCCCTGACCGACGCCTGCAAGGTGGAGGAGAAGGGTTCTGCGGCGGAAGGGGCGTTGAGCACGGTTCTGGAGAACGTGCAGATGTCGCGGAAGACCGGCCGCCCGATCTGCCAGGACACGGGCACACCGATCTTCCACGTGTGGTATCCGCCGGGCATGTCGCAGCGCATCCTGCGGGAACAGATCGCGGAGGCGGTGCGGATCGCGACCGAGCGGTCGTACATGCGACCCAACGCTGTGGGTGCCCTGTCCGGCAAGAACACCGGCGACAACACGGGCGTGGACTTCCCCACCATCCACTTCGAAGAGTGGGACCACGACCACCTGCAGGTGGGGCTGATGCTCAAGGGCGGCGGGTCGGAGAACTGCGGCTGTCAGTACAGCGTTCCGTCGCCGGAGTTTCCGGCGTCGCGAGACGTCAAGGGCGTGCGGAAGGCGGTGCTGGACGCGGCGTTCAAGGCCCAGGGGCTGGGCTGCGCGCCGGGGATTCTGGGCGTGGGCATCGGCGGCGATCGGGGCAGCAGCACGATCAAGGCCAAGGAGCAGCTCTTCCGCCCGCTGACGGACACGAACCCCGATCCCGAACTGGACAAGTTGGAAAAGCAGACCCATCGCGAGATCAACGAGCTGGGCATCGGGCCGATGGGCTTCGGCGGCCAGACGACGGTGCTGGGCGTGAAGATGGGCCAACTGCACCGCGTGCCGGCTTCGTTCTTCGTGTCGATCGCCTACATGTGCTGGGCCGACCGGCGGAAGATCATGACGGTCAAGGACGGCAAGGTGGCGATCGAGGCGCCGTGAACGCGGAGGTTGGTGATGGCCAAGACCAAGGAGCCGTATTCTAAGAAGAAGACGTATTTAGGGAGACATTGTTGGCTGAGAGACCACAATCACTGGGAGACGGCCGAAGTCTTCGTCTTCCTGTGTCGGGCACCTTTGACATTTGGGCACTCACAACTGGTTGTGGACGTGAAGCCAAAACTGTCGGACGACGAAATGTTCGAGAAGGCCGTGCCTTACATCAGCGCTGCCATCAAGACGTTCGAAAGCCAGTTCGAAAAAAGTAGGGCGCAGGACGTGCCGACGCACGAGAACGCCATCTGGGCGGACCTTGCACGGTGGACTGAGACGAGCGGGAAGTACTTGAAGACGCTGATACTCCGGTCCAGTGCGGACGAGCAACACAAGTGCCCAGACACGCACAGCTTGCTCAAGGTCCACCTGGTTCCGTACTTTCAGTCGCACGAAGTCGAGTGCCACAAGCGATTCCAAGACCGTCACTGCACATTGCCCTCGCAGAAGGGTGGATTGCTTGGATGGCTTGGCGAACGTGAAGACGAGGTCGATCGACTGGAGGTTGACTTTCCGTCCAAAGAGGCGCTTAACAAATGCGCCGCTGAATATTTTCTCCTTCCCAAGCTCGCCAACGAACTGCACGAGGGCGCCGCCAAGGAGTTGAAGGAGTCCGCGGGAAAGCGAGACGGCAACCGGGAGGCGCCCAACCCCAAAGCCATGAAGCAGACTACAGGCAAGAAAACGAAACGGAGGAAGTGACGTGGCCATCAAACTGACCGTTCCCATCAGTGAGGAGCAGATTCGCGGCCTCAAGGTCGGCGATCAGGTGTTGCTCAGCGGGGTGATCTACACGGCCCGTGACGCCGGCCACAAGTACATGATGGAGAACTTCATCCAGGGCGAGTGCCCGGCCTCTGAGAAGGAGGTCTACGCGGAGCTGAAGAAGGGGCTGGCCGGCGGCGTGCTGTATCACTGCGGGCCGGTGGTCCGGAAGCGCGACGACGGGAAGTACGAGTTCGTGGCGGCCGGTCCGACCACGAGCATCCGCGAGGAGCCCTACGAGGCCGACGTGTTCGCCCACTTCAAGCTGCGGGCGGTGATCGGCAAGGGCGGCATGCGGGAGAAGACGCTGGCCGGCTGTGAGGCCCACGGGGCGGTCTACCTGCACGCCATCGGCGGGGCGGCCACGCTCATCGCCGAGAGCTGCAAGGAAGTGGTGGACGTGTTCAAGCTCGACTTCGGCGTGCCGGAGGCGTTCTGGAAGATCCGGGTCGAGGACTTCCCCTGCGTGGTGACCATGGACTCGCACGGGAACAGCCTGCACGACAAGGTGCGGGCCGACTCGCAGAAGAAGCTGCAGGAGCTGCTGGCCAGGTAAACGACGCATCGGCTCGCGTTCGGGCACGAACCAGGATCGGTGCGGTCTGTTACGGTTCAGGTGGGTGCCACTGGCAGCTTGCCTGCCAGTGTCTGTGCTCCGATGCCCACCCGGAAGACCGCACGGGCGGACAAGCCGCCCGTGGCACACAAGACCGAATGCTGCCGGAGGTGTTACGAACCAGGATCGGTGGTGAACGTGGCCAGGCGCTGGACGCAGGCGCTGATCATCGGTCTGCTGGGGGTGGCGGCCTATCTGCCGCAGTGCGGCTATCCATTCGTCTTCGACGACGTATTCATCATTCGCGACAATCCGACGGTCTGTGGCGGGGCGTGGCTGGACTGCGTGCGCCGGCCGTATTGGCCGCGGGAGTTCGGCAACGATCCGCTGTATCGGCCGGTGACCATGCTGTCGCTGCGGCTGAACTACGCGGTGTTCGGCCAGCGGGCGGCGGGGTATCGGGCGACCAATGCGGTGCTGCACGGAGTGTGCGCGGTGCTGGTGGGGCTGCTGGCGGGGCGGCTGTGGGGGTTGCGGGGTGGGTCGTTCCCACCGGGGGGCGTTGTTGCCCGGAACGGCCGGCGAGGGCGCCGGTCGCTACGCACGCCGAGCGTGTGCACCTGGGTGGCGGGTGTGCTGTTCGCGGTGCATCCGATCCATGCCGATGCGGTGGCACTGGTGGTGGGGCGGGCGGAACTGCTGGCGGCCGTCTTCGCCCTGGCCGTCCTGTATGGGCATGCGGGGTATCTGGCGGGCGAGCGGCAGGTATCGGTGCGGTATCACCTGGTGTCGGCCGTGCTGCTGCTGCTGGCGGCCGCGTCGAAAGAGCACGGCGTGCTGACGCTGCCGGCCGTGATGTTGCTGGACATGTGGCACCGACGCGGCGGCGCCATGTTGGCGGACGTGTGGCACCGGTTTGCAACCGGTGCACCGGGTGACGAGCAACGGTCACCGACCGGTGTGAACGGGGGCGAGACCCGCCGGCTCTCCGGACTGCGCGAGTCGGCCAATCGGCTGGCGAAGTCGCACTATCTGGGGATGGTGGCGGCCGTCGCCGCGTTTCTGTTCGCCCGGTGGGTCATGTTCGGCGGGCGGACGGTTTTGCCGGTGGATCAGGTGAGCCCGTTCGCGAATCCGCTGGTGCGGGCGCCGGGTGTCACGCTGCTGGCAACGCCGTTGGCACTGCTGGCCCTGGCGATGCGGCTGTTCGTGGTGCCGGTGGGGCTGTGTCCGATCTGGAGCGTCGGCGGGTTCGATCTGCCGCAAACGCTGTGGCGGGCGGACGTGGCGGCCGGCGGGGTGCTTTTCCTTGCCGGGGTGGGCGTCGTGCTGCTGGGCGTACGGCGGCGGTGGACGGCCTCGCTGCTGGTGGCGCTGGCCGGTCTGTTCCTGCTGATTCCGTGTCATTTCGTGCCGGCCGCGAACTGGCTGTTCGCCGAGCGGTGGGTGTACATGGCCAGCGCGTTTCTGGTGGTGCTGGTGGCCGGTGTAGTGGATTGGCTGGCACGGGGAGGCTGGCCGGGCGGGGACGCAGGAGAGCGCTCGCAGAGGGTGCCGGCAGGTCATCGACCTGCCCTACGTGTGGCGTCGGACGGTGTGGCAGGTCATCGACCTGCCCTGGGTGCGGCGTCGGCCGGTGTGGCAGGTCATCGACCTGCCCTACGGGTGGCAGGTCATCGACCTGCCCTACTTCTGGCGTTGGTTGGTGTGGCGGCCGTCGCCCTGTTCGCGGTGAACTGGCGGTATCAGCAGAACTGGCGGAGCAACCTGGCGTTGACGGAGGCCGTGCTGGCTCGGCACCCGGACAGCTATTACGGCCTGGTGGGGTACGTCCAGGAGCGGCGCGAGCGTGGGGAGCTGACGGCGGCCGAGCCGTACGTCCGCCGCCTCGTCGAGCGTTTCCCCGACGCGCTGCACGCGTGGTACTACCAGGCCCTGCTGATGGACGCCCAAAACCGCCCGACCGACACGCTCGAGGCCTTCCACCGCTGCCTCGAACTCAGCAAAGCCACCACCCTACCGGCCGACCTGTGGGCAGCACGCGACCGGGCACGGGCGGTGTTGCAAGGCGGCGAACACCCACCCGCACAGTAGACGGTCAGTGCCGATCAGCCGCTTCTCATTCCCACCTTGGCCTGTGCTGCTATGGATTCGGGCCGCTAAAGTCCAATTGGAACGCGGCGTAATCGGCCAGGTCGACGTCGCAATCACCATCATAGTCGCCTCGCAATGTGCCATGGAGGCAACTACCGTCCAGAATGGGAGTCATGCCAAGCGGTGTTTTGTCGCAAACATCGTCGTCGTTTAGGACGTCGTCGTCGTCGATGTCCCCGTCGCAGGCATCACCGATGCCATCAGTGTCGAAATCGGCCTGGTCCGGGTTCGCGTCGGTGAGACAGTTGTCGCAGGCGTTGCCGATACCGTCGCTGTCAGCATCGTCCTGGGTGGGGTTTGAGGTGCTCGGGCAGTTGTCGCAGGAATTGCCGATACCGTCGCTGTCAACATCGTCCTGGCTGGGGTTTGAGATGCTCGGGCAGTTGTCGCAGGCATCGCCGATACCGTCGCTGTCAACATCGTCCTGGCTCGGGTTTGACGTGCTCGAGCAGTTGTCGCAGGCGTCGATGATTGCGTCGCCATCGGAGTCAAGTTCACACTCGTCGGGAACACCACTGTTATTGCAGTCCTGGCTGCTTCCCTGGGCGATATCGCATGCGTCCGGGAGGGCGTTGGTGTTGCAGTCCACATTGTCTACCCCTGGATACACCCAGGTGTCATTGAAGTGCGTGCTGTTATCCGTTGCAATGCCACCGAACACCACCGTCTTTCGATGGTCTGGGTCGAATGCGGTTGCGTGGCGCGACCGCGCTGGCGGCAGGCGCAGTGGGTCATTCGGATGGATGAGCTCCCATTCTTGTCCCGTCCACTCCCACGTATCGTTCACGGCTGAGCCGACGCCATCAGGGTTTCCCCCCAGAAGTACAAGGCGTCCTCGTACCTCATCGAATCCCATTGATACCCACGCGCGGGCCGGCTCGATTGTTGAGGCAGGTGGCGCCAGTTGCGTCCATGTACCGCCGTCATAAGTCCAGGTGTCATTGTACAGTGTTGAACCGTTAACACCACCGTACATGACAATGCCGGTGTCCCCATGATAGGCCATCCCGTGGCCCTCTCGGGCCGGCGGACCGGTGACAGGGCGCAGTGTCCACCCGGGGTTGTTGCAGTCCCACTCCCAGGTGTCATCGAGGTAAGTCCAGGGATAGGGACTGCTGACGCCGCCGTATAATACGATGACGCCGTCGTTCTCGTGGTACGCCATTGCGTGGGCTCTCCGAGGCGATGGCCAATCGCCGCTTTTGGGTTGCTCTGTCCAGCTTGAGCCGTCCCACCACCACATGTCGTCTAAGTCGCTTGTCTCGCCGGACCCCCCAAAGAGCAGGATACTGCCACACGCGGGGGCGTAGGCCATGGCATGTTGAGACCGTGCGGGCGGACCGGATGCCGGGACTTCGGTCCAGAGATTGCCGTCCCATGCCCATGTATCGCCTAATAAGCCAAGCGAAGGATTGCTGCCGCCAAACAGGATGATGCCGTTCGTTGGGTGCCATGCCATTGCGTGGTGCCCGCGCCCGGCGGGCTGACCGTTCGTCCCGACCTCAGTCCAGTCCAAACATTCCCCTTCCGGGAGCTCCGTGATGTCCACGATCCCAAGTGCTTTGGCGACGTTCGTTTCGGCCGTGATGATGTTGTCTTTGAACGCCTGAATGGCGACCGTTTCGCTGACGGTCGGGAATGCGTGGGCCCAAAGGCTGTACGTTGCCTCCAGGGTGGGGGTGGTTATTGAGATGGGTTCGTTGTAGTCAGTATAGCCCGGGTAGAATCCTGGAATCCCGTTGTAGAAGACGAGCGGTTCTGGGCCGGTCCAGTTTCCGCTTGCATCCCGCCACGCATATACATTGATCCACACGGGGTTTCCCGGCTGTGTGTCTCCGGAATACACGTTCCAATCAAAGTCTCCCGTGACGATCTGCGCTCCAGAGACAGAGGCAGGCAAGGAGGGGGCCCGTAGGATGATCAACTCCGGGTCGGGGTGATCTGCTAACGCGGGAGCCGTCAGCACTCCGATCGTCGCGACGAGGACGCACACTGGAAGCGCGACATGGGCATTGGTGGCAGAGCTGCCTCTCTTGGAAGCTGGCATGAACATTGCGTGTTCCTTTCTTCGAGGGTTGAAGTGTCGCGAATGGAACGTAAACAAACGGGGCGTAGGGCTTGCTTTGCGGCGAGGCGAGGGACACTTGGCCGATGGGCTGTTCGCGGCGACCGGGTTCTGGGGTGCCGTCTGCGCGGATCTCCTGTGCTACGGCGCCCCATTCATCGAACCGGCGCAGCAGATGCGTCTGCTGGTCTTCCGGCAACGGTTTGGCGGATTGGTGGACCGTGTTGATGGCCGAATCGATGAGGCTCAGGGCTTCGGGGTCGGTGGGGTCGAGGGCGGCCAGGGCCGTGCCGCGGAGGAAGCGGAGTTCGGCTCGGGCCAGGACGCCGATGGGCTCCTGGTAGGGGAAGCCGGGGCGGTCGCGGGGGCCGGTGTTTCGGGCGGCCTCGTCGGCGGCGCGGACGGCCTCCTCAAAACGCCCGCGGGCGATGGCGATGCGCAGGGCCTCCATCGGAAAGTAAAAATCCTGACGGAAGTCGTCGGCCCGAACCCAATAAGGGAGGTCCGCGGCTTGGGCGAGGGCCGTGGCGGCGGCGTCGGGCTCGCGGTCCAGCCGCAACAGCATGGCTTCGTTCAGCAGGTGCTCGCGGACGTGGACGGCGGGGGGCTCGAATGAGCGATCCTCGCCGACGACGTCCGCGGCGACGGCGACGCACAGGTCGTAGAGCGAGGCGCCCGCAGGCGTGGTCAGGCCGCGAAACGCGCAGTCCTTGCGGAAGAAGTCCAGCAGGATAGCGCCGGCCCGGTTGTGATAGTCCCAGGCGGTCTGCCGGTCCCCCTCGACGGACGCCAATCTGCTCAGCATCCATAGATGCGGTGGCAGGCCGACGGCCAACTCGGCCGCGAACGCGTGCGGGCGGCGGTCGGGCAATCGCCCGGTCCGGTGGAGCCAGTCCGTGTAGTCACGGGCGACGGCCAGCGATTCCTCGTAATAGCCGCGGGCGGTTTCGTAGTCGCCCAGCGACAGGTAGATGTTGCCGACCTCGAACAGGGCGGTGTAGTGCATCGAGTAGCGGTCGGGCTCCTGGTCCTCCGCTTTGGCGTACGCCAGGAAGTCCAGCGCTTCGCCCAGTGCTTCGTCCCATCGTCCCATCGCTCGGAGGTTGCGGAAGAGCTTGGTCCAGGCGCGCCACGGGTTGGCCGCGTTGCGGTCGCCAACGGCGAGCGCGGCTTCGAGCTTCGAGCGGGCGTCGGCGACGGCCTGTTCGGCGGTGCGGAGGGTGGCCTCGTCGTCCAGGGCGGGCCAGCCGCCGGCCGCAAGTAGAGGTGGGGCGAAGCCGACCTCGCGCAGGTCCAGGGCCATGGCTACTCCCTTGCGCCTGGACGCCCAGTCCGGGAAGAGCACGACGGCGGCCAGCCCCACCACAAGGAGGATAGAGGCCGCGATCCGCGCCGGCCGATGGGCGGCCAGCCAGCGGATCAGCCTCATCGCGGGAAGGATCGGACGGGTGGCCCATCTGCCTGTAGATGGGGGAGTTGGTTCGGGGTTATCAAACCGCCTCTCCCCCTGTGGAGACACGGGCCGCCCGCCCTGGTTTGCCAAGACGCGAAGCAGATCGTCGCGCCCGGCCGCGGCCCGTTCGGCGCTCTGACGGTGCCATCGGCGCAGCAGCTCGTCCAGGTCGTCGCGGGGTGGAGGCCCGGGCTCCTGCGGAGGGCGGCGGCTTCGGTCGTCGGCGGTCATGCGGGTTGTCCTTCGCCCATCAGCACGACCAGGTGACGACGAGCCCTGCCGAGCAGCTTGTAGAAACCGGGGCGCGAGAGCTTCAAGAACTCAGCGGCCGTCGTGGCCGGGTCGTCGTCGAGGTAATACAGGTGAAGGGCCAGGCGCTCCTTGTGCGGCAGGGCGTCCAGGGCACCGGTGAGCCGTTCGAGCTGCTCGACGTGCTCGGCCGATTCGACGGGCGTGGGCTCCGGCGGTTGACTTTCCATCTGTCGGTCGGCGGCCGTCATCTCCCACCGCCTGCGGCGCTTGGCCGCTCGCCGTCGCTCGGAGCAGACGCGTCCGGTCGCTCGATAGAGCCAGGCCCGGAAGCGCGGCAGGGCGTCGAACCGGTCCAGGATCGGGTAGACACGGAGGAAGGTCTCCTGTGCGGCGTCCTCGGCCTCCTCCAGCGACCAGGACCGGCGGCGGCAGAGCGAGAGGACGATGCCCGCGTGGCGGTCGTAGAGACGCGCGAAGGCCTCCCGATCACCGGTTGCCGCGGCGGACAGGTCGCTGGACTCGTCGCTCATCATCATTACGATGGCCGCTGGGGCCGAAGTGTCTACGCGAGTTACGCGAATTCTGCTGTCTTTTTAACACATCGGGCGGTTGATGTCAGGTTACGCGAATTGGGCAGACGGTGGGTTCCGTTCCGACTTCATCGGAACTCCACCCACCCTACGCGGGCAGTGTGGCACCGGTTTTCAACCGGTGCAGGGGGCACAGGTTGCAAACCTGTGCCACACTTGGGTTGGCAGACCCGTGCCACACTTGGGTTGGCAGACCTGTGCCACACTTGGGTTGGCAGACCCGTGCCACACCTGGGTTGGCAGACCCGTGCCAGACTGGGGTTGAGGTTATTTCATGCACTCGGCGAAGACGGTCTGGGCGGCGGTTAGGCCCTTGCCCAGCTCGACCGGATGGCCCATTTCGTGCAGGACCAGCTCCAGGGCGCCGATGACGGCCAGTGTGTCGAAGGCGTCGCAGTAACCCATGTGGGAGATGCGAATCACTTTGCCCTTAATGTGCCCCTGTGCGCCGGCGATCTGCATGCTGAACTTCGACAGCATGGTCTTGCGAAGCTTGCCCTCGTCCATACCGTCGGGGACCCACAGGCCGGTGACCGAGTCGACCGGGTCGGCCGCGAACAGCTTGATGCCCATGGCCGCGGCGGCGGCGCGGGTGGCTCGGGCCAGCATGGCCGTGTGGGCCCAGATGGACTCCAGCCCGCGCTCCTTGATGTCGTGCAGACCCTTCTGCAGGCCGCGGATGAGCTGGTTGTTCGGCGTGAAGGGGACGTCGTTGTCCTTGAGCGACTTGCGGTACTTCTTGAGGTCGTTGTAGTAGCAGTGGGCCGTGCCCGAGTCGATGCGCTGCCAGGCCCGGTCGTTGACGGCCGCGAAGCCCAGGCCGGGCGGAAGCATGAGGGCCTTCTGCGAGCCGGTGAAATAAATGTCCACGCCCCACTCGTCCATCTTGACCGGGATGGCGCCGACGGCCGTGATCCCGTCCACGATCAACAGGGCGTTGCGCTTGCGGGTGACCTTGGCGATGGCCTCGACATCGGAGACGGCCGACGAGCAGGTCTCGCTGTGGACCAGGGTGACGGTGTCGATGGCGGGGTCTTCGGCCATCATCTTGTCGATGACCTCGGCCTTGGCCCCGTGGCCCCACTCGATGTCGTAGTCGACGTGGGGGATGTCGAAGGCGTCGCAGACCTCGCCCCAGCGCTCGCCGAACTTGCCGCCCCGGCAGCAGAGGACCTTGTGCCCCGGCGGGCAGCAGGAGACGATGGCGGCCTCGCCGGCCGCCGTGCCGCTGCCGGTGATGGTCATGCAGGTGGCCTTGGTCTGCAGGAGGTACTGGAGGTGTTCGGTGACGTCCTTGAACATCTCCTTGAAGGCGGCCGTCCGGTGGTGTTCCTGGGGACGGGCCATCTCCAGCAGGACCTCTTCGGGGACCATGGTGGGGCCGGGGGTAAACAGGCGTAGCTTTCTCATCGTGCACCTCTTGTTCGAGCGAAAACCGCGTTTCTCCGGATGGCGAGCTAGCAAGTTACATGCCAGCCGGGGCGGGTGCAATGTGACGGAGGCGTGACTTTCGGGCCGGCGGCGGGGGGGCTAGAATACCCGGTTCGCCGGCCCGGACGGCGGGAGAACGGCCGCGGCCGGGCGGGTGGTCCCGCGGATGGTTCTACAGGAGTGGCAGCCAATGCGTGTACGAGCGATGTCGATCGTCCTGGGTCTGCTGCTGGCGCCGATGGCGCACGGGCAGGTGTGGGGGGAGCTGGACGACGCTCCGGCGAAGAAGCCTTCTTCCGGCGACGCCCAGGGTCCCCAGCCCAAACTGGTGGTCGAAAAGGACAAGATCGACCTGGGAGAGGTCAAGGAAGGCGAGACGGTGGACGCGGTGTTCGTGCTGGAGAACAAGGGTGACGCCGATCTGAAGATCGAGAACGTCAGGACCAGTTGCGGCTGCACCACGGTCAAGCTGACCGACCAGGAGAAGATCATCGCTCCCGGCGGGAAACAGAAGGTGACGGCCCGTTTCAACACCAAGGGTCGCCCGGGCAAGCAGAGCAAGACCGTCACGGTTGTGAGCAACGATCCGGAGCAGGCCAACCTGAAGCTCACGCTGACCGCCGACGTCCTCACCCTGGTTAACGTGGTGCCGAGCACGCTGATCCTGAACAACGTGCGTCGGGGCGAGGTTGCGCCGCGGGCACTGGACGTTCTGGCCGGGAGCGAGGAGGGTGAGATCGAGATCGTCTCGCTCGAAGTGCCGGGCGACATACTGAGCTACACGACGGAGCCGGTGGACGGCAAGGGGAGGCGAGGGCATCGCCTGCGCTTCCGGGTGGACCCCGACGCGAGCATCGGTGTAGTGGCCACGAGCGCGAAGCTGAAGGTCCGCGTGGGCGACAAGACCGAGGTCAAGCAGATCCGGGTGCAGGGGACGATCATCGGCGATCTTGCGATTCGGCCGGCGAGCATCAACCTGCCGAAGGCGTCGGTCCGGGGAATTCAGCTCCGCCCGGTGACCATCGAGTCGGTCGCTCGAAAACCGTTCCAGGTGTTCGGTGCGTCGGCCGGGCCGTCCTTCGAGACCACGGTGACACCGGACAAGAAGAACACCGAGTACACGGTTCTGCTCAAGATCGCCGAGGGAGCGCCGGACGGGCCTTGTGGGGTGTTTTTGGAAGTGCGGACCGATAGCGTCGAGCAGCCGGTCATTCGGGTGCCGGTGTACGCCAACATCGCTTCGCGTCTGGAGATCGAACCGCCCGTCGTGCTGCTGAAGCCCGACGGGTCGCCGGAGGGCAAGGCTCGACGTGTGCTGCTGAGCACGCCGACCGGGGCGGCCTTCACCATCCTGGGCGTGGAGTGCGATCAGAATTTCATCGAGGTGAGCCCCGTCGAGAGCGCCCGCGAGCGGCCGGATCGCCGGGTGTTGCGAGTGGCACTGAGCGACGGCGTCGACCCGGGGAGTGATTCGGCCACGATCGTGCTGCGGACCGACGTGCCCGGTGCGGAACGCGTGGAACTGCCGGTGACGGTGATCGCGGGTGGGAGTCCGAAGCCGGCGTCGTAGCTGGCGAAGGGTCGAGAAGGGATTCTCGATCCGGCAAGGGCCGGCGAATCGGCCGGCGGTGGTTGTGGAGAAGGTCTTGTCCGAGCAAGAGCGAAGCGTTGCGGTGGGGGAGCGGTTGGGCGCTGTCGAGAAGCCTGCCAGGCAGCCGAAGTACAACTGGGAGGACCCGAGCATACCGGCCGGCGACGCGCCGTCGATGCCGCGCTGGCCGCTCGTGCTTAGCGTGGTCGCCTGGTGCGGCTGGCTGGCGTTCCTGGTGGTGATGATGTTGCTGCGGCTGAGGACCACGCCCATCTGACGGTCCGAGCTGCGCCGGTGCTCGCCGGCAGCAGCGGTCCGGTATCCGATCCGGCGGCGGCGCGGTCGTCTCGCCGGGACTCGTTGAAACTTCCACAGCAGGACGCGAGGCACGCCCATGCCGGCCGGCGTCTTTACCCCGATTCAAACCGAGAACTATCGAGCGAATCTGGCCGCTTTGCGCGAGTGGCGGGCGGACCTGGTGGAGTTGCTCGAGACGCAGGAGGTTCCGGCGTCGGTCGAGGCGGCCACCGGGCGCGACGGGTGCGCGACGTTTCGCGTCCGGCGGGGCGACGGCTCGTGTCAGTGGTTCGGGCGGTCGAGCATGCCGACGGTGAGCGCGCCGGCCCTGGTGGGTGGGTTCCGCAGCGACGGGCGGAACGTGATCCTGCCGACGATCGGAACGGTGCGCGAGGCGCTGATCGTCGAGCAGCGAATGCCGCCGCACGGTGCGGTGTTCGTGTACGAGCGGGATGCGGTGGCGCTCAAGCTGGGGCTGCACCTGTGCGACGTGTCGGAGGCGATCCGGCGCCGGCGGCTGGTGCTGCTGTGCGGCCGGGACGTCGCGGTGGCGCTGATCGAGTTCTTCACCGCGCATCCCGGGTTCGAGTTTCCGCAGCACCTTCTGCCGCTGCCCACGCAGACCGAAACGGAGCGCGAGCGGGCCCGGGTCCTGATCGAGTCGGCCGCCCCGCGGGTCGTGCAACGACAGCAGTCGGTGGCAAACGAATTGGCGAGCGGACTGCGCGAGCGGGCGGGTCGTGCGGAGTCGCAGTCGCCACGGGTGGCCGTCCTGTCGCGCGATCCGCGGCCTATGACGGTGGAACTGGCCGGTGCAGTGGGTCGAGCGATCGAGCAACTGGGCTGGGCGGGGGCGCTGGGTGTGCCGGACCGGGCGGATCGGTGCCATACCGTGGCACGACTCGAGGTGGTCAAGCGGCATCGGCCCGATCTGGTCGTGCTGCTCAATTGCCTCAAGGGACCGCTGGCGGCTTACCTGCCGGATGATCTGCCGGTGTGCTCGTGGCTGGTCACCGGTGACAGTGTGGTCGCGGCGCGAAGCGAAGGCTTTGAGGGGAATCGTACGATCTTCGCCGCGAGACCGGATATCGCCGAGGGCCTGATCGCGGCCGGGGCCGATCCGGGGGTGGTGCATCTGCTGGAGGAGGCGACGGACACCACCGTCTTCACGCCCGATGCGCAGCAGGCACCGGACACGACGGACTTCACGCCCGATGCGCAGCACGCTCCGGATGTGCAGTGTGTGGCGGGGCAGGTGGCGGTTCTGTCGGATGCGGCCGACGTGTCGGCCGGGGGCGCCGGCATTACGCAGGCCAGCCACGTGCGTCTGTGGGAAGAGGTTGTCGCGGCGGCCGTTCGCAGCGCGGAGTCGTGGCAGGACAGGAAGGCGGCCCGGCTCCTGGAGCAGGCCGAACGCAAGAGCGGGACGCGGTTGAGCGAGTCGGCCGTGCGCGACCGGTTCCTGACGCTGATCCGCGGACACCTGATGCCGACGGTGCTGACGCGGTCGGCCATCGAGCGGCTGAGGCTGGCGAGTCTGCCGGTGGCCGTCTGGGGCAGCGGGTGGGCGGCCCACGACAGCGTGAAGGGCCTCGTACGCGGGCCGATCCCCGACGCCGAGGGCC
>DATKXO010000233.1:0-30317 GCA_035528995.1 Phycisphaerae bacterium | reverse complement strand
CGCTTTCTGCAACCGGCCGCGACCGCCATGGTGGCCATCTACTTCGTCGCCATGCTGGTCTACTCGATCGACCTCAAGCAGCGCATGATCCTGGACGTCATCCTGATCGCCATCGGCTTCGTGCTGCGGGCGGCGGCCGGGGCGGCCGCGGTCGAGGTGTTCATCTCCCCCTGGCTCATCGTCTGCACCTTCATGATCTGCATGTTCATGGGATTCGGAAAGCGACGCTGCGAGCTGGCCACCCTGGGCAACGCCGACGACGCCGCCTCACATCGCAAAACCCTGCTCCGCTACACCCCGGAGCTGCTCAATCACCTGATCAGCGTCACCGCCGGAACCGCCATCGTCACCTTCCTCCTCTATACCATCACGCCCTACCGCGGCCACCCGACGCCGTTCGAGAAGGAGCACTTCCTCTACACCCTGCCGTTGGTCGTCTACGGCGTCTTTCGCTATGCTATGTTGACCGAGTCGGGGCATCTGCACGGGCCGACCGATATCCTCTTCAAGGACCGCCCCTTCCTGGCCACCGTCGTCCTCTGGGGGCTCATCGCACTGGTCATCGTCTACAAGAACCAGTTGCGGGCCTGGTCGGGGATATGAACCAATGGCGAACAGCGATCGCCGCAAAACGTAAGAGCCGGTAGCCGACGGCGACTTCAGAACCCGGGGAACCGTGGGACACGCCGATATAGCCGACAAAAAAAAGGGGGTCGAAACATGAGTCGTTCGACGGTCGCCATCCTGAAAACCTCGCCCGCCACCGTCCTGGCCGATTACCACCGCCTGATGAACCTGGCCGGCTATCAGGACGTCATCGACCGCACCGCCGACACCGCCCTCAAGATCAACATCTCCTGGCAGCAGTTTTACCCGGCCTGCTCCACGACGCCTTGGCAGCTCGAGGGCGTCATCCGGGCCCTGCTGGCCGACGGCTACTCGAAGGACCTCCTCCACGCCTGCCACAACCGAACCGTCGTGGTCAGCGCCAAGACCGGCGAGCGGCTCAACAAGCACCTGCCCGTCATCGAGCGCCACGGCCTGCGAAACATCCACCTCTACGAGAACGAGCCCTGGATCAACATCCGCGAGGCCATCGGCGACCTCTCCGACAAGCTCCTGGTCCTCAACGACGTCTACCCCGACGGCTTCTCCATCCCCCGGCGATTCCTCGGCGAGAACATCATCCACCTGCCCACCGTCAAGACGCACATCTTCACCACCACCACCGGTGCCATGAAGAACGCCTTCGGCGGCCTGCTCAACGAGAAACGACACTGGACCCACCCCGTCATCCACGAAACCCTCGTCGACCTGCTCATGATCCAGAAAAGGATCCACAAGGGCGTCTTCGCGGTCATGGACGGCACCTTCGCCGGCGACGGCCCCGGGCCCCGCTGCATGATCCCCTATGTCAAGAACGTCATCCTGGCCTCGGCCGACCAGGTCGCCATCGACGCGGTGGCCGCCCGACTCATGGGCTTCGACCCGCTCGACGACTGCAAGTTCATCCGCATCGCCCACGACATGGGCCTGGGCTGCGGCGACACGGACGAGATCCAGATCGTCGGCGACACCGAGGCCGCCGCCGAGCGCTGGAACTTCGTCGGCCCCTTCAAAGAGATGACCTTTGCGGCCAGGATGCAGCACCGCATCTACTGGGGCAGTCTGAAGCGTTGGATCGAGTGGTCCCTCAAGACCTGGCTGGCCCCCTGGTCCTACCTGGCCAGCATCGCCTACCACGACTGGATGTGGATGCCCTTCATCGGCAAGTCCCGCGTCGACCAGGCCCTCAACAGCGACTGGGGCGAGCTCTTCGCCAACTGGGAACACCTCCAACCCGACCCCCAAGGCTGGAAATCCGTAACCCCCACAACCCCCACCAACGTGTAGGGTCGGTGCAGCGCAGCGAAACCCACCAACGCTCTGCGCGTAGCAGCCCGCGTCCCCGCAGGCCGTCTGAACAGCACCGTAGGGCAGGTCGTTCCGCCGAAGGCGGGTTGACCTGCCGCAAGCATCTCATTCCCGGGCGTCCTGTATTTCCTTCAAACGCCCACGCAGGTCGGCCGGCAACTTCCCGATCAGCCCCGCGTCGATCAGATTGACCGACAGAAGATCGCGAATGTGCACGCGGTCGATGTCACGAAATGCCTGCAGCTTCATCGTCACCAGCGCCGCCAGGTCGATCACCGCGAACCCGCCGGCCGCACGAACCACCTCCGTCACGTCCGGCGCGGGGTGCGCGTAATGGGCCCGAATGAGTTCCTTGGCCGGGATGATGTGTACCCCCGTCCTGGGATTCGGCCGCTGCTGATCGACGAAGATGGTCACCCCCAGCACGTCGACCGGAATCAGCCCGACCGGCTGCAGGGCCGCGGCCACACCGGCCAGGTCCGCCCGCCTCACCAGCACGTCCACGTCCTTGGTGGCCCGCACCGCGCCTTCGTCGACCGTGGCCACCCAGGCCGCCACCGCGTTCCCCCCGGCCACCCCGTAGGGTATCCCGGCCCCGTCCAGCGCCTCGCCCACCCGGCGCAGCAACGCCTCGACGCGATCGACCGCCATAACCTGCTCCCTGAAATCCGGCCGCGGCTTACTCCTCATACCCCCACCATACCCCGCCCCACCCCCACCGCAAAACCCCGCCACCCCCGCCGACCAACCGGCGTAGGGCGGATTCCGCCCGCTGCCGGTGCAGTGTGGGCGCAGTCACGAGTTGTCGGGGAGACGTAGGGCAGGTCGTTCCGCCGAAGGCGGGTTGACCTGCCGCGACTATCTGATCTCGATTCGCTATTCGCTCTTCGCAATTCGCTATTCTCCTCAATCCCCATACTGCGAAGCCTGCCAGACCCATTGAAAGACGATCCCGCGCAACCGCTTCACGCGCTCGGTGTCGTCCTCGTTCGGCTCGATCGCCCGGGCCAGCAGCCGGGCTACGTCGGTCGAGGGTTGTTCCCGCCGCCCCTGCCCCGCCCGTTCGAGATAGGCTACGGCGGGCGTGCTCTGGTTGCCGACGAGCTCGGGGATCAGTAAGGCTGCGATCCCGTTTGCCCCATCCCACTTCTCAAGGACTTCAACCGCGCGCCAGCGCGCTAGAGCGTTGCCTTCCTGGGCGAGTGTGACCAACCTCGGCGCCGCCCTTATGTCTGGCCCCCATTGTTCAAGTGAGGCAAAGGCACTTTCGCGAACCTGATCAGACTCGTCGCCAAGCAAGTCTATCACAAGGGGGAGCGACTCAGATTTCGGTCCCCAGCTCCGCAACACTTCCGCTCCTGCATAGCGGACGTACGGGTCCGCGTGTTTCAGAACCTTGGGTAGATCCTGAACTGCCTCCGGCGCGGGTTTCCAGCGCCTCAAAACTCCGACCGCTTCGGAACGCACTTTGCCACTGTCGTGCGTGAGCAGCTCGATTACTTGCGTTGCGCCTTTCTCAGTGCATCCCCATTCCGCCAGCCACCACGCCGCACGCAAGCGGACCAAGGGGTCGTTGTTGTAGAGAAGCCGCATAAGCGTCTCGACGCACTCTGTTCGAGAGCCGTGACTGCCCAAGGCCACCGCTGCCACACCACAAACGTGCGGGTTCCTGTCGCTGAGCAGTCGGTGCAACTCCGGAATCAGACGCGGCTCCGGCCTGCAATCGACGAAGATCTGCGCGGTGCTGCAACGGACGTCAGCGTCCTCGCTGTTGAGAAGCTCCAGAATCGTAGGGATCGCGTCTCGCTGATGTCCCCACCGGCACAGCGTCTGCGACGCGCAGCAACGCACACCAATTGCCTGATCTTCTAAGAGCGGGCGGACTCCTGCGACTACGGTCTCCGGACATCTCCAGAGACCAAGCAGAGCCACGGCCGTGCACTTAATCTCCCATTGGGCGTGTTTGAGCAGCGCAAGTAGATTGGAGACCACGTCCTGCTGATATCCCCACGCACGCAGCACGGTGGCAGCGCACCGGCGGACGCTTGACTGGTCATGTTCGAGCAATCGAGTGAGTGCGTGGATATGGTCCAGATGAAAGCCCCACTCGGCGAGTGCCTCGGTGGCAATATACCGGGTGAGGTCATTTCCACTCGTCAGGTGCTCCAGCATACACTGGACTGCCCCATTGTCGGGCCGCCCCTTGCGCAACAAACCCCCGCAGCGATATCGAACACCCTCTTCCTCCTCGTGTTCGAAAACACTGAGCAGGGCGACAGTCGCCCTGGTCGCGTGTCCGTTCTCCCTCAGGAAGACGGCGGCCTCGATCCGCACTAGGGCGTTTTCGTCCTCAAGCAGACGAATCACGTCGTCCACCGCCTCGCCGCGGTGACTCAGCTTGCCAAGAGCCCGAAGGCTTTGAATCCGCACAGCAGCATCGTTCGCGCGGAGTAGCACCCCAATCTGTCGCATCAGTTCTGGATCTCGAGGTGGATCGAGAGTGCAGAAGGTCTGGTCCAGCCCATAGGCGATCGCGTCCACGACAGCGCTGTTACGCCGCTCGCCGGACCGCCAGATTCCAAGAGCGGCGAGCCCCCTTATATCAGGGTCCTCATTGGTAGCGAACACCGTGCGCAGACAAGCGAGCACGCTTGGATTACGATCTGAAACTCGACTTAACATTCGAACTGCCTCGCGGCACGGCTCGCAACCAGATGTCTCGATCAACCCTCGGAGTGCCACGACAGCCGGTTCCTCGGGGACGTGATTGCGCATGCCCTGAAGCGCATCGCAAAGCGCGTGCACCGAAGGCCCGTAAGATATCGCGCCAAGTCTGCGGCAAACTTCGCTCACAACGTTGTCCGCCGCGCGCTGCCTCACGCGCACCCCATCGGCAATGCACGAGGCGGCCAGGCGCAGCGACGTGCACAGGTACGGCTCCAGCGGGTTGCCGTCGTCGTTGGCGATGGCCGTCACCAGCTCCGTGACCATCTCGTCGTCTTCCTGGATCACGCCGATGTACCCGGCCGTCAGGCGGATGACCTCATGCCACCGCGGGTCGGGGGCGATCTCCAGCACTCGCTCGATCACCTTGCGATGCGGCATGGCCAGGTGCCGGGCGGCCAGGTACTCCTGGAACGTCTGGTGCATGAAGGCGAAAACGTTCGCCCCGCGCTCCTCCAGCAAACCGGCACGTTCGGCCGCAGTGTCGATGTAGCTCTCGGCCGTCTTTTCCGCCTCGATCTCGTCCTTGCCGATCTCCGTCAAGACTTCGACCAGCCGCTCCTGAAGCTGCTGGCGATGGCAGGTGCCGGTCCCCTTGGTCTTGTGCATCCAGAAGGCGACGCGGCTCCAGACCTTCTTGGTCTCCTCGGCGCTGAGCGCCTCACCGATCGGCCGCCCGCTCAGGCTGCGGGCCTTGTTCCAACTGCGAATCAAGGTGTTCAGGGCGACCTCGTACAGCTCGACGCGCCGCTCGGGCAGCGTCACCTGCTGCTGCTTGATCAGCGCGATGATGGTCAGCATCAGCGGGTTCGTGGCCAGGGACTCGACGCGGTCGTTGGCCTGAATCTCGCGGATCAGGTCGCGGGCGTCGGTCTCGGCCTGCTGCGGGTCGGGGCGGTCGGCGTGGACGGCCCGGTCGTACGCCAGGTGCCACTGCTGGACGAACGTCTCGATGTCGCCCCGCTCGAAGGGCTGGACCAGGACGTGCTCGGCCGGGACGCACAGGCGGGTGATGCTGTAGCCCACCGGCCGCGACGAAACCAGCACCCGGTTGCCACCCAGCGTCTTGAGCACCTCTTCGACCGCCTTAGCGCAGCCGATCCGCCGGCCGGTGTCCGCCACCTCGTCCAGCCCGTCCAGCAGCAGCAGGCACTGCCCGGCCGCCCACCGGTCGGTGAAGACCTGGACCAGCGGCTGTCCGCCGATCTCGTCCAGGCGGCGTTGGACGTACTCGAACAGCCCGCGGGCGTCGCGCTGGTCGTCGAAGACGGCCACCGGCACAACGATGGGGAAGCACTCGGGCAGGTCGGGATAGCGCTCTTTAGCCACCTCCGGTCCCAGGGCCACGCTTCTGGCCAGACGCTTGATCAGCGTCGTCTTCCCCGAGCCCGGACCGCCCAGCAGCACCACGCCGCCGGGCTTGGCCAGCACGCGGTCAATGGCCCGGGGCTCGGCCTCGGCCTTGATCCCGCGGATCTTCTCGACGTCCAACTCGGCCAGGCGCTGTTCGACGTCGTCGCGCTCGGCCCGCTCCGCCTTGGCCAGTCGCCCCAGCAGCTCGCCCTCGCGTTCGTGCCGCTCGGCGGCCGACCGCTCCGGCTTGACCCGCAGGTTGACGAACAGCTCGTCCAGCTTCAGCGGTACGAGCTTCTCCAACTGCTCGATGCCCTTGAAGTCCGAGTAGAGAAACTCGTCGGCGGTGCGTTTGAGGTAGCAGGCCTCGGCCAATTGTCTGGCGGCCTCGGTCAGGCCCTGGGCCGAGACCTTGATGTCCTCCTTCTCGAGCCGCGCCAGCGTCGCAGCCGTGTCGCCGTGGATGGCGTTGAGGGCCTCCTTGACATACCGCTGGAACTCGTCGGCGGAGAGTTGGTCCTGGATGTCGGTCAGGATGCTCAGCCCGATCTTCGTGGTCGGGATCGTGAGCGCCTTGCCGATCGCGCGGATGTACGGCCAGAACCTGCTCGTCTCACTCATTAAATGCGCTCCTTGCGGCGAGCACGCGCGCCAACACCTTCAGATGTGTTACCCCGACCAACGCGCTCGATTTGGGAGCATCATTATCCGCCGAGCCCCGCAGCAAGCAAACGCGACCGGTCCGTCCGATGCCCCCACCCCCGCAAACACGGGAGCCACTCGCTACTCTGAACTCGCCACTCCGAACTCGTCCCTCCCCCCTCCGCACCTGGACGAATCCCCGCCCGCGCGGTATATAAAGGCGCGCGCAGGGCGCCCTCGGGCGTGCCCCCGCCGAGCCCGGGTCGCGCCGCTGCCCCGCAGTCGGCAGCGAACGTCAGGCGCCCTTTTCCGCCGACACTGAATAAAACAAAGAATACCCCCTTCCCAACGAAACCAGTCGCCCCACATTCCGATATAACTCGTTTCATGGAAAGGAATTACGTCGACCAACGTGCGCGCAAAACCTCCTCAAGGCGCGCAAAAAACGGCGCATTCCGCGCCGAAACTGCACAAAACCGCCCACTTCCCGCCCGTTCGCCCCCCTCCGGCCGCACCATTCGCCATTCGCTCTTCGCTATTCGCTCTTCGCCATTCCCCCTCCCCGCCTTCACTCGCTACTCGCAACTCGCAACTCTGAACTCACCAGTTCCCCTTCGCCCCCATTCGCTCTTCGCCATTCGCTCTTCGCTATTCGCCATTCTCCCGCCCCGCCCCCTGCTCCCGAGCGATTCGCTCCCGCACCCAGTCGGCCGTCACCCCCTTCTCCCCCAGCAACTCGGCCACCCCGCTCGACGGATCGCGCAGCAACGCCAGAAGCAGGTGCAGCGGCTCGACCTCGCCGGCCCCCAGCCGATTGGCCGAGTCCACCGCCAGGATCATCGTGTGCCAGAACGTCGGCGACCGAAACGCCTTGGCCAGCTCCTGCTGGTGGACCCACTCGAAGTCGCCGTGTCGCGAGTGGCTCAGATCCTGCCCCGCGTCGGCATTCGACCGAAGCGTGGCCAGTGCCTTCTCCCGCAGCGTATCCGGATCGAGCCCCTGCTTGCCCAGCACTCGTGACGGGATGCTGTCGCCGTGGGCCAGAAGGGCCACGATCAGATGCTCCGTGCCCACGTATCGGTGGTTGAACTTCCGCGCCTCGGCGATGGCCAGGCTGATGACCTCTTTGAGTTCCTTCGACTGGGCCCGCCGCCCGACCCGCCCCTCGGTGTCCCCCGCTTCCATCTGGGCCTGCACCTCGTCGCGCACCGCGTCCAGATCGACCTCCAGCAGGCGCAGCGTCTCGGTGGCCACGCACTCCCCCTCGCCGATCAGCCCCAGCATCAGGTGGGCCGGCGCCAGGTAGCTGTGATTCAGACGCCCGGCCTCCAGGTTAGCCAGCGCCATCGCGTGTCGAGCCCGATCCGAGAATCGTTCGTGCATTTGCTTTCCTTTCCGCCGTAACCACGGGAATTCGACCGCCCGCCCATTCTATCGCCCGGTTTGCGACGTTCTAGACTTAGGAGGTCGCCGACCCCGGGCCATCGCGGCCCGTCCCCGCGATTTGGCCGCCTGTGGGGCTGGCATTTGCCGGTGGGAACGGGTACGGTGTCCCGCCTATACTTACTGTTGGATTAGGGGGTACCTGCGGACTCATGAACGCACTCGCGATGTTCACGCTACTGGCTCAGGAGGTCGGGCCGGGCGACCACTTCAGTCTGATCAAGATCGGCATCTTCACCGTCCTGTTCGTCGGCTGGCTGTTCACCTGCCAGTGGGTGGACCGGGACGCTGATTTCGTCAAGACCAACCGCGAGCAGTGGAACATGCTGGTCCTGGCCGGCGGCATCGCCGGGCTGGCCGTCTGGCTGCTGGTGCCCTGGGCGGGGACGGGCAAGTTCCTGCTGGGGCTGGCCTTCTGGCTGCTGCTGGCCAACGGGGCCGCCGCCGCATACATCGTCCACCGCAACGGACGAGTGGTCGCCAGCGCCAGGGTCATGACCCCCGCTCATTTCAAGCGGGTGATGGCCGGCGGCGGCAAGAAGAAGGAGCGGGTCGACCGCGGCCAGCGCGTGCGGATGGCCGACTCCGAAGGCAAAGACGTGAACCGACCGGCCGACCCCGAAACGGCCGAACAGTACGCCGCCACCCAGGAGTTCCTCTTCGACGTCCTCTGGCGACGCAGTACCGACGCCGACATGGTGGTCACCAAGGACGGGGTCCGCCTGGTCTACCGCGTCGACGGCGTTGCCGCCGAGCAGCGCGATCGGATCACGCTCGAGGATGCCGAACGGGTCATCCTGTACCTCAAGCACCTGGCGGGGTTGAACGCCGAAGAGCGTCGCCGCCCCCAGGTGGGCCGCATCCAGGCCGCCCTGTTGGCCTCCGAGGGCGACCTGGGCACCGTCGAGGTGCACGCCTCCGGCTCGACCGCCGGCGAGCGGCTCAGGCTCCGAGTCGTCACCTCCGAGAGCCTGAAACGCATCAGCGACTTGGGCCTCACCAAATCGGGCCTCGAGCAACTCAAGGGGCTGATCAGCCTCCCCGGGGGTCTGGTCGTCTTCAGCGGGGCCAAGCACTCCGGCGTCACCACCACCCAGTACGCCGTCCTGCGCGAGCACGACGCCTTCATGCAGAACCTGCACACGCTCGAACACGCTCCGCTGACGGACCTGGACAACATCACCCAGAACCAGCACCAGGGACCCAGCACCGACGTGGGCTACGCCCGCCAGTTGCAGTCCGTCCTCCGCCGCGAGCCCAACGTCGTCCTCATCGGCGAGTGCCCCGACCGCGAGACCGCCCTGATCGCCTGCCGGGCCGCCGCCGCCGACAAGAAAATCTACCTGGCCCTCGAGGCCAAGGGCGTCTTCGATGTGCTCGAGCAGCTCAGGCAGATGGTGGAGGATCACGCCCTGTTGAGCGCCGCACTGCGCGGGATCGTCAATCAGCGCCTGGTCCGCGTCCTGTGTCCGGCCTGTCGCCAGACCTTCAAGCCCGACGAGAAGCTGCTCAAGAAGCTCAACCTGCCGGCCGGCAAGGTCGAGCACTTCCACCGCCCCCCGACCGAGCCGGTCCTGGACCGCAAGGGGCGGGAGATCATCTGTCAGACCTGCCGGGGAACGGGCTTCGTCGGGCGGATGGGGGTGTTCGAGTTCATGGTCGCCGACAAGGCCGTCACCAAGCTGCTGGCCGAGGGCGCCCCCGTGCCGCGAATCCGCGACTACTGCCGGCGGGCCAAGATGTTCGACCTGCGGCGTGCCGGCCTGCAGAAGGTCTACGACGGTGTGACCAGCCTCGACGAGATCCTGCGGGCCCTGCGGTTCGACGGGAAGTAGCCCGTCCCGGAGCGTTGTCATGTGGCTTTCGTTGTTCTGCCTGCTGTTGATCGCCGGCATCGCCTTCTACCAGTCCATCCACGGGCTGCTCAGCTCGCTCATCTTCTGCGTCTGGACCATGGTGTGCACCGCCTTGGCCTTTGCCCTGTACCAGTACGTGGCCTTCGAGCTGCTGATGGGCGTGCTGGGCCCGAAATCCGATTTCGCCCTGCCCATCGCCCTCGTGGTCTGCTTCGTCGTCCCGCTGATCGGCGGTCGCGTGGCCCTGGACCACTTCATCCAGCGGGCCGGCCTGCTGGCCGTCATGGTGGACCGCGTTGGCGGCCTGCTCTTCGGCGTCATCACCGCTCTGTTGCTGGTGGGGGTTATGGTCACTGCGATTCAGATGCTGCCCTTCGGTGGTCGCGTGCTGGGCTTCGCACGTTTTGACCCCCAATCGAACGAGCCCCTGAAGGAGCATGCCATCTGGCTCTCGCCGGACCGCTTTGCCGTCGGCATGGCCTCGATGTTCTCCAGCGGCGTGTTCAGCGGCGACCGGGCCTTGCGGGAGGATCATCCCGACCTGCTGGCCGAGATCGGATGGTCCCAGGCCGCCGTTCCCGTCGGCTGCCGGCACCTGGCCAAGCCGGGCGCCATCCGACTGACCTCCGCCACGGTGCCCGATTACGTCTACACCAAAGTGCTCGACGCGGGGGAGATCCTGGAATACAAATGGAACGACCCCAGACCCAGACATGAGTTCCTGGCCGTCTCCTTCGTGCCCGGCGCCGATGCCGAAGACTTCGACAACCAGCACCGATTCACGCTGCCGCAGATTCGAATGGTGGGCAAGGATCGTGACGGCCGCCCGCAACAATACATCCCCATGGCGGTGCGCGATTCGCAGGATGTGGAAGGGGACCACATCAAGAACGTCGAGGAAGGCTCGAAAAACGAGTCCGTCTTGTTCAAGCTGTGGGAACCGGGCGATGACGGCGAAATCCGCGTGACCTTCGAGGTGCCGGTCGGCTTCGAGCCCGAGTACCTGGTCTACAAGACCGGGGCGCGGGTCAAGATGACAAAGCCCCGCCCCGAGGAGAACGGCGCGTCGCAGACCCGGCAGGACCAGGAGCCGGCGGAAGAGGCGGACGCCGAGGCCGACCAAACCCCGCCCGAGCCTGACCCACCCTCGGGTCGCTCCTCCAGACGGTCCGACCGCCGCTCGGGCTCAACGTCGACGGGTGGTGGCTCCCGGGCGAGCGGCGACCGCGTTTCCGGCGTCCGCGCCACGCAGGCCAAGTCGTTCTTCGGTGACCAATTGCCCGTGACCTTGACCCAATACAGCAGACTCTCGGCCGAGGGGGTGGAAGTGTCGGACGGGGCGATGCAGGTCGGGCACGTGGTCGCTTCTCTGGAGGGACAGGGCCGGACGGCCGGGCTGCCGGCCATCACGCGCTTCGAGGTCCCCACGGGCAAGCGCCTGCTCCAACTCGACGTGCAGCGCCTCCGGGCCGGCAGCACGCTCGGCAGGGCGCTGAACTTCGCGGTGACCACGTTACGAAACTATCTGGTCACCGACGACGTGGGCGAGAAATACGAGCTGGTCGGTCAGTACGCCATCGCCAACGTGGACGGCGAGCAGGTGATCGAAGTCCAGTACTTTCCCCAGCAAATCGGCTCGATGGGGCGCGGCGTGGGCCAGTTCGACAGGATCAAGAAACGGCACCTCGAACAGAGGGACACCACGCTGGTCTACCTGTTCCTGGTCAACACGGGGCGACAGGTCGTCGAATTCAGCACCGGCCGAGGCGGCGCCAACCTGCGAGGCGAGAACCTCGTGGCCAAGTAGACCTCCGCCGCACCGCACTGACCCCGACAGAAATCAGTCACACCCGGGCTTGCTCGACCCGCTCCGGCGGGACGGTCCGCGGTGCTGAGAGGTCGAGGGACTCCAACTGTTGAAGGTAGTCGCACAGCTGTCGGGGAGTGAATTCGGCCAGGAACTCGGGTCTGGCCGACGGGTTGCGGGCCACGATCCGGTCGATGGTTTCTCGTTTGGTCATCGGCGCCCTCCGGCTGGTTGGCGACCGCCGGGTCATCTTCACCGGGTGTCGCGGGACCACGTTCGGCGACCTTCTCATCGACGGCGCCGCCCGCATCGCTTGAGGCGCCTCGCAGGTGCCTGCAGCGTGTTCCAATCGCATTTCAGACGGTCGATTTCGGCGGGTTCTGCCGGGCAGGTCGGCGGGTTCTGCGCTGGGCTCGTGACATCCGGCGGGCCGGCATGCCAACGCGAATCGGCCACCCGCTCCGAAGCGCACCAACTGCGCGTCCGAGGCGACCGTGGTCCGCTGGGGCCCGGTGATCGCCGCGCAATTTTTTGTTCGCCCCACCGACGGAGCCGGGCGCGCCCGGCTCGTTGATGTTGACCGCGGCCGGCGTTTGGCGATATGTTCGAGTCATGGCGATTCAGTTCCCGTGTCCGGCCTGTCAACAGCCCATCGAGGTGGACGACGAATGGGCCTCGCGCAGCGTGGCCTGTCCGTTCTGCCGCACCACGGTGACGGCCCCGGCGACCTCGACGCTCGCTCCACCGAGCGGCGCGCCGACCGCCTCCCCGGTCGGGGCGGACGTGTTCCCGCCGACGGGTCCGGCCGAGCTTCCGCCGGAGGGCAATCCGCTGGCCGTCTGGGCGATCGTGCTCGCTCTTGCCGCGCCGGTGTTCTACTTCGTATCCAGCACCCTGTTCTACCTGTGGCAGCGCGAGCTGATCGGTCCCGACGCCAATCCCGAAGAAATCCAACAGACCATCATGGAACAGGCTCAGGCCGGCAACATGCCCGCCGGGGTGATGGGTGGCTGCCTGCTGTTGCTGGTCGCCTTCGGTCTGTGGGTGGCGGGGCTTGCCTGCGGCATTGCGGCCCTGCGCCGGGCGAGCCGCCGGCGACTGGCCATTGCCGCGCTGGTACTCAGTGGTGTCTTGCCGCTGATCGCCTGCCTGGGGATGGTTCTTTATGCCGGCGGGGGCCTGGGCGGTTGATTCGGCGGCGTGGAATCCGGGCCGCACGGCCGACCCTGGGCGGCTCCGTGATCATCGTGCCGAGACGGACAGGCGCCGTCCGCAGGGATAATTCTCGCACTTTTTGCCGTTGACAGGTTCGAAATCCGATGTAGAGTATAGTTCGCCTGCGGTTGGCTTCGATCGACGCAGGCTGCTCTTTGGCAAGTGAATCGGGTTGTCGTCGTGGGAATGTGGGGGTCGACCCCAGCGCGCAATATCTGGTGGTCGGCCTTAACCAAGATCCTACATCTGGTACCCTCCAGGGTCCGGATGATGGGGTAAGGGGCCGACAGGGCCCCGATCGAGGTGGCGAGAGCCGCCTTGGTTCGCTTACATTCTCACGAGCGCGCGTGTAAGAGTGTAAGCCTTCGATTCGTATCTGAGCGTCGTCGGTCGGAAGCGGCTTTGCCGTTCTCGGCCGGACGGCGATTCGGAATCGATTCAAAACTGAAGAGTTTGATCCTGGCTCAGAACGAACGCTGGCGGCGTGGCTAAGGCATGCAAGTCGAACGGACATAGTTTTTGGGTAACCGAGTTCTATGTTAGTGGCGAACGGGTGAGGAATACATGGACAACGTACCTCGGGCTCGGGGATAGCGGCGTCTTCCGAGAAATCGGAAGACTTTGCGAAAGTGCCGGTAATACCCGATGATCCCGCTGGAACGCATGATCCGGCGGGCAAGGCTCCGGCGGCCTGGGAGCGGTCCATGTCCTATCAGCTTGTTGGTGGGGTAACGGCCTACCAAGGCTACGACGGGTACCGGGTGTGAGAGCATGACCCGGCACATCGGGACTGAGACACTGCCCGGACACCTACGGGTGGCTGCAGCAACGAATATTCCGCAATGGGCGAAAGCCTGACGGAGCGACGCCGCGTGCAGGATGAAGTCCTTCGGGATGTAAACTGCTGTCAGGGGTTAGGAAGATCTGACCAACCCCAAAGGAAGCCTCGGCTAACTCCGTGCCAGCAGCCGCGGTAATACGGAGGAGGCAAGCGTTGTTCGGAATCACTGGGCTTAAAGCGGGTGTAGGCGGAGTGGCAGGTGCTTTGTGAAAGCCCTCGGCTCAACCGAGGAACTGCAGGGCAAACCGCCACTCTTGAGGCAGGTAGGGGCAAGCGGAACTATGGGTGGAGCGGTGAAATGCGTAGATATCCATGGGAACGCCGGTGGCGAAAGCGGCTTGCTGGGCCTGTCCTGACGCTGAGACCCGAAAGCGTGGGTAGCAAACAGGATTAGATACCCTGGTAGTCCACGCCGTAAACGATGCGCACTAGGTACGAGGGCTCTGACGGTTTTCGTGCCGAAGGAAAACTACTAAGTGCGCCGCCTGGGGAGTACGGCCGCAAGGCTAAAACTCAAAGGAATTGACGGGGGCTCACACAAGCGGTGGAGCATGTGGATTAATTCGAAGCAACGCGAAGAACCCTACCTGGGTTGGAAAAGCACGGATGCCCTCTCCGAAAGGGGAGTAAGCTGCCTTCGGGTGAAACGTGGTTCAGGTGCTGCATGGCTGTCGTCAGCTCGTGCTGTGAAGTGTTGGGTTAAGTCCCTTAACGAGCGAAACCCCTATCGCTAGTTGCCAGCGGTTCAGCCGGGGACTCTAGCGAGACTGCCGGCGTTAAGCCGGAGGAAGGTGGGGATGACGTCAAGTCCTCATGGCCTTTATGCCCAGGGTGTCACACGTGCTACAATGGCCGGTACAGAGCGACGCGATACCGCGAGGTGGAGCAAATCGCAAAAAACCGGCCTCAGTTCGGATTGGAGTCTGCAATTCGACTCCATGAAGCTGGAATCGCTAGTAATCGCGTATCAGCCATGACGCGGTGAATGTGTTCCTGAGCCTTGTACACACCGCCCGTCAAGTCATGGAAGCTGGGAGTACCCGAAGTCCGCTCAGCCAACCCGCAAGGGGGGCGGCGGCCGACGGTAAGCCCGGTGACTGGGACTAAGTCGTAACAAGGTAGCCGTAGGGGAACCTGCGGCTGGATCACCTCCTTTCTAGAGGATAATCTAGACCGGTTCGCCTCCGGGCGGATCGCGAACTAGTCAGCGCATTGCCGGCCCCGAAACATCGGGGTGTGTGGCGGGGCAACCCGCCGCCCGACGACAACCCTTTCATTTTGCATACCCTGCCCGGCCAGCGCGCCTGGCGGGGTTTTCTATGCGCAAAAATAGGGGCGATTCGTGCGGGCCAGGCTACACTACCCCGTGTCGAGCGGGTGCGCTGCTCTCCGTCCGGCGGACGCCGTGCGGTGATGCAGGCCCGCCACACCAGTGGTACCCGCAGACGATGCACTTGTGGTAGCCGCGAGCGATCCTCTCGGCCAGGTCCAGCGTGCTGCTCGACCGGCACCGAGGACATCGGGGCTTGGCTTCCTGGCCTGCCGGCCGCTCTGAGGCCCCGTGAGGCATGACGTCGCCCCCCTCCAGAATCCAGTGGTGTGTAGGACGTTCCGGTCGGCGCCTGTGGCCGCCGGCATGCAATCCTGCGCGGAAACCGCGCCCAGGGGGCCACAGGCCTGTCGGAACCGACCTTGGCGGCCGCCCGCGGCGGTTTCCACGTCTCCCTGACACCCTCCCAGACACTCAAAACGTCCAATACAAATCCGGCTGAGGCAAACGGGAATTGAGTTTTTGTGGCCGGCAGCGGATCGCGGCCTGCCGCCGCAAAGAGGCAAACCGCCACAACCGGCCCTTGCGCCCGTTGTGGCGGTTTCCTCGGAGGAGGAGGAAAGAGGAGGTTTTCCAGCGTTTGCTGTATTCACAGAGATCGGCGCCGGGCAGCCCCGGCGATCAGTTTTTCTGGGAAGAGTCCTCCCCGCGCATGCCCGGCGGCGGCCGGGGGGGGCGGCCGCCCGGTGAACAGCATCCGCCTGCCCGACGAGGCCGACTTCTGACCTGCTGAACATCCGGCAGGGACGGTGGGTGTCCGGCTCCGGGTCCGGGCTGATGATTCGGGCCGGGGCGCGAAACGGCCGGAGTTCGGGGACGCTGCAATATTCTCGTGCGGGTGGACTGGCCGGCCACCTGGTTGAATCGAGAATGGTTGGCGCTTGGCCAACGGCGCCGCGTTCTCCCGGAACGGGCGAGCGGCGTTGGGGGATGGCCGTGAGGGGTGGTCTTTGAAGGTCGCGTAGTCACCTGGGCTCGAACCGCACACCGCCCTCGGGGTAACTGGATCGCGCTAACCTTGAAGAGTGCGGCGGCAACGGGTCGTCGCATTTGTGAGGGTGGTCCTGCGTCGAGTCGAGGGCTACGCACCGTCGGGGGCGGCCGGGGTGCCTGCCGCATTATGGGGGTCCCGCGCCGCCCTCCCTTTACCCCGGGCCGGCGCCTTTCCTGAAGATCGTCCGCGGCTTCACCCTGGCGGCGAGATGTGCCAGGCCGTCGCCCTGCCGGGGGAGCGTCCTCTTGTACGCCGACCCTGTTACGAAGCCGGCGTGAGACGTAATCGGGTTTTGCCGAGTCGCGTGGTCAGCGAGTTGCCCGGGCCACACCGGGGCGGTGGCGACGGAGCACGACGATCCCGGCCGCCAGCAACAGGGCGACCATCATCAGCAGACCCCACCCGCTCAACGTGGGGATCGAATGCCCCTGAATGCCGTGGAGTATGGCGCAATCGATGGCGTTGGCGCAAGGCAGCAGTTCCAGGGCGTCGATGTTGTCGCCCGCGGCGCCCAGTCCCATCGCGTCGGCCGGCGCAAAAACGACCGTGCTTTCACCGAAGCGGGCGCTGTACACGTTGGCCGCGGCGCCGGGGTCGGATCCCAGAAAGGGCGATCCGGGAGCGAGCGAGAAGAGGACTTGGTCACCGGCGTCGTACGTGCCCACAATGCCCACGTCGATGACGATCATGCCGTCGATTTCGTCGGTCGCGGTCAGGCCCAGTTGGTCGAAGCAGGCGTACGTGCCCGTGGCATCCACACCCGGAGTGGCGTTGTACAGGATGGTGGCTCCGCTTATCTCCCCGCAGCTGGACAGAGCGCCCAGTGACGGCGAGAGGGCGGTCAGGGAGAAGTACAGGCCCAGCGGTTGTCTTGCACCGGCGCCCTGCGGTTCCGGCTGGGTGGCCGTCGAGTTCACGTTGTCCAGCGCCGCCCGCATGGGGTTGCTCTCTGCAGCCGGGATGTACGGACTGGCCCCGAACTCGGTGCCGCCCTCGTTGTAGTTGTTGACGATCAGGGTGTTGTTGTTTGCCCGGGAGGCCCGGTCACGGAACGGTCCGGAGAGGGTGAACAGAGTCGTGGACAGGCACTGGTCGCCGGCGGCCTGATTGCGGTCGGCCTGATTGAGGGCGTTGAAGACCACGTCGGCGGCCAACAGTTCGGCGTCGGGCGGAGCCGTGCCGATGGTGTTGCGGTCCACCGAGAACAGCAGGACGAACGTCTCCCCCGGCGCGATCAGGCGGTTGGCCGACAGGGCGTCGATCACGTCTTCCGGCAGCAGCAGATCGAGGTCGGTGCCGGGGATGAACACCGAGGGTGCGCTCTGGTCGACGGCCAGCACGTCGTTGGACCCGACCACCGCTCCCTGTACCGCGGGCGACTCGCTGTCGAACGTGTACAGCGGTGTGGGCAGCGGGTCCCTGGGTTTCGCGGCCAGAGCCACGGTGGCACAACTGCACACCAGCACAACCGCCGGAAGGTACAGGCGGCGCAGATCGCGTTTCCGCGCATATAGATCACGGGTGGTGTTCATGGTTTTCCTTCCCCTACGTGCCGGATCGCCGGGAGCGACCCGTCCTCCTCGCCTTGATCTTCCCGTGGATCGGACGCCTCGACGAGCGTCGCGGGGATCCAGGGTGGCCAGTCGGGTTCCTGGAGCAGCTTCTGCCACAGAATTCTGACATGATAAGTATACCGCTGTTCGCCATCGAATGCGCGATAGGCGTCCAAAAAACGGCTGCGGGCCGCGTCGCGGTCGCCGGCAGCAAGGGCCATCGCCCCGGCGTGAAAGTCCATTTCCGCCAGCAGCTTCCAGGAATCGTCCGCGGCGTCGGCCAGGGCCCGCAGGTTATCGGCCGTCTCGGCGCCGCGGGCGAAGGCGTACAACGCCCGCACCCATTCGGCGGTCTGAGGGCTGTCCAGCCCGACGCTGAAATCCACGCCCTCGGCGGCCTTATCGAGCAGTTGCCGGGCCTCGTCCGCTCGCCCCAGCAAACGCAAACACGTCGCCGACCACAGCACTTGCTGGGCGTCGCCGGCTGCGACCGGGGCCAGATCGCGGGCCAGGTTCAGCGCCGCATCCATGTTGCCTGATTCGGCATGCACCAGAAGGGGGTAGACGTGGCTGTAGAACCGGCCTTCGGGTGCGGGACACTCGGCCAGCCCTTCCAGATCAGCCAGGGCCTGGTCGAAGTTGCCCTGCCAGTAGTGCAGCCGCCACCGGTAGTGACGCTGTTCGCAGGCCGGCAGTCCCGGACGGGCCAGCTCCAGGGCCCGGGACCGGGCCTCGATGGCCGCGTCGAACTGCCCCATGCTCTCCAGCGCCTCGGCTTCGGCCGTCACCGGACGATCGTTTGTCGGTTCCTGCTCCTGCCCCAGCCGGGCCCAGTTGAGCGCTTCGTCGTAGTACTCGGCGGCCAGCTCCTGCCTGGCGCCCTGGCTGCCGCTGTAGATTTCGGCCGCCAGGCGGTAGCTGATCGACAGCAGGTAGTAGGGGTAGGATTCGTAGTAGCCGTTGTCCACAAGTTCCAGCAGTCTGCGCCTGGCCTCGTCGAAGGTGTCGATCTGGCGGGTCCGGTACATCTGCTGATTGTGAGCCCGGGCCAGGTGCAGGACGGCCGTGGGGAAGAACTCCCCTTCATCGGCCCGTAACTGCCGAGCCATCCGGTAGGACGCGATGGCCTCCGGCGTGTCCTCGTAGTGCACCGCCAGGCCGCGGAAGAGCCACTCCTCGGCCGTCTGCGCGCCGCCGAGATCCTCCGCTCGTTGAAAGGTCTGGCGCGACTCTTCGTACTGGCGGTGGTGCCATTGGGCCCGAGCCAGGGTGTACAGGGCTTCGACGTTGTCGGGTTCGTCGGCCAGGATGGCGTCCAGCCCCTCGATCACGGGCGTGAGGTCTTCCGCCTGCATACCGGCCAACGCCCGGACCAGGTTGACCCGCAGCGGGTCGGCGCCCAGTTGCTCGGCCCGGTCCACGTCGGGAAGAACGCGCTCGGGCTTGCGGTGGTCGAGATGGACGATCCGGTGATAGGCGCTTTCGATGAGCCGATCGGCCTCCCGCCGGCGATTGGCCGTGAGGATCACACCCAGTCCCACGATCAGCAGCAGCACCGCGGCCGAGGAAACGATGGCGGCCGTGGCCGCCCTGTGACGGCCAGCCCACTTGACGGCCTTGCCGATCGGCCCGATGCGCCGGCTGAGGATGGGCCGACCTTCGGCGAAACGGCGCAGGTCCTCCGCCATGGCGGCGGCCGACGGAAACCGGCGACCTACGTCCTTCTCCATCGCCCGCAGACAGACCGTCTCGAGGTCGATCGGGATGCGCCGGTCGAGGCGCCGCGGGGGCTCGGGCTCGGTCGAGCAGATCCCGCTGATGATCTGCTCGCGCGTCTGCCCGCGAAACGGGCGCCGCCAGGTGATCAGTTCGTACAGCGTCACCCCCAGCGAGTAGACGTCCGTGCGGTGATCCACCTCGCCGCCCTCCGCCCGCACCTGCTCCGGCGAGAGGTAGGCCGGCGTGCCCATCACGTCGCCGACCATGGTCAGGTGCGGCTGGTCCAGCAGGCGGGCCAGCCCGAAGTCGGCGATGTGCAGCCGGTCGTCCTGCCCGAACAGCAGGTTGTGCGGCTTGATGTCGCGATGGATCACGCCGTTCTGATGGGCGTGCTCGAGCCCGTCGGCCACCTCGGCCATCAGCCGGGCCAGGTACCGGTAGTCCGCCGGCGATCGACGGATCCGCGGCGGCTCGACCTCGACGGTCGAACGGTCGCCCGGCTTGGCATCCCGGAGTGACCGCTCGGTGGTCGTGAGCGCCGCCGGGTCAGTCCGGCCGGACGGCGCGGCCTCACGCAAAGAAGCGGTGGTCAGGCCGGTCCGATGGCGGATCAGGTGATCCAGGCTGGCGCCCTCGATGAGTTCCATCGCGTAATAGAACCCCTCGTCGCATTCGCCCTGGGCATAAACGGGGACGATGTTGGTGTGATGGAGCCGGGCGGCGGCCTGGGCCTCCGTGCGGAAGCGGGAGACGTTCGTGCCCTCCGCGGCCGCGTGCCTGCCGGCGGGCAGCACTTTCAGGGCCACCTGCCGGTTGAGGGATAGCTGCCGGGCGCGATAAACGATGCCCATGCCGCCGCGGCCCAGCTCGTCCACGATCTCGAAATCGGCCAACCGCGTGCCCGCCGGCAACGACCCCGCCTTCAACCCCCCGGCGAATGCATCGCTGCTGTGTCCCGAACCGGCGGTACGGAGCAGCGGCTTGGCCTCCAAGGTGTACGCACCGGACGCGAACGCGTCGCGCAGCTCGGCCACCAGGGCCTCGTCCTCGACCGCCGGGTCGATCGACTCGGCGGCGTCGTCGGCGGTCAGCACGCGACCGCAGCTCGGGCACGGGACGGCGTCCGGCGGACCGTCCGACCTGGTCGACGAGGCACAGATGGGACAAACCAGTTCCACGGAGAACTCTCCTGCGCATACGGGTCAGTGCTACAGGAGTTTAGACGGATCCGGGGTCCGTCTGACGCGCGATCTGCGGCCCCGGGGCTCTTCGGACCTACGTCTGCCCGCGGCGTCAGCCGTCCGCCGCCGGGTGGCGGAACGATACGGCCGCCTCGGGCCGCTGTCCACATCCCGGTGAACGCGCCCGCCGCATGCGGAGGCCGTCAGACGTCGTTGTTGGGATCGAGCGTCTGCAGGCAATTCCGCAATCGTTTCAGGACCCTGGACTTGGCCTGATACACGCTGGCCTTGCTGATACCGACTTCATCGGCGGTCTCGGTGACCGGGCGTCCGGCCAGCACGTGCAACTGGAACGCCTGTAGCGTGGTCTCCTCGAATTCTCCAGCGATCGACCGCAGGGCCCAGCGCAGCCGGTGCATTCGCCACTCGTGCTCCCATTGGGCATCATTATCGGCGTCGGTTCTGGCTGCCAGGTGATCGAACGAGTGCGGGTCCAGCGGGGTGCCCTGTTTGGCCTCCCGGGCGGCCCGACGCCCCATGGCATGGATGACGGCCGATCGCAGGTACGAGCGGAACCGACCCTTGCCCGCGTCGTATTCGAAGCCCTCCATGGCCTTGAACAGGTACATCTCGACGTCCTGCACGATGTCCTCGGCATCGGTGGCGGAGGCTCCGCGCTTACGGGCGTACCGAAACAGCAGTTCTCCGTAGCGTTGGTGGAAGGCCTGCCAGCTCAGTTGGTCGGTGCGGTTGCGGAGCCGCAGCAGCAGAGACACCCGCGTGCTATCGAACCCGCTCATGCTTCTCATTGTGCCTGGGTGAAGGCCCGGCCACAAGCGGGTGCCGCCAACTTCCGCACGCGACAGGCGTTAGGGGGCGGACTTGCCGGAGAGGTGCCCGCTCGGGGCGCAGCCCGACCGTCTGCTGGCCTTTCGCTGCCATGCCGCCGGTTTCCAGCGCCCGTCTTTGAAGCGCGTCGAGCGTGCGCATGGGTGCGGTCGGCCGATTTATGGCCAAAGGCGTGTCAAGGTCGGGGGCTGCCGCGTCTATCCAACGCCGACAGGGGGAAACCGACCCGTTCGCGTTGCTGGTGTGGCTTGTGCCTCGCCGCGTGGGAGGCGACGGAGGAGAGACGTGAGGCGAGCAAGCCGATCAGCCATCCAGCCGGAGAAGCCCGTGATCTTCCTACGAGCTTTCAAACCGCGGAAAAGGTCACCGACCCGGTAGCGTTAGCCGAGCCGTGTCGACCTCGGCCCTGAATCACGACGTTGGCCAAGTGCAAAGACGGAACCTGAATCGGAGGAGGAAGAAGTGGTCCAAGCAATCAAGACAAATAGATGGAAAGGTATGCTCATGTCCCGTCCATGGTGGTTGTTGCTTGTCTGTGTTGCCGTATCCGTCTGGCCCGCGACCTCGACGGCCGAACCGTTGACGCCGCGCCCGGAGGTCGTCAAACCCGCCCACACCGATGTGGACGGGGCCTTCTTCCGCACCGACGTGATCGCCGTGAAATTCCGCGACGGTCTGGCGGTCCGTCTGCGCGGCGACGCGCTCACCGGCGTCGAGGGTCTGGCCGGTGTGGACGGCGCGTTGGCCGATGTTGCCGACGGACGGTGGGAACCTGCCCACTCGCTGGAGGAGGGCAAACTCGACGGGTTGCGCCAAACGGCGGAAGCCAACCTGGGCAGAGCCGTCGCCGACCTCAACCTCCAGTTCCATCTCTTCCTGCCCGAGGGGGCGGACCCGGCCGCGACCATCGACGCCTTCAACGCCCTCGACGCGATCGAGATCGCGTTGCCCATTCCCAAGCCCATGGCTCCGCCGGTGCCGCCCAACTACGAATTCAGCCAGGGATACCTCAACGCAGCCACGGCCGGCGTGGACGCCAGGTGCATGTGGCAGGTCTTCGGTGGCACGGGCACCAACATCAACATCGCGGATCTGGAGTACAGTTGGAACCTCAGTCATCAGGACTTGAGCTCCACCACGCTGCTCGGCGCCACGCCGAACGACCCCTTCAGCGACGACAACCACGGGACGGCCGTCCTGGGCGAAGTCGGCTCGCTGCGCAACAGCTGGGGGACCACCGGCGTCGCCTACGGCAGCACCATGTACGTGGTGGCCACCAACACCGGCCCGGGCGCCGGCGTGTGGGACATCGGGGCGGCCATCACCACGGCGCTGGGCACGCTCGGCGCCGGCGACGTCATCCTCATCGAACAGCAGATGGCCGGTCCGAACTACACGGGCATTCCTTCGGGCACGCAGTTCGGCCTGATCCCCGTCGAATGGTACCAACCGTGGTACAACACGATCGTTACCGCGGTCGGCAACAGCGTGACGGTCGTCGAGGCCGCGGGCAACGGTTCGCAGAACCTGGACGACGCCATCTACAGCACCGGCAACGGTGGGCACTGGCCCTTCCTGCCGGCCAACGACTCGGGCGCCATCATCGTCGGCGCCGGAGCGTCCCCGGGCGGTTCGGACGTGGACCGCTCGCGGCTGTCGTTCTCCAACTACGGTTCCACCGTGGACCTGCAGGGCTGGGGCGAGAACGTCTACACCACCGGTTACGGCGGCGCCTACAGCGCCGAGGGCAAGAACCTCTGGTACACCGCGACTTTCGGCGGCACCTCCAGCGCGTCACCGATCGTGGCCGGCGCTTGCGTCGTGCTTCAGTCGGCCTACGTCGCGACCATGGCCGGGCCGTTGACGCCGGCCCAGGTGAAGGCCAATCTGCAGGGCACGGGCTCACCGCAGCAGTCCGGAACCTTTCCTTCCACGCAGAACATCGGCCCCCGTCCGGACGCGGCGGCGGCCGCCTCGCTTTCCATGCCGGTCATCGACTCCAATGGAAATCTGATTCCCGACGTCTGCGAAGCACTGGTGGGACTCGAGGCCTGCTGCCTGGCCAACAATGGCTGCGCCGACGCCCTGCCTGCGGCCTGCACGGCCAACAGCGGGACGCCCCAGGGGCCGGGCACAACCTGCGCCACCAGCGGCTGTGCCGCGACCGAGGCCTGCTGTTTTCCCGGCCCGGCGCCGCTCTGCGCCGACATGCTGCCCATGAATTGCCAGATGGCCGCGGGGTTTCCGCAAGGCCCCGGCACCAACTGCACCACGACACAGTGCCGGGCCATGGTTCCCAAGTTCAGTCAGCCGCCGACGCAGGATCGCGAGGACATCGCCTCCAACATCGACCTGCTCAACATGGTGCCCAACGTCGTCCTGGCCGACGACTTCCAGTCGGACGGGCGCCCCATCACCGTCGTTCGCTGGTGGGGTTCGTATCTCGACCAGCACTACGCTCCGGTGGCCCACGGCGGCATGCCTTCACCGTACGAGATCGACGGCTGGCTGATCAGCTTCCACGAGCCCCTGGTGTCGGACCCGAATGGTCCGCAGCAACCGCCGCTGGGGCTCTACTTCGCCAGGGTGGCCGACGTGACCATCACGCCCACGGTGATCCCGTCCTGCGACGGCCACCCCGTCTTCGAGTACGCGGTCGAGATCGTCAAGTGCTGCCTGCTGCAGAGCTTTCCCGACAGCCGCAGCGGCTGGCTGCCTGCTCAGCCCGAGGCCTTCGAGGAGGAGCACTGCTTCCTCTACGACATCGACATTCAGGCCGTGGTGGGCATGTCCTACCAGCGCGATCCGCAGGGCTGGTGTCTCCAGGTCGCTTCACCGAACATCGGCGAGGGGACCGACTTCTGGGGCTGGCACTCCACCGACATCGAGAACGGACGCCGCAACGCCCTGACCACCACCGTAACCACCGACGCGGTCGCCGTGTGGTTGTACGGACCCTGGGTTGACGCCCTGCCGGTCTGCGCCCCTGCCCCGGTGAACATGGCCTTCGAGCTGCTGACCGACGATCCCAAGGTGCCGCCGCCGTGTCCCGAAGCCTGCTGCTACCCCGACGGGTCCTGCGTTGATCTGTTGCCGAGCAACTGCACCACCAACGGCGGTACGGCCCAGGGCATGGGCACCAGTTGTGCGACCACGGTCTGCTCCAATCCCGAAGTTTTCCGCTTCGAGTTCTCGCTGGACATCGGCTCCGACAGGGAAATGAGCGACCCCAACATGGACGGCGATGAGGGCTTCGACCCCGGCGACGTCTACTGGTGGCAGGGACCGCCGGTCACGCCGCCGTGGGTGCCGGGCGGTCGCGACGGCTTCAAGGACGATGAGTTCATCTTCGGGTTCGATCCCTGGCCCGATGCGCCGGACCCGGCCACGCGCGTGCCGGTCGGCGGCGTGACCAACCCGCCCGATCCGGAGGTTTGGTACGACCAGTACTTCGACCTCGACGGGCACGATCAGATCGACTTCTCGCTGCAGGGGCTCGTGCCGCCGGACGAACCGTTGGACCAGGCCATCGGCTGGTTCCCGACCCACTGCGTCCACGGTGTCGAGTTCCTGATGGTCTCCTACGACGACGACATGGCTCCGGGTTGGCTGAACGTGGACGTGCCGGTGACGACGCCCTCGCCCGCAGGCGTTAGTTGCTACGGGACCACCGGCGCACGGGACGAGGTCCGTGGCGTGACCGTGATCCCCGGCCCGCCGCCACTACCCATCATCAACATGTACCCCATCGCCGACGAGGACAGTGTGCACCTGAGTCTGGTGCCCAACCCGAACAACGGGGCCGAGACCTGCGACGATGACGTGGACTCGCTGGACGTCGTGCCGGACGACCTGGCCTGCCCCGTCTGGCTGTTCAGCGCCGATCACGAGGCGAACCTGGGGCTCGACCCCGGCGGGATCTACGAGGTCTTCGCGGGCAGCCCGGTGCAGGTCATCGACGAGGCCATCCACCTCGGCCTGCCGGAGGAAACGGACATCGATGCGTTCGAGCTGGCCTGGCTGGAGGATCCCAACGCGGGCGCCGCGCCGGTGCTGGCTTTGCTGTTCAGCGTGGACGAGGACGATCCGCTGACGCCCGGGGACGAGTCCGGCGGCATGGACCCCAGGATGATCTTCGCCTCCTTCCTGACGGGCTACAGCTTCCCCGCTCTGGCCGCCCCCCTGGAGGACGACGTGGACGCCCTGACCTTGTGGCTGATGGAGCTTCCGGAGCAGCCCTGGCTGATCGGTGCCCTGAGCTGCCGCTATCATGCCGGGATCCGCTACTGCCTCGATCTGCTGGCCAACAACGCCGAGCCGCGTCTGGGCGGTGTGCAGGAGTTGGACCTCGCCTTCGACAGGCCGGTGACGACCCTGACGGCCTCGGTGCAATGCGCCAGCGGTTACACCGGCACGGGCACCGTGGTGACGCTCCTGCCGGACATCCAGGCCACCGTCCAGTTCACGCCCTGGCCGGACCAGGATTGCTGCACCGTCTTCCTCGAGGGTGACCTCACCGACGCCCTGGCCGTCACTGTCCTGATCGGCGACGTGAACTTCGATGGCGCGATTTCGACGGCGGACGGCTCGTCGGTCAAGCAGCGCCTCGGGCAGTTGGCCACACCGTCGAACTTCTGGTACGACGTGAACATGGACGGCTCGATCTCGACGGCCGATCGCTCGTCGATCAAGCAGCGCCTGGGCAACGTCGCCCCGCTCTGCCCGGACTGTCCGTAGAGCACCGCAGGGCCTGTAACTCATCCTCCCCGTTGATCGCCCGTCCACGGCTCGCACTCGGCGAGTCGTGGGCGGGCGATCCCAAATGCGCCAACCGCTCGCCCTGCGTAGCTGGTCGGCTATTCGCCCTTGTCCTCGTCTGGGGGAGGTTGCGGACGTTGTTCCTGAAGCCCTTCCACGACGCGGCGAAAAGGCTCGACGTTGCGGGGGTCGGCGTCCATCAGTTGTTGGTGGGCCTCGATCACCAGGTCGGTCATCTCCTCGCGCTCCGGGGTCGGGCCGGTCAGTTCCCACCACTCGGTCGGCGGGTCCGGAATCGACCAGCAGACCTCGAACATGCCCAATACGCGCATGCGTTCCAGGGCCTCCAGAACCGCTTGCGAGGGCGACAACAGGTGAACCGCCGGGACGGACGCACCCGCTTTCGAGCTCACCAGCGAGAGGAGCAGCCCGATGAACGTGCTGTCGATCGCGTCGGCCCCGGAGAGGTCGAAGTACAGGTCGGTCGTGTCGGGCGGGTGGTATTCGCCGATTCGCTTCCGGATCGATCCGGCGATGCCCAGTGTGCAGCAACCGATCGGGCGCAACACCACTCGGGTGCCGCACTCGCCGATCATCACCGGAATTCGCGTTCCACCGGCCATCGCATAACGCCCGCACACAGAGGCCCCGACCTCAACCAGCATAACTCCCGCCTTATGCCCCGGCAACGTGATGCCCCGCCGCTACAAGGACTTGGGTGCATGACACTTCACGGCGGGCCCACACAGTTGAAAGTCCGCGGAGCGGACGAGGGAATATAGCCCAGGGCGATGCGAAGCGAGCCCTGGGTCCGCAGTGCCCATACGAAGGGGAGCCCCTGGAAGGGGCGGCGGAAGCGCTGATTCGTAGGCCTCTATCCCGGAAGCGTTTCCGTCGCCCCTCCGGGGCTCTATTCCAAACACCACGCCCGATTCCCCAGGGCTTGCGCCCTGGGCTACATTCCGCCACCCCCTTTGGGGGTTCAGTTAATCGTCCGTCCTTACCCCGCCTAAACCGTCATGCACCCCAAGGACTTCCGGGCGTTTGCCAGCCACGCGATGCGGGCCCGCATGATGCGCAGGGCGCCGGTCATGGCCAGATGGCTGAAGGTGTCGCCCAGGCCGGCGTAGCGGGCACACTCCGCCTGCACGACGCGAATCTGTCGGCGCAGGGCGGCCTCGGCCTCGGCCAGAAAACCGCTCTGCCGGTCGGGCGGGACGATGCCCAAAAAGTACATGCGCGTGCGGATCGGATCGTAGGTGATGGCCGCCGCCTCATCCGGGAGCGGAGGGCACACCCACCGACGCAGGGCCGCCGTCCCTCGCCGCGTGATGGTGTAGGTCCGTCTCGCCCGCCGCCCCTGACTCTCGCGCCTGGATCGAAGGTAGCCCCGGCGCTCCAGACGGCGCACCAGCGGGTAGATGGACCCCGCGCTGCCGCTCCAGTGCGACGACGGCGACGTGGCGAACTCCTTGCGGACCGCGTACGGCGTGCACGGCCCCCGCTTCCAGACAATGCCCAGAACGACCAGCTCGAGTTCGCTCAAATCACCCATAGCCGCCCCTCCAGCCGGGTCGCCCCGTTGCCGGGCTGGTTGCGACGCTGCCCCTGCTCCGGTCGGCGTCCAGTTTTCCAGATTTTGCGACCGGTGCGCCGCGTGACGCTCGTCTCCCGATATAGTACGATTCGTACTATCCGTCAAGCCCCCGCGCGACGGACGTACGCAGTGCAGGCTGACCCATTCTCTCGGTCGGAGCATCCGTAACCGCATCGAGCCGCGAGCTTTAGCTCGCGCGGACCAACGAGCGGAAGTCGCTCTTTTGGCGCATGTGAAACACCGCACGAATTGGAGTTCGTGGCTCGCAATGGCGACAATCGGTCAGTCTGACTACGCAAAACGGAGGAACACCCCATGCGCCAGACGTTCATGATTGCTCTTCTGTTGGCTCTGGTGGCCGGCCCGTCCGCGCTCCAGGCGGCCGATGAGCCGGCCTGTCCGCTGTTCGTGCTCAAGCGGACCGACGCCGGGCTGGTCATCGAAACCGTGCCGCTCGCGGAGGGCGAGACCAAGGTCCTGCCGGCCAATACGCAGACGGGCGTCATCGACGTCATCCTTCCCGTGGGCCCCGGCGGCTCCGCCAGCCTGGCCCAATCCAGCGAAGGCCGTCTGCTCATCGCCCGGCGCCAGGGCGACCAGATCCGCGTGACCGACCGCACCGCAGACGGCAAGGACTACACGCGCCCGCCGCGCCCCATCTCGGACCTGGCCCGATGCGACGTGCGCGTCAGCGTCACGGCCGCTGACGGCACGCGTGCGGCTTTCCTCATCCGGCAGAACCGCACCGTCGGTCCCGACGACGCCGGACCGGTCATGGACCTCTTCGCCGGCAAGGTGCCCCTGCCGAAGGGCGCCTGCGTCGTGTGCACCGACACGTACCCGCACCAGGCCGGACCCGAGGTCTCCGGCCAAGCCCCGCTGGCCTTCGACCGATACCTGTTCGTCAAGGGCCAACTACCCGGCGGCGGGGCAGGCGACCTCATCGTGGACGTCGGCGGCGCTCAGACGGTCGTGAGCCGGTCGTTCCTGCCCGACGGCGTCGAGATTCGCGAGTCGAGCATGGTCGAGTACTCCGCGGCCGGCAAGCGCATGCTCAAGTACACCACCGGCGGTGCCACCGGAAAGGTGGCCACCGTGCTGGGCCACGCCACACTCCCGCAGTTGCAGCTCGGCGGGGTCGTGCTGCGGGACTACTCCGTGGCCGTCATGGAAGAGTTGCCCGACCTGTTCGGCCGGCCGGTGGTGGGCATCCTCGGAATCGACGCCTTGGCCCGCTGCCGGACGCTGACCGTTGAGTATCCGTCCGCGGATCGACCGGCGGGAAGGCTTGTGTGGGGTGATCGCTCAGCCGCCGCGAACCGGGAAGCCATCGAGCTGCCCTTCTCGATCGTCAGCGGTCACCTGGTGGTCCGCGGCAACGTGAACGCGGCCGACGTGTTCTTCATCGTCGATACCGGTGCGCCGATCCCGTTTCTCGACGGGCAGGCGGCGCGGGCGGCCAATGTCCAGCCGGACGCCGCGAGTGGCCACACCGTTCAAGGACTGGACGAAGGCCGGGCTCAGGTGATGCCCGCGGTGGCCCGCAAGCTGCGGCTCGGCGGTCACGAGTTTGCCAACGTCGAGCTGCGGATCGGCGATCTGCCGGTCTTCGCCACCATGCGCTGCGGTGGGCAGAACGCCGGACTGCTGGGTAACTCCTTCTTTCAACAGTTCCAGCGAGTGCAGATCGACTTCCAGCGCCGCGTCGTCCGGCTGGTCCCCTGATCGCACGACGAATCGCAGGCCGACCGCATACCTTCGAACGCCCGGATACCCGGGCGCCGGCCGGTCGTTGCGTCAGGTCAGGTGGCGACCTTACACTGCGCCCGGCGCTCCAACGCGGACCTCGAAACCCCGGTCGAGGTTGCATCGCTGCGCCTCTTCGGGTCGAATGGCCCCGGCCCTTTAACGAGTCGATGGGCCGGGTCGTGACCGGAACGGGAGGGTCCTACGTGACGCGGACGTCCTGCATACGTGATCGTGCCAACCGGCGCGCGGCGTCGATTCTGGTGTGCCTGGCCCTGTTGGTTCTCCTTCCAGGCTGCCTCGGCCCGACGCGGGCGCCTAAGCCCGACCCGACGCAGGTCGGGCGCTGGCGGCAGGACCTGCACTACATGGCTGACAACCTCGAGCGCCTGCATAAGAACCTGTTCTTCAACATTAAAGAGGTGGAGTTCCAAGGCATCGTCGAGCGGATCGACCGGTCGGCCGAGTCCCTGGACGACGCCCGAATGATCATCGCCCTCATGCGCCTGGGGGCGTCGGTGCGCGATTCGCACACCGGTCTGCGATGGTGGGACGATCCGCGGCTGCGCCGATACCCGCTGGGTCTGTACTGGTTCAGCGACGGGATATTCGTGACCCACGCGGCCGAAAAGTACGAGCGGGCCCTGGGTTGCCGGCTGGTGCGCGTCGGTCGGTGGGACGTGGCCGAGGTCTGCCTGGCGGTGCGCGACCTCATACCGCACGAGAACCGCATCGGCTTGAGGTTGAACGCCCCTCGCTACCTGATCGTGCCGGAGATTCTGCACGCCCTGGGCT
>DATKXO010000232.1:0-2264 GCA_035528995.1 Phycisphaerae bacterium | reverse complement strand
CGAGGGCCGATGCGGCAATGTCCCTCGGCGCGAATCCGCAGACCCGGCCGATGTTGATGATGTTGCCTGCGGACACGGCCCCGGCCGGGGTGTGCTGGACGCTCGCCCCTTCTCGCAGGTATTGGCTTATGTTTGCCATGTCGTTCTCCTGTTCGCGTTAGGGGCCGTATTAGGCACCAGCGGCCTTGACGCCGGCTCTCCACTGGGCGGCATCACAGCCGAAGTCCCAGAAGATGCGCCACGCCATGCCGAGGGTGTCGGGGTCTGTCTCGAGGCCGAAGAAGTTCACCGTCGGGGCCTGGGCGCCGTTGAGGTAGCTGACCTCGTAGCACGGCAGGGTGGACGGGTCGGCCAGCAAGTACCAGTACGCGGTCGAGTAGCCGGTGATGGTCGCGGCCTCGAGGTACGGGCTGACGAGCACCTCGAACCGGCCCGCGTAGATGTTGGCGTCGGGGCCGACCGCGGCGGCGATGGCCGTCTGGTCCGTGGCGATGAGCCTGGACATGGGCGCCACCAACTGGCGAGCCGTGGCCTCGAGCGTGGGCGGGACGAGCAGGTACTTCGGCTCGACCATGATGGGATCGCCGTCCGGGCCTGTCGCGCCGCGGAATGCGGCGATGGCCTCGTTCAGGCCGACGATGCCAAGGGCGGTCGTGGCCCCGGTGATGTAGTTGCCGCGTGCGGCGGTGAAGTGACTGGCACCGGCAGCGGATGCCATCAGGGCCGTGAGCATTGTCTTCTCGCGGGTGCGGAAGGCCTTGCGGGCCAGAGCGGCAGCGTTGTCGTTGAAGACGCCGAGGTCGTCGTTCACGATGTCCGTGCGGCTGATCCGCAGCATGGCCGCGTAGGTGGCGACCTGCCGGGTGTATGACTCCTCGCCGTACTCGAGATGTTCCACCTCGCCGCCAGGACCGACGACGGGGATGTCTCCGGTAAGCTGCGGGGTCAGCACCGTATGCGAGTGGAAGTTGGTGTGACTGCGGGGAGCGGCGAGCGCCGGGGTGAGCCAGATCGGATCGGCCTGGACCGTGGCGAGCGCCTTGTTGGCGACGGAGCCGAGGATGCTGCTCAGGTCGATCGTGCTGAACCCGGCCGCCTGGATATGCGGCTTGGTAGCCCAGTTCAGCAGGCCGTGATAGTTGCTTTCGGTCACGCGGTCGCGGCCAACGTAGCCGTTCGCCTTGGCAGCAGTCAGGATCAGCTCCTGGAGGCCCATCGTGCGACCGTAGGCCTTGAGGGCGCCGCCGAGGGCTTTCTCGCCGCACTGCTTGGCGACGTCGTTCTCGTCGTGGCCGGCGGATACCAGGGCCGCGGCCGTCAGCATGGATTGGATCATCTCGGGCGGCACCGTCCCTTCGTTACGGCCAGGCTTTCCGATCCGGGGGCGGGTCGCCCTCAAGAACGCCAGCTCGGCCTTGTCGGCAGACCACTGCTCCTCGATCGCCTGCTGGGCGATCACTTCCATCGTGTCGGGGTCCGCGCCACCGACGAGCTGCTGACTGAGCAGGGCGGCGATGAGATCCTGCCGCTCGCGCTCCTTGCGGGTGGCCTCGAGCACCGTGCTGATCGTCCGGTTCCCGATCGCGGGAGTGGCGGGGGTCTGCTCGGCGTCGAACTTGGCTTGCAGCTTGGTTCGCTGATCGTCGGTGATCGTCTCGACGTCGAGACCCATCGCGGTCAGCCATTTCTCGAACTTGTTCATCGTATTCTCCTTACGGGAATTGGCCGCACGCGCGGCGACGTTTACGCTTGTGTCAGCATCGGCGCCCAGTGGCACGATGCTGATTTCTCTGAGTTTACCCGCCCGTATGACATACAGGCCATCACGGCCGGCGGTGAAGCTCTGCCCATTCACGGTCACGTCCTGCCCGGCCTTGGCGACCTCGAAGCGGGTCACGGCAACCCCGACGGACGCCTGCCAGGGGAACTCCCGCTTGGCGCTGGCGATGATCTTCTGGGCGCTGGTCGACTCCGCAACGGAGAAGGTGCCGCTCAGAGTCAGGTTGCTGCCCTCGATGGTCGGGGTGCCGTGGCCGACGGGATCGCCGGGGTCGTGATCGTGCAGGACGGGCAGGGTCTTGGGCAGGGCCAGCCCGGCGAGGTCGATGACGGTTGCTCCGCGCCAGACGCTCATGACCCCGCCTGTGTAGCCGAGGAGACTGAACGAGGGCACCTTGCCGGGCTCGGTATCGGCGGCAGCGGTGATCTCCACCGTGCCAGTGGCGTTGAACTGAAAGCTGTCGTCGGCAGCGGCCGCGGCGAGG
>DATKXO010000231.1:0-12347 GCA_035528995.1 Phycisphaerae bacterium | reverse complement strand
TTGGACCTGGCGCGGGGGATCGGCCTGGAGGCCGACGCCGACTACGCCAACGACTCCATCGCCGGGGCCAACGGCCTGAACTGGGCGACGGTGGGCACTCATCGGACGGCCACGATTGCCGGGACGGTCATGGCGCCGGAGTCCGGCAACGTTGACGAGGATTACTTCAGTCTGGGAACCGTCCAGGGGGGCGAGACAGTCTTCCTGAGCCTGCGGTTGCCTGAGAGCAGCACACTGCGGCCGATCATCGAGATACGCAATTCCGCGGGCGGCGTTGTGTCGGTGGCGCCGAATCCTTCGGAGGCGGTGGCCCGGGTGGATATCACGGCAAGCGGTACGTACTACGCCGTAGTCGTCGCGATGTCGGGCCAGGGGCCTCGCGGCCAGTACCTGCTCGACGCGGCCATCTGGCCGACGGGGGAGCTCGAATTCGCCGACTTGGTGCCGAGCGAAGTGGCCGGTCCGGCAACGGCGTCCAGTGGCGAAACAGTTACATTCACCTGGGAGGTCGGCAACTACGGAACCGGCGTGACGGACGCCATCTCCTGGTATGACCGGGTGGTCCTGTCAGCCAATGACCGCTATGGCGACGGGGACGATGTCTACCTCGGTTCGGTCAGACATGATGGCGCCCTGAATGTCGGCGACTCGGCCTACGTGGGCCAGATTGAGGTCCGACTGCCCTTGGGGATATCCGGCGACTACCGGGTCTTTGTCGAGGCCGATGAAACCAAGGCCGTCTTTGAGTACATCTTCGAGGGCAACAACATAGCCAGCGGGGCCTCCCAGATCAGCATCGAACTGACACCTTACGGCGACTTGACGGCGTCGAACGTGGGTTCGCCCGCCATCGGCGTGGCGGGCCAGCCCTACAGCGTCACCTGGTCGGTCACTAACCTCGGGAACGGCACGACCGGGGATGGAACACCTGGCGGCGATGTGGCCGCGTGGACGGACCGCATCGTTTTCTCCCGCAACATGACCCTCGGCGACGGCGACGATGTTCTTGTGGCCAACGTCCTGCACACGGGGGCCCTGGGGGCTGGCGAGGGCTATGCGGGAAGCTGGTCGGGCAATCTGCCGGTCGGCTTGTCGGGCGACTACCACCTCATCGTCGTGACGGACTTCCCCGACGATGTCTATGAGTACGCGGACGCGCAGACCAACGTCGCGGTCAAGACCGAGACTGTGGCCGTAGCCCCGGCCGTGTTCGCGGACCTGACCGTGACGGCGTTTGCCGCGCCGGCCACGGCATCCGTGGGTGAACAGCTCTTGCTCTCCTGGACCGTGCAGAACACGAGCGCCGCCTGGGCGGCCACGCCGGCAACCCAATGGTACGACCGCGTGGTCCTGAGCCAAGACGCCGTCTATGGGAACAGCGACGACCGGAACATCGGTGAGTTCCTCCACGGCGGCGTCCTGGGGATCGGCGAGACATACGACGGCAGCGGGACGGTGACTGTACCCACCGACGTGAGCGGCCTCTACCACTTGTTCCTGGTCACGGATGCTCGCGGTGCTGTGTACGAATGGGCATACGAGGGGAACAACGCTTCCATGCCGACGAGTCTGGAAGTCCACCTACCCGACCTGGAGATCTCCGGACTTGCAAGCCCCGGCAGTATCGTGGTCGGTGAGGCGTTCGCCGTGTCCTGGACGGTCGGCAACGTGGGGGTCGGCGAGGCGTTTGCAAACTGGTACGACAGGGCATACCTCTCTCAAGACGCTGTTCTGGACGGCAGTGATCTCGCACTCGGCAGCGCCGTCTATCGGCCCGGCTACCCGGGCGCCATGGCCACTTACACGCCGAACGTGAGCGTCTCTGTGCCCACGAGCTACCTTACGGAAGGGCCGCACTGGCTCATCGTGAAGATAGACACCGCCGGGTCGCAGGTTGAGTCAAGTGAGGCGAACAACGTCGCCATGGCGCCTGTGACCATCACGCTGCCGCCTCACCCTGACCTGGAGGTTACATCCGTTCCAACCCCGGCGAGCAATGGTTGGTCGGGACAGCCTTTGGGAGTTCACTGGACCGTTACCAACTCGGGAGAAGCTGCCGCGAGCGGATCGTGGTCGGACACCGTGTATCTGTCCACCGACGGGACCGTCGGCGGTGCAATCAAGTCCGTGGCGTTCGCCAGGCCGACCACCTTGGGGTCGGGCGAGAGCTATGAGCAGCAGGTGTCGTTCGGTCTCCCGAACGGCATCGAGGGCACCTACTACCTCGTCATCAAGGCCGATTCCCAGGGGCAAGTCGCGGAATTCGACGGCGAGGGGAACAACATCCTCGCCAGCGCCTCGTTCACGGTGAACCTCACACCACCTCCTGACTTGCAGGTCACCGACATCGAGACCTCCGCGCCAGCAATGTCGGGCAAGCCGGTGACGATCCAGTGGACGGTGACCAACCTGGGCACGGGCCCAGCCACCGGCTCGTGGAACGACCGCGTCTACTTCTCCCCGGACGCGACACTGGGCAATGGCAACGACACATACATCGGCTCCTTCAGCCGGCCTGCCGACTTGGCAGTCGGGGAAAGCCATGAGCGCTCAACCACCTGGACGCTGCCCAACGGGATCGATGGGACGTACTACATCCTGGTCAAGGCGGACTATGACAACACGCTCTACGAGCACGCAAACGAGGGCAACAACGTCGGCGGGCATGCCTTTGACGTGATATTGACCCAGCCGCCGGACCTTCAGGTAACGGCCGTTGCCCCACCAGCCGAGGGCTGGTCGGGCCGGGCGATCGACGTCGGCTGGTCGGTTATCAACGCCGGTCCCGGAGTAGCCGAGGGGACTTGGGTGGATAAGATTTACCTGTCGGCCGACGATCAGATCGGCGCTGACACCTATCTGGGGGAACTGACTCGACCCAATAATCTGGCCTCCGGGGAGGGCTACAGCAGGTCGCACACATTCCTTCTGCCTGATGGTGTCAGCGGTAACCAACGGATAGTGGTCGTTGCGGACGCGAACAACAACGTCTACGAGCATACTCCAGCGGCGGAAACGAACAACGGTACTATCAGCGACCCGTTCCCAGTGCATCTCACACCCTATGCTGATCTACAGGTGACGGCAGCCCAAGTTCAGCCCGTTGCCTACGCTGGTCAGACCTTGACATTCAACTGGATGGTAACGAACAACGGGGATGCCAGCACGGATACCAGCGCCTGGTATGACGTGGTTTATCTGTCCGTAAATCTGATGCCTCAGGGCATCGTCCGAACGCTCGGAACTTACCAGAATGCCAGCTACCTGGCTCCCGGCGAGAGCTACGTTCAGACGCAGCAAGTCACGATCCCGGAGGGATTCCTTGCCGGCGACTACTACCTCCTGGTCAAGACGGACTTCTACAACGCTGTCAAGGAATGGGACGCGGCCGGAACCCGCGAGGCCAACAACCTGCGCTTCTCCGACCAACCGGTGGACCTACAGCGACCGTGGCGGCCAGATCTTCAAGTCTTGTCGGTAACGGTGCCCAACGACGGGTGGTCCGGTGATACCGTTGAGGTGCGATGGGAGGCCATCAACGCGGGCCAGACCCACACGTATCCGGATTCCTGGAACGATGCCGTGTATCTGTCCACGGACCAGACGCTCGTTACCAGCCCTGCCGACGCGGCGCATGATCTGTTGCTGGGCACATTCCCCCACACCGGCAATTTGTACCCGTCCGATTCCTACGCGCAACTGAGGAATGTCCCGGTTCCCATTGATGTACATACGGGCGACTATTACATCTTCGTGCTGGCCGATCAGGCCGCTGTCGTTTACGAGGACGTCGAGGGCAACAACTCCGCCTTCGACGCTGGTGCAATCCATATCACGCAGCCGCCAATCGCGGATCTGCAAGTCGCCGCTCTCGTCGCGCCTGGTGTGGCACGGACCGACAGTCCTATAGAGGTGTCCTGGACGGTCAGCAACGAAGGCGGCGGGCCGACCAACCGCAGCCGATGGACGGACGCCGTCTACCTGTCCACCGATCTTACTCTTGTGGCCGATCAAAGTAACCTGCTTCATGACACGCTCTTGGGCACTGTGGTTCACGACGGCGTGGTTGCCGGGTACGGCGATACTGGCTCCAGCTATCAGCAGACTGCCAGTTTCCAGATGCCGACCAACCTGTCGAGCGGCCCTTACTACCTCTTCGTCGTAACGGACTCGGGCAATACCGTTTACGAGTATGCGACGAGCTACGACGCGGAGGCCAACAACACTCGGGCCACCCCCGCGCCCATCGCGGTGAGCTACACGCCACCGGACCTGAGGGTTGTGTCTGTCGATCCGCCTGCCGGCGTCTCGTCCGGGCAGACGGTCACCGCTGGTTGGACCATCCTCAATGCGGGGGTGGGCAGGACCGTGCCTGGCACATGGAAAGACAGGCTCTATCTGTCATCCGATGCGGTGCTGGACTACGGCAGCGGGGACACGCTCCTGGGCGTCATCAGCCACTCAGGCAGGCTCGAGCCGAGCCAGTCGTACGCGGGCTCCGCCTCAGTTCGCCTTCCGGACGGGTTGGATGGCACGTACTGGCTCTTCGTCGAGACCGATGTGGAGAAGGTGGTTCAGGAGTCTGCTGACACGAACAACGTCGGATCGTCCGCCTGGCAGATCACACTGACTCCGCCTCCCGATCTTCAGGTCTCCCAGGTCATGATTCCGGCCGATGCCTGGTCCGGCCAACCGATGACCGTCGCGTGGACGGTCACGAATGCCGGTTCTGGGCCGACGCGACCCTCCGAAGGCTCGTGGATCGACTCCGTGTACCTATCGGCGGACCCGGTATTCGATCCGACCGATACCCGTCTCGGAACCTTCACGCACAACGGGACCCTTCAGCCGGGCGACAGCTACACGCAAAGCCGACAGGTGACCTTGCCAATAGGCATTTCAGGCAACTACTGGGTCTTCGTCCAGACTGACATGGCGCGGCCGGGATGGCCGTATTATGAGCCTTTTGGCAAGGTGTACGAATACGACAAAGAGGACAACAACATTGGCGATCCGGGCTTCACGGTCCATCTGACCAATCCGCCCGACCTGGTTGTGTCCAGCGTGGACAGCCCGGCGATCGCTTACTCGGGCCAGCCGATTACTGTTGCATGGACCGTGTCCAACACCGGGACCGGGGAAACGGTCCCAGGCTCCTGGGACGATCAAATCTACCTCTCCAGGGACCAGAACCTGGACCGGAACGACGATGTTTCCCTGGGATATGTGCGACACAATGGTGTGTTGAGCGCGGGGCAGTCGTATTCGGCCTCTTTGACGGCCACGGTTCCGTCGGCGGCCAGCGGCCCATACTATGTGTTTGTCCTTACCGATGCCCGTCGAGTCTGGGGTAGCGACCACAGCGAGGTGTTTGAGTGGGCGGCCGATCACGATGCCGAGGCCAATAACGCCACCTTTGATCCGGTTGCCACCGTCGTCGTGATGCCCCCGCCCGCGGACCTGCTTCTGGCATCGGACATCGTTGTTCCCGGTAGCGGCGTCGTCGGCCAGTCGCCCGCCTCAGACATCAGGTGGACCGTTACGAACCTGGGAACCGCCGCCGCAACGGGCGCGTGGTATGACGTCCTCTACCTCTCCACGGATGGGGTGTGGGACCTGTCTGACGCGGTCATCGACCGGGTCCAGCACTCAGGCGAGGTGGCCATAGGTACGTCCTACATCGGCACCAGCCATGCCAAGCTCCCGGCGGTGGTGCCGGGCGATTACCATGTGATCGTTCGGACGGACATCAGGAACCAGCTTCGTGAGTCCGACGAGGCCAATAACTGGATGCCGTCGGCCGACACCATTACGGTCGATGTGCCCGAGCTGTTTGTCGGCCAGCCGGTGACGGGTTCTCTGGTCTCCGGCCAGCCGCTGTATTACCGCTTGGCCGCCGAGGCCGGCCAGGACATCGCGCTGCATCTGAGTGCCGGCAATCCCGACAGCGTCACTGAGCTCTACGTCCGCTACGGGGGCATGCCCGATCAGACGGCCTTTGACCTGGCCGATTCTGAACCCTTCACGGCCGATCACGAGGTGGTCATCACCGGCGCCTACACCGGGCACTACTACATCCTGGTCAACCCCGAATCCCTCTCTTCCAGTTCCCTCACGTTCACGCTGAGCGCGGAGTTACTGGAGTTCTCGCTGCGTTCGGTCGGCCCGACCAGCGTCGGAAACGCCGGTTCCTCGACGCTCATATTCTCGGGCATCCGCATGCCGTATGGGTCCATCCCGATGCTATCTTCGCCCGCGGGCGATGCGGTCCTTGCCTCCAAGACATGGTGGGTTGATCCGCAGACCATTTACGCGACCTTCAACCTGACCGGCGCGGCCGTCGGGGCGTACGATGCCGTGCTGACCGCCCCGGATGGGACCATCACTCGGCTGGACGATTCTCTCCAGGTAACCGTGGGCACGGGTCCAAGGCTCGAGACCCGGCTGGTCGCCCCGGATGTCGTCTGGTCCGGTCGCCTCCTAGGGCCCGAATACCACATGTTCGAGATCCTCGTGGAATACACCAACGTGGGCGATGCGGACATGCCCGCGCCATACTTCGTGGCTAGCGGCTCGCCGGATATGCCCATAGCTCTCTACCCGGACCAAACGCCCGCGCCAAGCACGCTGGAGTTCCTGGGTATCAACCAGAACGGCCCCGCCGGCATTCTTGCCCCCGGCTCCGGCGGTAGCATTCCGTTCTTCTCTGACAACCAACCGTTCATGGCGTGGGGATATGGCCCGACCGAGATGTTCTTCGACTACAACCTGTACGTGTTGTCCCCCAGCCAGACGCCGATGGACTGGTCCGGCTTGGCGGCGTCCAGCAAGCCCGATGGCATGGATGCGGACGCCTGGACAGCCCTCTGGGACAATCTGGCCGGTCAGGTCGGCGGCACATGGGGCGACTACGTGAATATGCTCGCCGACAACGCCACCTACCTGGGCGTCCTGGGCAAGCCGACGTACGACATCGGCAATCTGTTTGCCTTTGAGCTCCAGCAGGCCAACGCGACCCTGGCCCGCGACCCCTTGGCCACCAGCCTCGACGCCTATTCGCCGGCCCCCGGCATGGACTTGACCTTCTCCCGCGCCTTCTCGCAATCGCTGCTTGGCCGGTACGAGCTTGGGCCGATGGGCAGGGGCTGGTCGGACAACTGGCAGATATCCATCGAAGAGGCCGAGAGCGGCGACGTCACGGTCCTCCTACCCGCAGGCGGCCGGCGCTTCTTCACGAAGAATGCCGACGGCACCTATGCCGCCTCCACCGGCGACTATGGCACGCTGGCGCTCGAACTGGGTCACTACCGGCTGACGGAACAGGGCGGAACGGTCCTGGCGTTCCGAACGGACCTGGCCATCGACTACGTGGAAGACACCAACGGCAACCGCATCACCGCCGGCTACACGGGCGGGCGGCTGACCAGCCTGACGCACTCTAGCGGCGATATCCTGTCCATCCAGTACAACGCCCAGGGCAGGATCAGCCGCGTGACAGACCCCGCCGGCCGGACGACCGACTACGCCTATGACGCCTCCGGCGAGCACCTGTTGTCAGTCACGGACGTGACGGGGACGACCGCCTACACGTATTCCGCCGAGCCCACCGGCCCCAAGGCCCACACCCTGACCTCCATCGCCTATCCGGGCGGGACGCACGCCTACTATGAATATGATGCCGATGGCCGCCTGAGCCTCACGTACCGCGATGGCGGGGCCGAGAGCGTCTCCTATGCCTACGATTCCGCCGGCACCATGTACGCCACCGACGCCGCCGGGGCGCGGACCACGGTGATGTATGACGACGCCGGCCAGATCGGCCAGGTCCACGATCCCCTCGGCCGCAGCATCCGCTTCCAGTATGACGACGCCGGCAACCTCGTCCAGCTCTCCGCCCCCCAAGGCATCACGTATGCCTACGAGTATGACGATCAGGGCCACCTGGTCAGCCAGGTCAATCCGCTGGGCCACCGTATCGATCTGGCCTACGATCCCGCCCTGGACCGGCTTACCAGCGTCCGCGACGCCCGGGGCAACACGACGGGCTACGCCTACGACGTCCAGGGCAACCTGCGCTCCATCACCTACCCCAACGGCTCCGCCGAGGAGTTCAATTACGATCCGCTGGGCAATCTCACCGAGTCCATCAACCGTCGCGGCCAGGCCATCGGCTACGCCTACGACAGCGACGGACTGCTTATCCGAAAGGACTACGCCGACGGCACGCACGTGGACTTCGCCTACGACGCCCGGGGCAACATGACCTCGGCCGTCGATTCGGCGGGCACGACCACGATGGAATACGACTCGGCCGACCGGTTGATGAAGATCACGTACCCGACAGGCCGGTTCCTGGAGTTCGCGTATGATGCCGGCGGGCGGCGGACGAGCATGGTGGACCAGGACGGCTTAACTACCAACTACCAGTACGACGCCGCCGGGAGGCTGGCCGGTCTGACCGATGGCGACGGCGCCATGGTCGTCGCCTACGCCTACGATGCCGTGGGGCGCCTCGTCCGCAAGGACTGCGGCAACGGCACGTACTCGACCTACGAGTACGACCTGGCCGGCCAACTGCTGCACCTCGTGAACTTTGCCCCCGGCGGCGCGGTCAACTCCCGGTTCGACTACACCTATGACGACCTCGGCCGGCGGACCAGCATGGACACGGTGGACGGCCTGTGGACCTACGAGTACGACGCCACCGGCCAACTCACCCGCGCCGTCCTGGATTCGACCAACCCGGCCATCCCCGACCAGGACCTCGCCTACGTCTACGACGCCGCTGGCAACCGCATCCAAACCATCGCCAACGGCGTCACGACCAACTACACCACCAACGACATGAACCAATACGTCACCGTCGGCTCGGCCGCTTACGAATACGACGCCGACGGCAACATGATCTCCAAGACCGAGGGGGCCGACGCTTGGACCTACGCCTACAACGACGAGAACCGGCTCACCCAGGTCGTCACGCCGGATGGAACCTGGGCCTACGAATATGACGCCTTCGGCAACCGCGTCGCCACCACCCAGAATGGTCAGCGGACGGAGTACCTGCTCGACCCCGCCGGCCTGGTCAACGTGGTTGGAGAATACGACGGTGCTGGCGACTTGATCGCCCGCTATCGGCATGGGTATGGCCTGATCTCGCGCTCCGACGCCATTGGCAATGCGGCCTACTACGCCTTTTCCGCCATCGGAAACACAAGCGAGTTGACAAGTTCTGGGGCAACCGCCCTCAACGCCTATTCCTATGACCCATTCGGAATCTCGCTTGCGAAGTCCGGGACTGTTCCCAACTCGTTCGAGTTTGTCGGCGAATATGGTGTGCAGGCTGACGGTGCTGCACTTACATACATGAGAAGGCGAACTTACGATGGTAGTCTTGGTAGATTCCGGAGCAAGGATCCTCTGGGAATACTCGAGTCCGCGAACTTATACACCTATGTCGGCAACAGCCCTGTTTGTGCCACTGATGTCACAGGATTCTCAAAGGATATCCCTTTGTCCGATGTCCGCGGACAAAGAGCCCGGCTAGTGAACGTTGTCACAAACAAGTTCGGTTGGGTAGCGGGTGGAGCCGTCGCGACCTTACTGGATTTCCCATTTACACCAGTAGGTTTTGTCGTGGGAATTCTGCAGACTGGACAGAACTTTGGTGAAGCATGGGGTGCCGGAACCCCATCAGCCAAGTTCTGGGCGACTGCTGATGTTGCCATGCTGCTGCTCCCACGGCTCACCCCAAGGGAAATCTCTGTGATTGTATCGAGTGAACTCGACGGGATCATGTATTGGCGGCCCGAGTGGGTGGTAAACCCGTGGCACAAGATTGCCAACACGGCAGAGACCCTCTGGGATCTGACAAGAACTGCATGGGACGAGTGGTCGAATGTTTGTGCTGTCAAGCGTGTTACCGGCAGGAAATCCGGCAGTCCGGAGGAGAAGTTCGGGCCAGCGGGCTATGGCGATCAGAACTACGTGGCGCCGGGCGAGCTCTTGCCCTACAAGATCACCTTCTGGAACAAGCCCGAGGCCAGCGCCGCCGCCAAGGTCGTCGAAATCTACGACCAACTCGACGACGACCTGGACTGGCGGACCTTCCGTCTGGGCGACATCGCCCCGCTGCCGGATGTGGTCAGCAAGGACGCCCATGGCCGCACACACTATCACGGACTGGTGAACCTCGGCGACGAGCACGGCAACATCTTGGTCGAGATCGACGCGGGGCTGGACATCCTCACCGGCCGGGTGCATTGGATCTTCACGACCATCGACCCGGCGACCGGCGAGCAGACGCAGAACCCCGTCGGCGGCTTCCTGGCCCCCAACGACGACGCCAACTCCTTCGTCGGCTTCGTGACCTATACGGTCCGCGCCAAGAAGACCGCCCCGAGCGGAGCGGAGATCGACAACCGCGCCGAGGTCATCTTCGACCTCGACCCGGCCAACCTGACCAACACGGTCACCAACGTGATCGATGCGGCGGCCCCCGCCAGTGCCGTTGGGGCCTTGGCGTCGTCCCAGCCCTCCACGACCTTCCAGGTGGACTGGTCCGGAGCGGACGACACCGATGGCTCCGGCCTGGCCGCGTATGACCTGTACGTCTCCGACAACGGCGGCCCGTACCGCCTGTGGCTGTCGGGCACGTCCGACGCGTCGGCCGTCTTCGAGGGCGAGCAGACCCACACCTACGCCTTCTATAGCCGCGCCCGAGACCAGGTGGGCAACCTGGAGGCGGCGCCGACCGCGCCGGACGCAGTGACTGTGGTTCCCGACTTAGTGCCGCCAGCGGTTGCAGACAACGGCGTGACAATCAACGGCGGTCTCGCGCAGCGGTCCAAGATCAAGAACGTGGCCGTTCAGTTCAGCGAGGGCGTTACCATCTCCGCCGGTGCCCTCACGCTCCACAATGATACTACCGGCGAGGACGTAATCCTGCCGACCGGTGCCTTGAGTTATGACGCCACGACCCACAAAGCCTCGTGGGACCTGTCCGCCGTGGCCCTTGCCGATGGCTACTACACGGCCACCCTGCTGGCGAGCACCGTCCACGACGACTACGGCAACCCGATGGCCGACGACTACGAGTTCACCTTCCACGTACTGAAGTGCGATGCCAATGGCGACGCGAAAGTGGACGGCGGGGATCTAGCGATCTGGCAGCAGCATTACGATCCGTTGGGTCAGAACCCGAACACGCCTGGCATCGGGGACTGGAACGGCGACGGAAAAGTGGACGGCGGCGACCTGGCCCTCTGGCAACAGCGCTACAATCCGCTCGGCCTGGCGGCACCAATGAAGGCTGGCGGGGCGCTGGCGTTGACGGAATCCCGACTGACCATGCCCGGAGCCGAGCCCACCTCCGTCTCCGAGCCGATGGCCACACCGCCACTCGCTACGGCCGAGGTGCCGGCTGGGTCCTCGGGCTCAGAATCTGCGGCTGTCGGCAATGTCCTTGGCAGCGAGTTCCTCAACCTGAGCGCCCAGGGCGACGCCGAAACCGACACCCAACCTCCCACCAGTTTGGAAGAGACGCTGCCCGAGGCCGAAGGGACTGCGATCTCTGTGGTTCTGATGCCCGAGAGCGCTACGCTGGCGGATAACTTCAGTGCCGACGAGACGCCGAGCGAAACGGTTCTGTCGCCGTCAGCGACAGGGGATCCTTTCGCCCAGGGGGAGCCTGGAGAACTCGGTGTTGGTGAGGACGGCCTCGAGGACATCCTCTCGCTTGCGGAACTCATATTGCCGCTTGCGGAGTAGGTAGCAGGCCGTTAACGCAGCCTCTCGGAGCCCGGAGGCTGCAGACATTTGCTTTTTCCTCAGGTTGGGGTATATTTGCTTTTAAGGTTGGAATAAGGGTTCTCTGCCGTCTCCTGGCGTTTCGGAGGCGGGCATGCGTGGCCTAGAAGCAGACAGCGGCTGCACCCAGAGGTCCCTGAGAAGGAGGGCTGCGATGAACACTTCACCCTGCCGTTCGGTCTTCGAAACGCTGGAGCCGAGGCTGCTCCTGGACGGGGCGCCGCACCTACCTGGGCTCTACCTGGTCGAGCCCGACAACACCCGGCTCGACGGGCAGGTGGTTGTCTTGGACTTCGACGGCGCGGAGGACGTGGAATACCGCGGCCCGGTCGCGGTGAACGGGATTGACGTACCCGCATTCAGAGCGCCTGGGGATCTTGCGGGCCAAGAACAGGCCGTCATCGGACGAGTAATAAGCGAACTGAATTCGCTGTTCGCGGAGGCACAGGTCACCTTCGTTATAGATCGCCCTCAGGGCGACACTGCCTACTCGACGATCTTCGTCGGCGGTGATGATTCTCGCTTCGCGGCCTACGGCTCTT
>DATKXO010000230.1:0-2597 GCA_035528995.1 Phycisphaerae bacterium | reverse complement strand
GCGGGGCGATCGGGTGGGGTTGAACTGGCGTATTCCAGCAGCCCGGGGGCGGCGGGCAACCCGCCACATCGTGTACGACACCAACTTCTGGAAGTCTTTCGTGCAGTCACGGCTCGCCGTGGCCGTCGGCGACCCTGGTGGGTTGTCGGCATTCGGCCGTAAGCCCGAGGCGCATCGGCTATTCGCCGAGCATCTGACGGCTGAGTTTCGGGTGCGTACCGAGGGCCGGGGCCGCACGGTTGACGAGTGGAAGCTGCGAACGCCCGGGTTGGATAACCATTGGCTCGACGGCGTGGTCGGGTGCGCAGTGGCGGCGGCGATGCAAGGCGTGGCCCTGGTCGGCGTGGGGCAAGCCCCGCGGCGGGCGAAGGCGCGGGTTCGATTGTCGGAACTAAAGCGGGATAAGCGATGACACAGACGAAACCGGATCGGGAGCCCCGCGGCCTGGAGTGTCCGCGGTGTGGGTGTGGCCACTTTTACGTCATCTATACCCGTCAGGCTGGCCGCGGCCGGATTGTACGCCGGCGAGAATGTCGCCATTGCGGCCGCCGGGTGACAACTCGTGAGGCGATCGTGGGCGCCGATACGCTACATGCGTAACAATTTGCACAAAAACAGGGGCTAGCATGACGCATGTGGGGGGTATACGTATGTATGGGTATGGCCGAAGACCTCGACACGACGATCGTTGAAAACGCACAGGGCCCGAAGAAAGCCCAAGGCGACTCGGGCAGTGTGGAACAGCACAGCTTGACCGAGTTGATCGACGCCGATCGGTATCTCAAATCGAAAGAAGCGTCCAAGAAGGGGATCGGGGTACGGCGGTCCAGGGCGATACCGCCGGGCGCAGTGTAGACCGTGCCGGCTGTCCATCCGAGAGGCGTACAGCCAGGGGGATAGGGGTTCCGTTTGTTAGATAAGCTGCGTCGATGGATCTCCGGGAACGGTCCACGGGACACGCGGCGGGCGCCCACAAAGGTGCCCCGTCGCGTTGTCCGTGCGCGCTACGACGCTGCCCAGACCACCGATGAGAACCGGCGTCATTGGGCACAGGCCGATCACCTCTCAGTCAATGCCGCCAACAGCTCCGCCGTCCGGCGGACGCTACGCAGCCGGGCCCGATATGAAGTTGCCAATAACAGCTACGCCAAGGGGATCGTGCTGACGCTGGCGAACTACGTGATCGGTACGGGCCCCCGGCTGCAGTTGTTGACGGATAACGCCGACCTGAACCGACGAGTGGAGGCATCTTTCGCAGCATGGTCCAAGGCCATCGGGCTGGGCGAGAAACTGCGTACCATGCGGATCTCGCAGGTTGAAAGCGGCGAGGCTTTCGGCCTGCTGGTGACTAATGGCCGTATCGTTCACCCTGTCCAGCTTGATATGCGGCTGGTCGAGGCCGACCAGGTGGCCTCCCCATGGCCGCACTTGCCCGGGATAGACGACGCAACTGACGGCATTGCGTTGGATGCTTCTGGCAACCCGGCGTCGTACAGCGTCTTGCGACGGCATCCAGGCGATACGGGCGCTATGGGCCGCCTGGAGCACGACACGATCCCCGCCGCATACGTGCTGCACCTCTTTCGTCCTGACCGCCCTGGCCAGGTCCGCGGTATTCCCGAGATCACCCCGGCGCTGCCGTTGTTCGCGATGTTGCGTAGGTACACGCTGGCGGTGTTGAGCGCTGCAGAGCAGGCGGCGCTCCCGTCCGGCGTGGTGTACACCGATGCGCCCCCCGACCCTGACGGGGCCGAAGATAGCCAGACCCCCGAGGCAATGGACACATTCGAGATCGACCGCGGCGAGTGGATGACCATGCCGGCCGGCTGGAAGATCGGTCAGGTAAAGGCTGAGCAACCAACCACGGTCTATAGCGATTTCAAACACGAAGTCTTGAACGAGATCGCCCGGTGTTTGAACATTCCGTTCAACATCGCCGCAGGCAACAGTTCTAGTTACAACTACGCTTCCGGGCGCCTGGATCATCAGGCGTTCTTCAAATCCATCGACGTTGATTGGGCGCGGATCGAAGGGCTGATTCTCGGTCGCCTATTCGCCGCTTGGCTGGCTGAAGCATCCTTTACGGGTGGCACTTTGGCAAGCGACGCAAAGGCCCTGTTTGACGGAGTGCCTCATCAATGGTTCTGGGATGGCTGGGAGCATGTTGACCCGGCCAAGGAGAGCAAGGCACAAGGCGAGCGGCTGGCTCAGTTCACCACCAACTTAGCTACAGAGTACGGCCGGGTCGGTAAGGATTGGGAGCAAGAGTTGCGACAGCGAGCCCGCGAATTGGCCCTTGCAAAAGAGCTCGGGTTGTCATCTGTCGCGGTGACGCAACCGACAGAGCCAGACGCCGACGACGACGAGGGGGGTGAAGATGAAGACGCATAAGCGAAACGGCAACCGACTCGACCTGATTTGCGCAGCCAGCGATATCACGTTCGAGGCTGCGGCACCGGACGAAAACGGCAAGTCTGTCCCGCGGTTTTCGATGGTTGCTTACACCGGCGGCGATATGGACTTAGGGTGGGAGCATCCGACCGTCGTGGACTTGGCAGGCATGGATCTCACTGCGCAGTGTCGGCCGGTGCGGTTCC
>DATKXO010000229.1:0-3726 GCA_035528995.1 Phycisphaerae bacterium | reverse complement strand
GAGGCGCTTGCGGCTGGCCGTCGAGAAACGCATCTGGTGCCAGATTCGGAACACGCGGTCCGAGACGAGGTAGAGCGTGCTCTTGCGCCGCTGCTGCGGAGCCACCGAGACGAAGCCCAGATCGCGCAGGCGCTTCAGAATGCTGTTGATCTGGTTGACCTCCAGCCGGACTTCCGCGGCCAACTCCGTCGGCGTGGCCGGGCGACCCAGCCGGGCGAACGTGTCCATCACCTTCCGCTGCTGCGGCGAGAGACTCTCCAGCCGGTGCTTGTAGTAGGGCGTCACGTCGTCCAGCAGCGACTTGATCGAGCCCTGCACCTCGGGCAGTTCCGTGCGCGTGTAGAGCTGGTACAGCATCAGCGCCAACCGCGGGTTGCCGCCGGTCAGATGGTGAATGGCCTGAAGCCGCGGACGAAGCTCGTCGAAGCGCTCGAGCATCGTCCCGTTCTCCTCGACCTCGGCCCGCTTGTGCAGCAGGTCGGCCGACTCAGCCGCGGTCAGTTCCTTCAGGTCGATCGGCCGAAAGAAGTTGTAGAACGGGCGGTCGTAGCCGCTGACCTCGCTGAAGTGGGACGGGGCCGTGCCGATCAGAACAAGGAAGGAGTCGTTCATGAGGACGTCGCGCAGGCGGCCGAGCTGGGCGTTGTCGGTCATCTGCTGGTCCAGGATCAGGTCGAGGTTGTCCCAAAGCAGCAGGAGCTTGCGCCCGTCGCGCCGGCTGAACGACTTGAGGGCCTCGACCGCCAGATCGACGCCCTGGTCGTCGTCGTCCGTCTGATCCAGCGCCGCCAGGGCCGCGGGGAGCGCCTCGTCCTCCACCGTTTCCGCCAACAGCTCGATGACTCTGGCGAAGAAGTCCCGCAGATTACTGATCGAGTACTCTTCTTCGGCCGTCTTGATGGGCAGGTAGGCCGCGGCCAGCTTTGGGTCGTTGGCCACCCTGCGACGGATCATGATGAGCAGCATGGTCTTGCCGATGCCGCGCGGGCCGGTGATCAGGAAATGCTGGTTCGACGGTGAATGCACGCCGGCCCTGAGGTCGTCGAGGATGCTGGCCAGCACGCACTCGCGGGCCACGAACGTGGCTTCCAGGTCCTCGTCCGACTGCTGATCCGGGTTGTAGGGGTAGAGCTCCAGGCACCGCATCGTTGCGTCTCCCGCTATACCGCGTAGTAACGTCGCCACCAGTCGCAGAGGATCTTCGACGCGAACGCATGGCCCGCGTCCTGCGGGCGGTAGCGGACGTAAAAGTCGTTCTCCAGGTCGCCGATCAGTCGGGTGAAGCCGTCGTCGGTGGCCTCGCCGCCAACCTCCCTACCATAGAGGCTGCGGAGTTGGCTCGTCTGAATGGCCGACGGAAACGCCAGCGCCAGTTGCCGCAGCAACGCCTTGGCGGCGCGCTCATCGGGTTTGTCGTACCAACGCAGGCGGTCGTAATAGTGCTGGAAGTGCATCTTAGCTACGGCCCCGAGAACGCGCTGATGGTAGATCTCGTCGAGCTTCTTGGGGCCGATGCGCTGCGTCCCGTTGGCCACCTCGACGGCGACCTCGGCCACGAACATTTGCAGGAAGTACGGGATGGGCGTGCCCACCAGCTCGAGCATCCTGGTCAGCGCCGAGCGACTCAGCGTGACCCCGCGGGAGTCGAGGCGACTGGCCAGAAACTCGCGGGCCAGCGCCTGCGTCAACTCTGCCACCGTGACCCGTTCGAAGTCGTTGAAGGAGTCGACGGCGCCCAGACGCGAGAGGTAGTGCTCGATGCCGATCGAGCCGCCGATCAGGAAGCGACAGTTGGCCAAGCCCACGTCGGGATCGACTCGAAGCCGCCGGAACCAGTAGAGGAACGCCCGGGTTTCCGCGTCGCCAACGTCGTTGTCCTCGAACAGACGGAGCATCACCGGCAGCTCGTCGATGATGACCAGCAGCCGGCCCTCCCACTTGCGCAGGACCTGCAGCAACGCCTCACCGCGATGGGACCACTCCGGGCCGATCTTCTCCTTCAGACGAATCTTCAGGTTGACGTCCCACGAGGTGCCCACCTCCATTTCCGGGAAGAGGTCCCGGGCCCATTTGCTGCTGTGCCGCCACGCCGACACCAGGAACTTCCGGACGCGACGGTCGGCCATCATTGCATCCAGCACTGCGATGACGAAGTTGACCGGCTCGCGGATGGACTCCGCGTCCACGTGCACCACCTGCCAGCCCGTGCGGGGCGCATCCTTCAACCGATACATGACGCTGGTCTTGCCGAACCGCCGCGGCGCGGCGAGCAGGACGTTCCCGGTCCCCAGCCGATCCCAAACCAGGTCCACAAGCTCCTGCCGGTCGAAGAAGTCGTTTCCCCGCACTGGTGCTCCCACGATGTTGCGTGCCACTTGCCGCCCTTTCTAAAACAAAAACGTTGTACAACAATTGAAATATACAACAAAAAAAGAAGATGTCAAACTAATTACACAACCCAGCAGCCAAGAATCGGCCCTAAAATAGCTTACGGCTCACAAAAAAGAATTGTTGCTTTTTGATACGTCGCCGGCGAGATGAACGGCTGGACGCCGCCTCCAGAACCTGTCAAATCCAATGGTCTTTCGGCGCCCCGCGGACGGCGAACCGCACCATCGCCCCGCACGCGTAGGCTAACGCCGTTTCCACCTGCCGCCGAAGACAAACACTGTCCGGCCGGCGTGCGGCTGCTGACTGGATACTCGCAGCCATCCTGCGGCAAGGAGGTCAAAGCCTGGGCCGGAGCCATCGACCAGCATTGTGAACGTGCGTGTAAGAAATCGCGGCTGACGGCCACTTGTTTAAGGGAACGGCCCTTTCAGGGGGATGACCCCTTTTAGGGGAAGGATCTTGTCATCCGGAGGCTGGGGCATGGACGAGCGGAAGACTGTTATCGGGATTGACCTGGGGACGACTTACAGCGTCGTGGCCCATGTGAGCCCGGCCGGGCTGGTCACGTGCCTTCCCGGGCGCGACGGGGAGGTGCTTACGCCGTCGTGCGTGCTGGTCGAGCGGGACGGGTCGGTGGTCGTGGGGCGCGAGGCACGGCGGGCGGCCACGCAGGCGCCTACGCGCGTGGTTGAGGGGTTCAAGCGGCACATGGGGGACGGGGCGTGGCGGTGGACCGTGGACGAGCAGTCGTACTCGCCGCAGGACCTGTCGAGCGTCGTCCTGCGGCGGCTGGCCGACGACGCCGAGCGCATCCTTGGGCCGGTGGGCGGCGTCATCATCACGGTGCCGGCGTACTTCGGCGACCGGGAGCGCACCGCTACCCTTGACGCCGCCACCATGGCCGACCTCGACGTTATCGCTTTGATCAACGAGCCGACCGCGGCCGCCCTGGCCGACGCGTTCGAGTCGTACATCGCGGCGGGAGGCGACGGGGCCGACCTGACCAAGGCGGCCATCGCCTCAACGGCACCGGGCGTGAACGTCATCTGCGACCTGGGCGGCGGGACGTTCGACGTGACCGCGATCCGGATCAACGGGCGGGACTTCGACATCATCGCCAGCGGCGGAACGCGACTCGGCGGCCGGGACTTCGACGACCAGATCATCGAGGCCATGGTCCGTCACCTGTTCGATCACAACGGCCCGGACCCGTTCGACGACCCGCTGGCGGAAAGGGGATCGCAACTCGGCGCGTCGGCCAGGTCGCCCGGCGCCGCAGCGCCGTCGGTTTCGCAGACGGCATAGCAACCAGTCTCGTCCTCCCGCTCCGCCGGC
>DATKXO010000228.1:0-28306 GCA_035528995.1 Phycisphaerae bacterium | reverse complement strand
GCCATCGACCTGCCGCACATTCCCCCCAAGTCGGCCGGTCCGCCGGAGTTGTACGAGGCGTCGGCCCGCCGGCTTGCTCAGTGGCTGGAGGACGGAACGCTGGTTCGCGAGTCGCAACCCGCTTTCTATCTGTACCACCAGGTGTTCGAACACGCGGGGCGCACGTACACGCGGCGGAAGTTCATCGCCGGCGTTCGGCTGGTGCCCTTCAGCGAGGGCACGGTCCTGCCGCACGAGGAGACCTTCGGCGGCCCCAAGGAGGACCGCCTGGCCCTGACCCGGGCCACCCGGTGCAACATGTCCCCGGTATTCGGCTTGTACACCGACCCCGACGACGAGGTGGGGCGGGCCTTCGCCGCCACGGCCGCCCGCAAGCCGGACATGGTGGCCCGCATGGACGGCGTCGAGAACCGCGTCTGGATCGCCACCGACCCGGGCGTCATCAAAGCCGTGACCGCTACGATGGCTCCCAAGCGCATCTTCATCGCCGACGGCCACCATCGCTACGGCACCGGCCTGAACTACCGGAATCACGTGGCCGAGGAGACCGGCGGCATCAGCGAGGATCACCCGGCCAACTTCGTCATGCTGGTGCTTGGCAGCATGGACGACCCCGGCAGTTTGATCCTGCCCTACAATCGCGTGCTCCTGGGTCCGGACGCTTCGATCGAGAAGCTCACCCGGGCATGGTCGAAGGGCTGCGGTCCTACGGACGGCGCATCGGCCGACCTGGTGCTGTACGGCGGGGCCGACGGCGCGGAACGTCCCCTGCAGTTCATCGATCGGACGGAATTGAAGCGGCTGGAGCCCGAGCACAGCGAGGCCTGGTGCTCGCTGGACGCGGCCTATCTGCACCGCTACCTGATCGAGGAACTGGCCCAATCGCTCGAACTGACCGTGCGGTACGTCAAGAGCGCGGATGATGCTCGCGCTGTCGCCCGCGACGAGAACGGCGTGGCCCTGCTGCTCAACGCCACGCGAATGGAGCAGCTTCGGGCCGTCAGCGAGTGCGGCGAGCTCATGCCGCAAAAGAGCACCTATTTTTATCCCAAGCTGGCTACGGGACTGACCATCAATCCGTTGAGTTGAACGCGGTGCCACCAGTCAGCGGAAAACGCGTCGGCGTGAGAGTGGCGGTGTTGCAGCGCGGTTGCCTGCTGCTTCTGCTGGCCGGCTGCGCCGGACCCGTCGATCTGTCGGATCCGACGACCCTGACGAGCGACGCGCCGTCGTCGTACAGCGACCGCGACTGGGCGACCGTTCTGCGGGAGAACGTCAAGAACGGGTTGGTGGACTACGACCACCTGGCGGCCCACGCCGAACCGCTCCGCCAATACCTGGCGATGGTGGCCAGGTTCGGGCCGCAAACCGCGCCCGAGTCGTTCGGGTCGCAGTGGTCGCGCCTGGGCTACTGCCTCAACGCCTACAACGCGGGCGTCCTGGCCGCCGTGTTGCACGCCCGGGTGCCGGCGACCATGCACGAGGTGGGGGGGCCGTCGCTGGAATCCGGCTATCGACTCCTGATCGACGGACAACCGCTTCCGCTAGGCGACCTGCGGAGCGCCGCATGGGCCGAGAGCGGCGGCGATGCCCGCGTCGAGTTCTGCCTGTGCGATGCGGCCAAAGGATCGCCGCCGCTTCAGAGCCAGCCCTTTCGGGCGGAGAGCATCGAGCAGGACCTGCGCCGGGTCGCGCGGGAGGCGATGGACAGTTCCTCGATGGTGTCCGTCGATCACGAGAACGAGCGGCTGTTGATGGGGCTGGTGATCTGGCACCGCCGAGCCCAGTTTCTGGACCTGCACCGGCGTCTGACCGGCACCAGATCACCAACGCTGCTCAGCGCCTTGTTGCACATGGCCGGCGGCGTGAGACGGGAATGGTTGAACACAGCGGTCGGATACCGGGTGGGCGTGATTCCGTTCGACCGCTCGCTGAACCGGTGGACGGCCACGGCATCCGACTAGTGGCAGGACGGGTGACCGGGCCGCGACTTCTGACCTCGCACCGCGGCGACGCCAGGCGGAGTTCGCACGAAGATGGACGTCGGCCATCCGGTCATGTCGAGGACGCTCTGGGCCCGAGGCGGCAAGCGCGTGTTCGATCTGGTGGGCGGCGTCCTGCTGGTGGTCCTCCTCTCACCGATCCTGCTCGGTGCCGCCCTGGCCGTTAAGCTGACCAGCCGCGGGCCGCTCTTCTTCTACCACCTGCGAACCGGCTGGCGAGGCGTCGAGTTCCAGCCTTACAAGTTCCGCACCATGTACCACGGGCGCAAGTCCGATGCCGTCGAGTTGGTCCCGCTCCACCATCCGGAGATCACTCCGGTCGGGCGGTTTCTGCGACGAACCAAGATCGACGAGCTGCCCCAGTTGTTCAACGTGGTTACCGGCCGGATGTCGCTGGTGGGTCCGCGCCCGGACCTGCCCGAGCATGTGGCCAAGTACACGCCGTTCAAGCGGCAGCGGCTGGCGTTGCGCCCCGGCCTCACCGGTCTGGCCCAGGTCAACGGTGCGGCGAACATCACCTGGGAGGAGCGCATCCGCTACGACGTGCACTACATCGCCCATTGCGGGCTGTGGATGGACCTGGGCGTTCTGCTCAAGACGATTGGCGTCGTCATCCATGGCGAACGCCGCTACGCCCGCGACTTCGAGAACAGCCCCTATTACGATCCCGACGAGCCGCTCGGCTGGGAGGGCCCGGACGAGTCCTGCAGGGGTGGTTCGCAATAGGCTTCGGGCTACCCTGCCAGCGGCAGGGTGTGTGTGGTCGGCCAGATGGCCGGAGCGTGTGAGGCGGCCGTCTCCCGGATGCGTTGCCGTCGCGGTAGACCTCGACGCTTCAGACGCCGCATCTCCCGCCGATGGGCCCGGATGTAGGCCAGGGCGGCCGTCCCGTTGGGATCCTCCAACAGCAGCGGCGATCGCCGCATCGAGGTCAGCAGGCAAATCGTCCGGTCAATGCACTCGCTGTGGTACCGCGCCAACAGAGCCGGGGACAGCGGGTAACGCGAACACCGCTCCCAGACGGCCATCGTTCGTTGCCAACTGCTCCGCCCGCACAGGCGGTTGATCCTGAAGAACAACTCCTGGTTGGCGTCGAACGGAAGGAACGTACGCGTGAGCACCCCGGCCAACACGCCGTGGTGGTCGCCGTAACTGCCCGCACTGATGGCGCGCACCCTGTTCCAGGCCTCCGGCTCGACTGTGGCGTCGGCCCGCAGCTCCCAGTACACGTGCCCGAAGTTTACCGTCGATCGCGTCACGGCCAACTGGTAGGGGACGTACTTGCCGTGGGCCACCGTGTCGGCCGCGAGATGGGACAGATAGCCGTAGGCGAACGCCCGTCCCCGGTCTGTGGAGGCCCGGTCCAGGACGGCGAATCCGGTGGACCAGTGATGGCAGAACTGCTTGATGGCGCTGAGCCGCTTGGCGAACACCACGTCCGCCGCCAGAGTCCCGTAGAGGTAGTCACCGGCGAACCGCGTGATCAGGCCCGCGATCGCCGCCGGTAGCAGGGCGGCCTGCTCCAGAATCTGAGTGCCCAGGGCCACGTGGACCCCGGGCCCCCAAGCCGATGCGGAATCGGTGTCCAGGAGCGTGTAGATCAACGCCGCTACGATCGCCGGCGCCAGATTTCGGAATGACATCACTATGGTCTCTTCGCGTCCCCTCGCTGGGTCGATCGGATTATAGCTACCTGCCGGGCCAGAATACAAAGCGTTTGATCGACCCGGCCCGGCCTTCTGCTTGACACTGCCCACAGTGGCAGTAGACTTTCGTTGACAGCCGTACAGCGCAAAGTCCTACATGAGGAGTTCCTGGATGGCCGAGGAACAACCGCACCTGAGCATCACGAGCAAGGATGGGGTGCACATCGTCGAATTCAGTGATCGCAAGATTCTGGAGGAACTCTCGATCCGCAACATCGAAGAGGAGTTGTCCACGCTGGTTGCGGCCGAGGAAGGAATTAAACTTTTGCTGAACTTCAAGAACGTGGAGCACCTCTCCAGTGCCGCGCTGGGGATGCTGATCAACCTGGAGAAGGAAGTCGCCCACAAGAACGGGAAGCTGATTCTCTCGGACATCCGCCCGCAGATCTACGAGGTCTTCCGGATCACGCGGTTGCACAAGATGTTCGAGATCCACGACAGCGTCGGTCAGGCGATGAAGCACTTTTAGGCCGGGTGCCGGTGCTGCCGTCGCGCGGCTGCGACAGCGCCTTGGGCGGTGCGTTGTGTCGACGCCCCCGAGTACCGCCCCGATTTCGCGGCAAACGTCCCCTATGAACGTCGATTCCGAACTCGAAGCGTCACTCAACGTCATCGAGATCGACAGCACGCTCGAAGCGGCCAAGCAGCCCGAAGCGGTCATCCTGCGCGAAGTCGATCGCTGCGGATACGGCGAGGACGCCACCTTTGCCATCAAGCTGGCCCTCGAAGAGGCCATGACGAACGCGGTCAAGCACGGCAATCGGCAGGACTCGGCCAGGCGGGTTATCGTTCGGTATAGCGTGACGCGCGAGCGGACCGTGATCCTGGTGCAGGACCAGGGCGACGGGTTCATGCCCGCGGATGTGCCCGATCCGACCCGTCCAGACCGCCTGCCTCTGCCCACCGGGCGGGGGATCATGTTGATGCGGGCATACATGAGCGAGGTCCACTACCGAAAGGGCGGGACCGAGGTCTGCCTGATCAAGCGAAACGAGTAGGGGACCGGTTCGATGTACGTCACCGACCGGCCACTCGAGATTGACGTCGAGCGACGCGGCGAGGCCGTCATCTGCAAGCTGGCCGGCTCCGCCACCATGGACGTCTGCCACCTGCTCAACGACCGGCTGGCCGACACGGTGCGGGGCGAACCGAGGCTGCTGGTCCTCGACCTGGGCGATCTGGAGTTCATTTGTTCGCTGGGGCTGGGAGGGCTGGTGGCGACCTACTTATACGCCCGGCAGCATCAGGGGAGGGTGGTGGTGGCCGCACCCCATCCTGCGGTGCGCGAACTGCTCGAACTGACGCGGCTCACGACCCTGATGCCGATTTTCGCCACCGCGGAAGAGGCATTGCGCGGCTGACCGCCGCGCCAGGGGGCCGGGGTCGCCCCCGGTCCGAGACAACCGATTCCTCCGGCGCACCCGATGCCCTTCGCCGGCACGCGGTGCCGGCGCGACAGCATGGCCATTCGCAGGACAGTCTATTTCTCGGGACGGGTCCAGGGCGTAGGGTTCCGCTTCATGACCGTGCACATTGCGGCGAATCACGACGTCGGCGGCACGGTGCGCAATCTGCCCGACGGGCGCGTCGAGGTCGTGGCCGAGGGGGAACCTGAGGAGCTGGAACGCTTCATAGGCGCGGTGCGGCGCGAGCTGGGCACCTACATCAGCGCCCTCTCCGCCATCGAATCGCCGGCCTCGGAATCGTTCAAGGGCTTCGATATCGCCTACTAGGTCTGATCGCCGCCCGCCTGTGGAGGGAAATCGGGCTGACAGCCCCTGCAACCAAGCCGAGACGGCACGAATCTTGCTTGCTGCACCACGACAGAATCGGATCGTTTTCGACTATGATCCGCCCGGGCGGTAGCGTGCTCGCGGTACCGAACCCTCTCAGCATGGAGGTCCAGTCAAAGTGCGAATCCTAACGGTTATCAAACATGTGCCCGACTCCAACGCCACGATCAAGGTCGTCGGCGGAGGGGCGGGGATCGAAACGGCCGGGCTCAAACTCGTCCTGAACCCCTTCGACGAGTACGGCGCGGAGCAGGCCATCCAACTCAAAGAGAAGCGCAGCGATGTGGAGGAGGTCGTCGCCCTGGTCGTCGGTGACGACAAGGCGGCCGAGGCCCTGCGCACCGCCCTGGCCATGGGGGCCGATCGCGGCATTCACGTCAGTGACGCCAAGATCGATCCGCGTGACGAGCTGGCCTGGGCCGGGGTCGCCGCGGCCGCCATCCGGCGGGAGCCCAAGCCGTTCGACCTCATCCTCAGCGGCAAGCAGACTATCGACAACGACGCCGGTGAGGCGGGCCCCGCCATGGCCGAACTGCTCGGCCTGCCGCATATCGGTGCGGTCACCTTCCTGGAGGTTGCCGACGACGGACAGAGTCTCAAGGCCCGGCGCCGCATCGAGGGCGCCGATGAGGCCGTCGAGTGTGCTCTGCCGGCGCTGCTCACCTGCGAGAAGGGGCTGGTCGAGCCGCGGTATCCCTCGCTGCCCAACCTGATGAAGGCCAAGAAGAAGCCGGTGGAGAAGCTGACTCTGGCGGACCTGGAAGGCGTTGGGCAAGCGACGCCCGGTGTGGAATTCGTATCGATCGCCCCGCCGCCGCCGCGGCCCGCGTGCAAGATCGTCGAGGGCGAACCCGAAGAGATGGCCAAGGAACTCGTGCGCCTGCTGCGCGAAGAAGCGAAGGTGGTGTAAGCCATGGGCAATGACATACTCGTATTCGTCGAACAGCGCGAGGGCAAGATTCTACCGGCCGCTTTGCAGGTCCTGACCGCCGCGAAGGAACTGGCCGCGGGAACCGGTGGGTCGCCGGTGGCGTGCCTGATCGGAAGTGGCACCGACGCCCTGGTGACAACCGTCGCACAGCATGGCGCCGGCAAGGTCTACACCGTGAACGATCCGGGCCTGGAGAGGTACACGGCCCTGACCTACACCCGGGCTTTGTGTGCCGCCATCGAGGCCGCCGACCCCAAGGTCGTCCTGATGGCCACCACGTTCATGAGCCGGGACCTGGCCCCGCGCGTCGCCATCCGAGCGAAGGCGGGTCTGGCCACCGACTGCATCCAAGTGAAGCTCGACGGCGACAAGCTGCTGGTTGACACTCCGCTTTACTGTGGCAAGGCCGTGGGCAGCTTCTCGCTGTCGCTGGACGCCCTCAAGATCGTCTCGATCCGGCCGAACACCTACATCGCCGGTGAGCCCGACACCGCGGCCGCGCCGAACGTGCAGGCCGTGCCCGTCTCGCTGGACGACGGCGATCGCCGGGCCACCACCACGGAGATCGTCCGCGCCGCCGGCGGCGTCAAGGACGTCACCGAGGCGGATATCGTGGTTTCCGGCGGACGATCGCTCAAGAACGAGGACAACTTCAAGATCATCTACGAGCTGGCTGAGGTCCTCGACGGCGCCGTCGGCGCCTCCCGCGCCGCCGTGGACGCGGGCTACCAGCCGCACAGCCGACAGGTGGGCCTGACCGGAAAGGTGGTCACCCCGCGGCTCTACATCGCCTGCGGAATCGACGGGGCCATCCAGCACCTGGCTGGCATGCGCGGCAGCAAGGTCATCGTCGCGATCAACACCAAGGCCGAGGCGCCGATCTTCTCCGTCTCCACCTTCGGATGCGTGGCCGACCTGTTCACCATGGTCCCGCTGCTGACCGAGGAGTTCCAAAGGCTCAAGGGATGAGCCGATGACGTTTGGTGCGTGTCCGGCCGCGCCGGCGTTGCGAGACGACGGTTGACAACGGGGCCTGGTCCTCTCGGCGCTCCGGCCACGCGATGCCGGTTCCCGGGGTCGTCGAGCCTTTTCCTCTTTAGCGAAAGGGGGCTGGAATGAATCCGTGGGTCATGGTCCTGCTGTTCGTCGTCATGTTCGGCCTCTTCGGCTGGACCATGAATCGCCGCTGGCGCCTGATGAACATCGGCCCCAAGGATCTGCCGTTCGACCAGATGGGCCGACGCTTCAACCTGATGCTTCGCTTCGCGATCGGCCAATGGCGGATGCCGCGGCATCGGCTGGCCGGCGTGGCCCACATTTTCATTTACGCGGCCGCCGTGGTCATGCTTCTGCGGGCCCTGATCCTGTTCGCCCGCGGCTTCGTGGACGACCCGTATTTCGGCTACTGGATCTTCACCACCGGCCCGGACGGCGCCGCCCTGGGCCACCTCTACTCGTTGATCAAGGACGGCTTCGTCGTCCTGGTGCTGATCGGTGTGGCCGTCTTCTTCTACTACCGGGCGATCCGACACCTCCCGCGCCTGACCATCAACTTCGAGGGCTTCCTCATTCTGGCCATCCTCACCGGGCTGATGCTGACCGACATGCTGTACGACGGCGCCAGCATGGCCCGGCACGCCGATCCGGCCGACGCGTGGGAACCGCTGGGCTCGCTCATCGCCACCGCGCTGCGCGGCACTTCGTCGGGAACGCTGGCCTTCCTGCAGCATCTGGGCTTCTGGGGCCACGTCACGCTGATCCTGGGCTTCATGAACTACCTGCCCTACTGCAAGCAGTTCCACGAGATGACGGCCTTCCCCAACGTCTTCTTCCAGCCGCTCGATCTGCCCGGGCGGCTCGAGAAGATGGAAGACATCGAAGGCATGGTCGAGCGGGAGGAGACGCTGGGCATCAAGCGCATCGATCAGTTCGGCGCCAAGGCGTTCCTGGACTTTTACACCTGTACGGAGTGCGGGCGCTGCACCCACATGTGCCCGGCCAACAAGACCGGCAAGCTCCTCTCGCCCAAGCAGCTCACCGTGGACCTGCGCGACTTCGCCTACGGACACCAGTCGGCCCTGATCGCCGGCAACAGCAGCGCCGGCGACGGTGAATCCGTCGGCAACGGCGATCCGCCGGCCCATCAGGTGGATCTGGTGGACAAGGTGATCAAGCCCGAGGTGCTGTGGGCCTGCACGACCTGCCGGGCCTGCGAGCAGGAATGCCCGGTGTTCATCTCCTACGTGGGCAAGATCGTCAACATGCGCCGGTACCTCGTACAGGAGGGCGGCGAGTTCCCCGACCAGTTGCAGACGGCCTTCCGCGGCATGGAGACCACCGGCTCGCCCTACAGCATCCCCGCCGACCAGCGCATGGATTGGGCAGAGGGGCTCGACGTCCCGCTCATCAGCGACAAGCCCGACGCCGAGATACTCTTTTGGGTCGGCTGCGCCCCGGCCTTCGACGACCACTCCAAGAAGGTCGCCCGGGCCACCGCCCGGCTGATGCAGATCGCCGGCGTCCAGTTCGCCTGCCTCGGTCCCGAAGAGCAGTGCACCGGCGACGCCGCCCGCCGCGCCGGCAACGAGTTCCTCTTCCAGACCATGGCCCAGATGAACATCGAGGTCCTCAACGGCTACAAGGTCAAGAAGATCGTCACCATCTGCCCGCACTGCTACAACACTCTGGCCCACGAGTACGGCGACTTCGGCGGCGACTACCAGGTCGTCCACCACACCGACTTCCTCTGGCAACTGATCCGCCGCGGGAAGCTCAAGCCCGCCGGTCGCCTGGACGCCGCCGTTACCTTCCACGACTCGTGCTACCTCGGAAGATACAACGACATCTACGACGCGCCGCGGGACGCGTTGCGCAGCATTCCCGGCCTGCGGCTTGTCGAACCGGCCGAGACCCGCGATCGGGGCATGTGCTGCGGTGCCGGCGGTGCACAGATGTGGAAGGAGGAGGAGCAGGGCGACACCAAGGTCAACTTCGCCAGGACGAACCAGCTCGTCGAGACCGGCGCCGACGTCATCGCCAGCGCTTGTCCGTTCTGCAAACGGATGCTCAGCGACGGCATCAACCTGCAGGACATCGAGGGCGTCCAGCAGATGGACGTGGCCGAGCTGCTCCTGCAATCCATCGAGCCGAAGAAACAAGAATCCTGAGGTGCGAGCGCACAACAGCGTCACGGAACCGCAACCACGACCACCGGACTGACGAGGAACTGCGTCGATGTCGTCGGGATACCAGATTGTCGAACGTCAGCCGCGGCCGGACGAATACGCCCGGCTCCGGGCGGCGGTGGGCTGGTGGCCGGTTGACCCGGAGGCCAGTGACGCGGGTCTGCGAGAGGCCCGGTTCTCGGTCTGCGCCGTCCACGATGATGAGGTCATCGGCTGCGGGCGAGTGGTGGGAGACGGCGGACTCTATTACTACATTCAGGACGTCATTGTCCTGCCCGCGTTCCAGGGCCAGGGCATCGGGCGGGCGATCATGGGCGTCATCATGAGCTGGGTCGAGGCCCGTGCCCGACCGGGCGCGTTCATCGGCCTGATGGCCGCCAGGGGCGTGGCCCCGTTCTATCACCGGTACGGCTTTACCGAGCGACAGCCCGAGCGACCGGGCATGTCCAAGGTTGTGCCGGCCCAGCCCCAAGCCTCATGAAACGATGGGCGCCGGCCGATGCCGGCGCACCACCACGGAGCCGACACAAACGGATTGACCGACCGAACCAGGAAGGCAGGCCCAGGCATGACCCCCATTGCCAGACGCATCGCCAGATGGGTGGCTGAACAGTCCTACGATCAGATTCCCGAGAGCACCGTCCACGAGGTCAAGCGGCGGGTCATCGACACGCTCGGGGTGGCCATCGGGGCCTACACCGCGCCCCCTTGCCGCATCGCTCGAGCCGTGGCCGAATCCACCCACGACACCCACGCCGGGACGGTCTGGGGCACCACGCACAGCAGCCGCCCGGGGCTTGTTGCCTTCGCCAACGGCACCATGGTCCGCTACCTCGACTTCAACGACGCCTACATCAGCGCCGAATGCGCCCACCCCTCGGACAACATCCCCGCCGCGGTCGCGGTGGCCCAATCCGCCGGACTGGGCGGCAAGGAGGCCATTCTGGGCATGGTGATCGCCTACGAGATTCAATGTCGCCTGTGCGACGCCGGGGCGCTTCGCCTGGCCGGCTGGGATCACGTCATCTATGCCGCGCTGAGCACGGCCATGGCCGCCGGCAAGCTCTGGGGACTCGACGAGGACGGGCTGGTCCAGGCGCTGCAGATGGCCGGTGTGTGCAACATCGCCACACGCCAGACCCGCCGCGGGCACATCTCGGTGTGGCACGCCTGCGCTGCGGGGAACGCCTCCCGCAACGGCGTCTTCGCCGCCGATCTCGCCCGCCGTGGGCTCGATGGACCCAACGAAATCTTCGAGGGGTCCCGCGGGTTGATGAACCAGCTGTGCATTCCTGACGTGGAACGCCTCAAGCTCGCGGAATCCGGCCATTACCGCGTGTCCAGGTGTCACATCAAGGCCTGGCCCGCCGGGACGTTCGCCCAGCCGGCCATCGACGCGATCCTGCAACTGCGCCCCCAGATTGAGCTGGAGCAGGTCGAGTCTATCCAGATCGACACCTGCGAGGCCGCGGAGGCGGTCATGGCCTCGGAGCCCCAGAAGTGGCGTCCGGCCTCGCGCGAGACGGCAGCCAACTCGTTGCCCTACTGCTGTGCCGTGGCCCTCGCCGACGGCGACGTGACCCCCGACTCCTTTGCGGAAGAGCGCCTCACCGATCCCCAGATGTTCGACCTGATGGACAAGGTCAAGGTGGCCGAGGACCCGGAGCTCAACCGGCGTTTTCCCGAAGGCATCCCGGCCCGCGCCACAATCGCCATGGTTGGCGGCCGAAAGGTAGAGCAGCGTGTCGACTACCCCCGCGGCCACATCAGAAACCCAATGAGCGACGACGAACTGGTGGCCAAGTTCCGTCGCCTGGCCGATGGCATGATCACGGACGAGACAGCCGAGAGAATCCTCGCCGCCGCCTGGCGCCTGGAAGAGTTGACCGAGCTGCGCGACCTCTTCGAGTTCGGCATGATCCACCCCGACGCAAACGCCGCCGCCATGCGCCCCAGGGCGTTGCCGAAGAAGCTGGTAAAGACGGACGACGCGTAGAAGTACGCCCGCCGCCAGCGACGGGCTCTGAACGAACAGATTCGGCTCGCCGCCCGGCAGTCGTTGAACCGTACCCAGAGGAGCAGCCCATCCCTCGCGAAACTCAGCCGCAAAGCGGCGAAGGTCAGTGGCCAGGGGTGCCGACGCCTGGAAGGCTTGTTCCCGTGCCACTCGCTCGTATACTGGGCACCCGCACGACAGGTGCCCGTGCAGACAGGATGAACGATCGCACCGTGACGGCTACTCGACCCAAACGAATTCTCATCGGCAAGGTCGGCCTCGACGGCCACGACCGCGGGGCCAAGTTCATTGTCCGTGCCCTGCGCAACGCCGGCTACGAAGTGATCTACACCGGCATCCGCCGGACGCCCGAGCAGATCGTGCGGACGGCCGTGGACGAGGACGTGGATGCCGTCGGCCTCAGCCTGCTCAGCGGGGCCCACAAGGAGCTCTTCGCCCGGGTGTCCGAGCTGATCAAGGCCGAGGGGGCCGACAACGTCGTCCTCTTCGCCGGCGGGACCATTCCAGATAAGGACATCCCTTACCTCAAGTCCCTGGGCTTCCGCCACGTGTTCACGCCCGGCGTCCCGCTGTCGGAGATTCTCTCCGCCCTGGAGCAGGAGTTGGGCGCCGGATCGACGTCTGTTACCGAGGCCAGCCCCTGAACGACATGGACGCGCTGCTCGACAAACTGCGCCAGGGCGATCGGCGCTCGCTGGCTCGGGCCATGTCGCTGGTGGACGGTCAGGACGCACAGGCGGAGGCGCTGACCGATCGACTCCGCCGGTCCACCGGGCAGGTCCCCTGGTGGGGGTTCACCGGCCCGCCCGGCGTAGGCAAGTCCACCCTGATCGACGCCCTGCTGACCATACTGCGCCAACGCGGGCGCCGGATCGGCGTGGTGGCCGTCGATCCCACCTCGCCCATGTCCGACGGGGCACTGCTGGGCGATCGCGTGCGCATGATGCGCCATGCCGTCGATCGCGACGTCTTCATCCGTTCGCTGGCCACGCACCACCGCGAGGGCGGCCTGTCCGACGCGACCATCCATTGTGCCAGGATTCTGGAGGTGGGGGGGTTCGACCCGGTGCTCATCGAGACCGTCGGCGTGGGCCAGAACGAGGTCGATATCGCCTCCGTGGCCGACCTTTCCGTGGTCATCCTCGGCCCGGGTTACGGCGATGACATCCAGCTCATCAAAGCCGGCCTGCTAGAAGTGGCCGATTTGGTGGTGGTCAACAAGTGCGATCTGCCGGAGGCCAACCGTCTGCTCAAGGAGGTCCACGCGGAGTTCGGCGGCATGCCGCAGGCCTACCCGGCGCAGTCGTCCGACCCCGAGACCGCCGATGGGGGAGTACCGTCGCCTCAGCCGAGAGCCAAGTCCCCCGTGATCGTCGGCATCGAGGCGAAGTCCGGCATAGGTGTGGACGATTTGCTGGACAGGTTGCTGGAATGTGACGCCGCCGCCCGCACACCCGAACAGCGAGAGTGCCACCGCCGCCGCCGCGTCCTCGGCGAAATCCGCCGTAGCGCCATGCACCGGTACGAACTGGCCCTGGACCGGGCCCTGTCCGCCCCCGACGCGGCCGACCTCGTTAACCGGCTGGAAACCGGTGCCGTGTCCCTCGAATCGGTCATCGCCGCGCTGTCCGAAGCCGCGCTCCGTTTTGATTTTTCTCCGCCGGCGCCCAGAATACGCTCATGAGCCATACTCTGAGAAGTGAATTCGAACGTTGGAAGAGCGAGACGCTGGCCAAGGCCGTGGGCAGGATGCCCGAGCAGCCCGAGCGCACCGTGACCGTCTCCGGCCGACCCGTCGAGGCGCTGTATGTTCCCGACGATCTGACCGACGAGGCCGCCCGCCGGGCGTACCTCGAACAACTCGGCTTCCCCGGCGAACACCCCTTCACCCGTGGCGTGCAACCGACCATGTACCGGTCGCGCTTCTGGACCATGCGCCAGTACGCCGGCTTCGCCACGGCCGAGGAGACCAACCAGCGATACCGCTTCCTGCTGGCCAACGGTCAGACCGGCCTGAGCGTCGCCTTCGACCTGCCCACGCAGATCGGCTACGACAGCGACCACCCGCTGGCCGAGGGCGAGATCGGCAAGGTCGGCGTCGCCATCGACACGCTGGCGGACATGGAGGTGCTGTTCGACTCGATTCCGCTGGACAAAGTGTCCACCTCGATGACCATCAACGCGCCGGCGTCGGTGCTTCTGGCGATGTACATCGCCGTCGGCGCCAAGCAGGGTGTCCCGGCGGAGAAGCTGACCGGCACGATTCAGAACGACGTGCTCAAGGAGTACATCGCCCGGGGCACGTACATATTTCCGCCGGCCCCGTCGCTGCGCGTCATCACCAACATCTTCGCCTACGCCGCCCGCAACGTGCCGCGGTTCAACACCATCAGCGTCAGCGGCTATCACATGCGCGAGGCCGGCTGCACCGCCGCCCAGGAGGTCGGCTTCACGCTGGCCGACGGCATCGAGTACGTGCAGGCCGCGATCAACGCCGGGCTGGACGTGGACAAGTTCGCGCCGCGGGTGGCCTTCTTCTTCGGGGCGATGACCGACGTGCTGGAGGAGGTGGCCAAGTTTCGAGCGGCCCGCCGCCTTTGGGCCCGCATCATGACAGAGCGCTTCGGCGCGACGAACCCGCGAAGCTGCATGCTGCGCTTCCACACCCAGACGTGCGGTGCCACCCTCACGGCCCAGCAGGTGGACAACAATGTTGTGCGCGTGGCACTCCAGGCCCTGTCGGCCGTGTTGGGCGGGACGCAATCCCTGCATACGAACAGTCGTGACGAGGCGTTGGCACTGCCTACCGAAAAGGCTGTTCAGGTCGCCCTGCGCACGCAGCAGATCATCGCCCACGAGTCGGGCGTGGCCCACACGGTGGACCCGCTGGCCGGCTGCTACTACGTCGAGAAGCTCACCGACCAGATCGAGGCCGAGGCCCGCGCCATCATCCAGAAGGTGGACGAGATGGGCGGCATGGTCCGGGCCATCGAGCAGCACTACCCGCAGGGCGAGATCGAACGCTCCGCGTATCAGTATCAACAGGAGATCGAGCGCGACGAGCGCGTCATCGTCGGCGTCAACCGCTATCGCACCGAGGAAAACGCCCAGCCTGAGATCCTGACCATCGACCCCGCAGTCACCCGCCGACAGATCGAGCGGCTTAACAAGGTCCGGGGCGAGCGCGACGCAACGGCCGTCAACCGCGCTCTGGACGCGTTGGAGCAGGCCGCCCGCGGGGACGACAACCTGATGCCGCTCATCCTCGACGCCGTTCAGGCCTACGCCTCGGTCGGCGAAATCTGCGGGCGGTTGCGGACGGTCTTCGGAGAGTACGAAGAGGTTTCGATGTGAAGACCCCGGCCGGCAGCCATCATGCGCCCGGCGGGTGCCGTGGCTGACAGTTGACGGCTGATACCTGAGAGTTCGCCTATGCAACCCCCGTCACAGATCGATCACCTCGGCATCGCCGTTCACTCGATTGAGGAGGCCGGCCGTTTCTATCGCGACGCGCTCGGCCTGGAATGTGTCGGCACCGAGGAGATCGCCGATCAGAAAGTGCGCGTGGCCTTTCTTGAGGTCGGTGAAGTCCGCGTCGAGCTGCTCGAGCCGACGGCCGCCGACAGTCCGATTGCCCGGTTCCTGGCAAAGAACGGCCCCGGCCTGCACCACGTGGCCTACCGCGTTGCGGACCTGCCGGCCACGCTGTCGGCCCTCAAAGCCGCCGGCGTCCGCCTGATCGACGCCACCCCCCGCGACGGCGCCCACGGCATGAAGATCGCCTTCGCCCATCCCAAGAGCACCCACGGCGTCCTCACCGAGTTCTGCCAGCCGGCGTGACCGGCCGGCCCCACCAGCCATCCCGACCACGGAAGTTTGCCTGGACCGGCCCTCCGGATCGTCCGATTCCCAAAGGGGGCATGCGATCCGCCCTCCGGCATGCATACGATTGAGAGGGGGCGACACTCCCGGGGGTGATCTGGCTGCCATGGTCAACGCGGTTACCGAAGTCGATCTGGTTCATCACGCGGGATTCGATCCCGGCGAGTTCCCCGCTCACTGGCGCGACGTGGCCTACGAACTGCACTGCCGCGGCTGGCCCACGCTGTGGGAGGGCCAGGTTACCCGCGACCGCTTCATGGCCGAGTTCGACGCCGACCATGCCGACGTCCTCTACGAGCCCGACGGGAACGGTGCCAACGGTGGGGCACTCCTGGCCTACGTCAAGTGGAAGGCCACCGAGCAGTTCTACCTGAGCCGGGATGAGTTATCAGACCCCGCCCATCCGTCATTGTCTTCCGCGCCGCCGGCCGGTTACGTCTGCGCCTACGAGATAACGGCCACTCCCGCCCGGGCGTGGCGTGGGCTGGGCCGCCGTCTGCTGGCCGAGACCATGCAACGCTGGGAGGGCGACTTCGCCGAGGCCGTCCTGTGCACCTATTCCCCGAAGCGCAAGCTGACCACCATCCTGCGGGCCCTGGCCCAGGCGCAGCAGTACGGTCGTTCGGCGCTGGAAGCGTTCGCCCATCGGACCGGAGCGGCCGCCGCGCGTCACGTCGATGAATGGGTGGCCCGGCTGGAACAGCCGATCGAATCATTCATTCGCCAGGAGCTGCTTCCCGTTTCGGACGAGCGGATGATGGACCACCTGGCCGAGTTGCGGGATCGCTACGGTCGGGACGTGATCGACGGCGTGGTGGCCGCCGTGGGGATCGCCTACAACTTCGTCATGCGTGCCAGCTCGGGTCTGCCGGCCTGCGGACCGGCCGCATTCCATCGGGCCCTCGGCGCCGAGCACTGGCGGCAGTATCCGGCCAGCGCCTCGAACTGCGCCGACGCGCTGGGCCTGGTCGATCACTGGCGCTACAGTCACGACCCGGCCCGCCGCGAGAAGTGCGCCCGGCTTTTCAAACAACAGCGCACCGCTCACGCTCAGCAGGGCGCCAAGGCGAACGACCTGCTCGTGCTAGCCTAGTCGTTGTTCCGCCGGAGTTCCGTTGGTGCATCACGTTGCCGGCCGTGTCGATCAGGCACACGGGCCGCGTTGATATTGGACGAGCATCCTGTCCCCTTGGGCATCCCGATCGGACCATTGACGCCTTGGACGCGGTGTCCTGCACTATGCGCTTAGGACCGTCCGCGACGATCGCCCGGTCCGTTGATCGGCGGCGCGGTTCCCGACCGAGGGCGCATCCAGGGCGACCTCCTGGGTTGGCTTCCACGGTCGCGGCCGGTGCGTCTGCAGATCGGCAAGCCGGCCGCCGTCGGCGATGTGTTGCAGCAGCTCCGTCAGCCGATGGCGCAGGTCTTCGGTGGCCACGCGCTCGTCGACGAATCCCCGACGCAGCAGCCACGTCGCGTGCTGGAAGTCTCGGGCCACCTTGCGTTCCTGGAATTGCTCGACCACGCGTTTGCCGGAAAACCCGATGTTGGCCGAATGTTGCACCACCATCATGTAGTCGCCGCGCAGCCCGTAGCTGATGGCCGTGCCACCAAGCGTGGGGTCGCAGATGACCGAGATGTGGGGCACGCCGGCCTCCTCGAGTTGATTCAGGGCGTGGTGCACTTTGGGGATGTTGCGGTGCATGGAGGGGGCTCCCTCCTGCATCCGCGCCCCGCCGCCCATGGCGATCGAGATCAGGGGCGTTTCGGCTTCGAGGGCCTGTTGGGCCGCATACCGGAACTTCTCGCCGATCTCGTCACAAAGACTGGCCCCGACCAGACCGAAATTGTTGACCGCCAGGACCACGTCGTGCCCGTCGATCCTGGCCGCTCCGGTGACCAGCCCGGTCTCCAGCCCGGTGGCCTTGATCCCCCGGGCCAGCGCCTCCTGATACTGCGGGAATCGTAGCTGATCGATCGAGCAGTAGGCGATGGTCTCTTCGAACTCGCGGAAGGAGCCGGACTCGGTGATCCGGCGAATCCAGTCGACCGGATGCTGGCGTCGGTAGGGGGCGTCTCCGCCGTTGGGGTGAAGGGTCTTGGCCCCCTCGGTGTGCCCGTATCTGCGGGCCAGGGCGAACTCGCGCAGCTCGGCCCACTGGTTCTTACTCAGCGGCAGGTCGTCCACCGCCAGGACCTTGCGGAGGTACTCGGCATCCTCCTTCTCGACGGCGTAGATCAACCGGGCGACGTTGAGTCGCGCTTCGGCGCGAACCGCGGCGGCTTCTTCGTCCAGTGGATCACCGTTGTTCTGGTTCTCTCGGCGGTTCTCCTCGGCCAGGTAATCGGTGAGCACCTTCTGCAGCCGGGTATAGACCTCGTCCTGTTGGCGGGCGAGATCGGCCAGGGCGCTGGGACGCCGCCGCTCTTTGGACTCTCCCCACACGCCCATGGCGAAGAACTTCTCGCGGCGGACGCGTTCCGCAGTGCCCTCGTCGTCCTCCAGCATCAGGGCCAGGTTTCGGACGACCGCTTCCTTGCCCTTGGCCAGCAGCTCCTGGGGATAGCGGTGGCCGGGGTGCAGGCCCTCCTCGACGACTTCGTCCATGGTCCCCTGCCGGAGGGCGTCGGCCGAGGTCAGGCGCAGCCCCTCAGCCGCTTTGTGGATTGATTCGGGGCTGCGGTTTCTAAACAGGATCGACGCGCATCCCCCCGGGCTGATCACCATGTACGTGGCATACTCATTCATGATCGTCCGGCTGGTGGCCGTGATGGCGATGGCCCCGCCGCTGGCCCCCTGGCTGATCACGTAGGCCAGATTGGGCACCTTGAGGGCGGTGGTCTTGTGGATGACGTTGTTGATGGCGAACGCCTGTCCCTCTTCTTCGGAGAGCTCTGAGGGGTCGCCCCCGGGCGTGTCCACGAAGACGACGATCGGCCAGCCGCGCTGCTCGGCCAGCTCCATGAAGTACACGCCCTTGCGGAACCCGTCGGGGTATCCCATGCCCTGGTTCCAGCGTTTGTACTCGGAGACGGGGAGTCTGAGCAGTTCCTCCTTTCGCGAGCAGGGGCCGGTCTGCTGCCCGATGAAGATGAGGTCCACCGGGCGCCCGTCGATGTCCACTTTGCCCTCGCCGCCGACCATCAGATGATCGCCCTTCACGTCCGGGTTGTAGTGCAATCGGACGTCATAGAAGATGTGCCGGACGTAATCGAGGGTCTTGGGTCGCAGCGGCTGCCCCGACAGGAGGAAACGCTCATAGGCGCCGAGTCTGGGGTAGACCTCGCGCTCGAGGGCTTGCAGGCTGGCGCGGGTCATGGCGTACGCCGGGTCGTGCGCGGACATCCCGGCGAGTTGTTCCTCGATCGCGTGGATCTCCGACTCGAATGGCAGGACGAACGCCACGGTCGCCGCACTCCTGAAGCTGTCAGTCCTCAGTTCCTAGTTGCCAGCCCTTCACCGGTCAACCGGCGAGGGTCCATCAGTCCTCGTCCCCTTCCCAGTCGCGAGGCCCTTGCCCACGACCCTCACCCACGGCTGAACGTTGGCAGCCTCGCCGTCCTCAGCCGCGCCGCATTCTCTCCAATCCCGGTTCGATCGGCGTCGAGCGGCAAGACCGAGTCGGCTGCCGCACCCGCCGTCGCAGTCACTGCCGGAACGCCAGTGTACCACAAATGAGCGCCGCGTCACCAGCGGGGGCCGGACCTTTGAAGCAGGTGCCAATAACCTGGACTGCGGCCGAAATACGGGGCTTTGCCACACGGCGTCCAGCGCCGAGACGGATGGGTCCAGAGCAGACCGGATGCTGCCACGACCTTCCCTTTGCCGGTTTTTTCAGCCGTGCTTGCCGCCCTCCGTTTGCCGGCAATCTCCCGGCACAGGAAGGGCTTGGGGCCTCAGCCGGGTCCTGTGCCAAGTCACAGGCGCTTCGGGCGCCGGGCTTGCAGGGCCGATGGGAACGTGCAAGAATGCCCCGATCCGGTCGTCGGGCGCGGGCTCGTGCATGCGGTTCTACGGGCTTCGGTCGGTGGGTCGGATGGCAAGCGAGTTCGAGGACACGGCAGTGATGCGGCGCTGGCCCCGCTGTGACGAACCGCTCCGTTTTCCGGGGCGGCGTGGCCGCAGTCTCTGCGAAGCAAGTGCACCGTGCCCCGCCTGTTGCGTCGTTTCTGAGCGAAAGAGGAGACCGCTATGATCAAATTCGGACCCGGCAACCTGCGCATCCCAAGGTTCGAGAAGCCGGTCTACGTGGTGGCCGGCGGCCTGACGGACTTCCGCAAGCGCTATCCGGAGAAAAGCACCAGCCAGTTGTGTAACGAGGCGTTACGCATGGCTGTCGAGGAGAATGACCTGAAGGTGGATGCCGAACAGTACCGTCGGATGGTCAACTGGTGCGTCTATTCGCAGTTCGCCGACCACTTCGGTGATCAGCTCCTGGCCGCGGCCAAGATTCATGATTACCTGGGCTTCGACCCGCTGGGCAACATCGAGGTCAAGACCGGCGGGGCCACGGGGGGCTCGAGCGTCCTGGCCGGCGCCCAGGCAATCGCCAGCGGCTACGCCACCTGCGTGCCGGTCGTCGGTTGGGAGCGCATGGACGAGGTCACGACCAAGGTAGGCAACGCCTACATCGCCAGCGCGGCCTGCAAGGACTTCGAGAGCGAGCTGGGCTGGATGTATGCGGCGTACTACGCCCTGATGGCCCAGCGCTACCAGTACGAGAACAACGTGCCGCGCGAGACGCTGGCCCGCATCGCCTGTAAGAACCACGAGTACGCCTGCTACTCGCCGTTCGCCCAGAACCCCGGCAAATACACCGTACAGGACGTGCTGGACAACGAGATCGTCTCGCACCCGCTGTCCTATCTGGAATGCTGCGTGATGAGCGTGGGGGCGGCGGTGCTCCTGCTGGCCGACGAGGAGACGGCCTACAAGCTGACCGACCGGCCGATTCTGCTCAAGGCCATCTGCGGCGGGTCGCACACGCTCCGGACGGCCGACCGTCGGAACATGCCCATCCTGCAACTGCCCAACGAGACCGAGGCGACCTACAAGGAGTACTTCAACCGCCGGCGGAGCGAATGGCCGGGCTTCAGCTCCTTTCTGGCGGCGCGCACGGCCGCCTACCTGGCCTACAACATGGCCGGCATCAAGGACCCGGTCGAGGATTTGGATGTCCTGGAAACGCACGATGCGTTCACCATCAGCGACGTGCAGACCTACGAGGACATCGGGCTGCGTCCGTACGGTCGAGGGCGCGAGTTCATCGAGTCGGGCGAGGCGTACTACGACGGCAAGCTGCCGACGAACCTGTCCGGTGGGCTGATCGGCACCATGCACGCTGTCGGAGCCACCGGCGTCTTCCAGCTCGTCGAGATCCTGTGGCAACTCCAGGGCAAGTACGACAAGTTCCACGGTGATCCCGAGATGTGGAGCCGTTATGGCAAGAAGAGACCCGCTGACTGGAAGAGCCTGCAGCTCAAGAACCCCAAACGCGGCTGCGCCATCTCCCACGCGGGCACGGGCAGCCACGTGACCTGCGCGGTCATGGAGAAACCCTAAGGGGATGTCGGAACGCGGAACTCGGAACGTGGAACGGACGGATGCATACAGCGGATCGGAGAGTGCGGCAGGATGCCCGGGCGGCAGTCGCGAGCCCGCGGCCCACTCTCTTGCGATTCGCCGTTCATGATTCGCTGCTAAGCTGAGAGGTTTACATATGGCAATCGAATGGCCGACGGAAACGCTGGAAGTCCTCAACGCCGATCCCTTAGTGATCAAGAACCCCAAGGACTGGTACCATATCCATGCTTACGGCGGTTGCGGGAAGTTCTTCCAAGGGCTGGTCCAGGGGAAGATCCTGGCCACCCGGTGCACCAACGAGGATTGTGAGGAGAACCGCCTGTGGCTGCCGCCGCGGTCCCAGTGCCCCGACTGCTGGCATGACATGGACTGGGTCGAGGCCCCCCAGCAGGGCAAGATCTACACCTGGAGCATCATCAAGTACCCCGGGGCCCCGTTCAAGCTGCCCGACGGCACACCGCTGATCAGCGTGGACCTGCCGGGGGTCTGCACCAAGATGTTGAGCTGGCTCAAGGAGGGCGAGCCCGAGATCGGCATGCCGGTCAAGGCCGTCTTCAACACCAAGAACCCGACGAACACCATCCTCGACCTGGCCTGGGTGCCGGCCTAGGGAGTCAGCCGAGGTGGGGCACCGGCTCCTCAGCCGCTGTGAATCCGGGCAAGGCACGGGTGTGGCCCCGGTTTCCCGACCGGTGCATGACCCGTCCGCCGAGCCACCATCGATGACGGCGCGCTGATTCATCGGCGGGTGAGGCTGCCGGGTGCGCCGGGCGGCCGGTTGAACACCCGATCAAGGATTGCCGGATTGAGGTGCGACAACGGGCGATCGTCGCTGTCGGGTGGGGGCCGGCTCGCGATGGCTCGGTAGCGGGACCAGTTGCAGCGACACGCAGGCGTGGAACTCATCCGCCGGCGATTGCACTGCCGTGTACACGGCACTGCTCAGACCGCGTCCCAGGGCCTGGAGTTGTCGCAGGGCGTTGGCCGGGTCGGTGGCCGCGTCGGAAACCGGCGGCGCGGGCCGCTTGATCGGAACCTGCACGTCCAGGACTTGCTCGCCGCGCCGCACGCGAAGCGTCAGCTTCGACGGGTCGGAGCACTCGGCGATCCGTTGCCGCAGGTCGGCGGCGGGTGAATCCAGGGACAGCAGCTTGCCGTCCACGCCCAGGATGCGGTCGTCCACCTCCAGCCTGCCATCGGCCGGACCCTTGGCGTACACCCGGGCGACCATCGCACCGCCGGACTCGCTGTCGCGGCGGATGCCGATGCCCAAGGTCTGCCGCGGCGGCCGGCTGGGCCGCTGCGGGCGCCGGCCGAAAAGCTGCTCGTACGCCCAAGGCGAGGTGGGATCTTTGCTCTGTTCCCAGCTTGCCACGATGGTTGACGCCATGGCCGGTTGGCCCGCGGCCAGGACCACCGGGTCACCGACGTGTGGCCAGCGGCCGCCGCGAAGCACCGTGCTCGAGCCCAGCGTCGGAATCCAGCCCTGGTAGGCGTCGATGATCTGGCGGACTTGTTCCGGGCTGCTGGCCGCCACCACCCAACCGCCCAGCGTGGCGAAGGACGGTTTGACCGCCGAGAGCAGCACCTGGGCCAGCGAGTGCCTGCCCGCATCCGGCACCATGCCGCTCAGTGTCACGGTCAGGATTCGGGTCTCCAGGTGCCGCGATTCCTCGACGGGATCGGGTAAGTCATCCGGCCCGGGTGCGATCCCCAGCATGGTGATCCGGCGCAGGGTGGCCACCATGGTGGCGAGTTGGTCCACCACGGCCTCGACCACGCCCTCGGCGTCGGACGATTCCATGAGGATGGCCAACTGCGGCGCATCCGACGTGCCCCGAAGCCGGTCCCAGGCAAGTATGAATCGGGGGCCGATCTTCGCGATCACGTCCTGCTCCAGCGCCTCCAGGTCGACCAGGGCCTGGATGAAGGAGACGTATGGACGGGCCTCGGGCGCCAGGTCGCCTTCGGTGACGCTGTGAACCGCCGCGCCCAGATCGGCCGACGCCGCCCAGGCCAGTAGGGTGGAGTCGGGCAGGCGCTCGAGCCGCTCGACGTCCACGTTCGGCCGCTGAACCCGTTGCCGCGGCTGGCGGAGCGTGGCCTGGATCTCGAAATCCAGCCGGTCCCGACGAAGGTACATGCCCACCGCCCCGCGCTCGAACGGGTCCAAGGTCTGGGCCAGGGTGCCTGTCGCCCCTTCGCGTCCGCTGAAGTACAGACAGCCCATGTAGCCGCGATCGAACCGGGCCATCTGCCTGAGAAACTGCGGGTCCTTGCCGAGAGGAGGCGAGCTACCTTCGGCCAAAAGGTCCACGACGCCGTCGAACATCGAGCCGGGACCGGCCTTCAAGGAGAACGCGGCTTCCCGCTGGTTCGACGCCACCCACAGGCCGGCGATCGTCCGATGGACGATGACACCATGGTGTCTGCGGATCTCGACTGCGCGGCGTGGCGCGACGACCGGAGCCAGGAGCGCGGGTTTCTTGAGCTCGGCCACGATAACGGCCTCGCCCAGGCTCCCCCAGTCCGGGGCCGCGAACGCGACCCGCAATCCGAACACGTTGGCCAGCGCGGTCTCCGGGTTGAATCCCAGATACCGGCGGACCAGAGCCCGCCAGTCAAACGGTGTCTCCCCTCCTGAGAGCAATTGCACGAGCGTCCACAAATCCGCCCGACGCAGTTGGGCGTCACTCTGTCGTGGTCGCTGCAACTCGATGAAGACGCCGGCCGAAGCCGGGACCACGCGGGAGAGCGAACTCGGGTCGACGGGCGGGGGCGGATCGGCCAGCGCGGGCGACCGCGCCAGTCCAACGCAGCAGCCGAGCAGCATCCAGAGCGTCAGCCGGCGCACGCCAATCCTCACGGGAGAGGGCATGGATGGCAGGGTATCAGATATCTTCGATGTCGTCGGCATCGTCGCCCGCGGCCTCGTCCAGGGGCGGGGCGCCCTGCGTGCCAGCGTCCCTGAGGGCCTCGAGCCTCAGTGTGTCGAACATCTCCAGCAGGGTCATCTGGCCGAACCGAAGTAGGGAATCGGAGGACTGCTGAGTGTTACGGACCGTGTCCTCGATCTGTTGCCACGTCGCTCTGGCATCCTCCAATTCGGTTCCCGGCGACTCGGGGGCTGGAGGTTCGGGAGTGACCGTCTCCAGCGGCGTGGCGTCGGAGGCCTCGCGCCGGCCGGCCACCTGTTCCTCGGGACGGGTCAGATAGGCCACAAACAGGGTCAGACAGGCCGCCGCCGCCAGGGCACCGCCGAGGCGGATGAGGCGATAGCGCTTCCTGCGCGGTGCGGTCACGGTCGGTTCGATGCAGGCTAAGAGGCGGTCCGTGAAGTCATCATCCAGGCCGGGTTCGTCCGCACCGGCGCCGACGACGTGGCCGGCCACCTCCATCAAGGCCAACTCCTGCCGGCAGGAGGGGCACTTCAGACGGTGGGCGCCCAGCTCGGTGGCCAATGCAGACGACAGTTCGCCGTCGAGGTAGGCGTCAAACAGGTTACGGGCTTGCTCGCAGTTCATCGCGGTTCGCTAACACACCCATCGCCGGGTGCGTCGATGCCGCTCGGCGATCACGCTCTCGCCGATGGGGGCGGCAGGACCACCTGGCAACCCTTTTTACCCGGCCAACTCCGTCAGGATGCGGAGCCTGGAGAAATCCTCCGCCACGACAGGTTCGAGAATTTCCTTGAGTCTGGCCCGGGCACGATGCAAATGACTTTTGACCGTTGCCACCGGGAGCTGCAGGACCTCGGCGATCTCGCCGCATCCCTGATCGTACCGATAAAACAACAGCACGGTGGCCCGCTGGGCGGCGCTGAGCCGGTCAACCGCTTCCCATACCAGCGACTTGAGCCGTTGAGCTTCCTCGCTCATGGCGGCGCCGGCGTCCACCGGCGCGTCGGTTGTCGGCACGATTCCGAAATCGAATTCCGTCGTGACGTCCTTCTTCGACCTCATCGAGTTGAGGCACAACCGATAGCCGATGGTGAACAGCCAGGTGCTGAAGCGGTAGTCGAAGTTGAAGGAGTCGAGCGAGCGGAAGGCTCGGAGGAACGCTTCCTGGCAGACCTCTTCCGCGTCGTGATGGTTGCGAACGGTCCGCATGACGAAAGCGAACAGCCGGTCCTTGTGGGCGTCGACCAGTTCGCGCATGGCCCGCTCGTCGCCGCGCTGGGCGTAACGGATCATCCGCCGCTCCGCGTGCCGATTCTGCCCGTCGGTCTTGGACTTCTCGTTCCGCCTCATGAGACGCCGTTTCATTATACCCCTATCGTCGCAGCGTCGTTGCAAACTTTGGCGGCTGCGGTACACTCGCGCCGTTGCCCCCGGAGTCCCGGCGGCTAAGCACATTGTTATCAGGCGTTTATGGCCAAGTCAAGCCCCACCCAGCTCCGAATCCGCAACAAGAAGGCCCACCTGCGCTTCGAGATCCTCGATAAGGTCGAGTGTGGTCTGGTCCTGCGGGGGACGGAGGTCAAGTCGCTCCGCGAGGGACGGGCGACGTTGGAGGAGGCCTACGCCCAGCTCCAGCGCGGCGAGGTCTGGCTGTACGGGTTCCACATCCCGCCGTATTCCCACGGCAACGTGCAGAACCACGAGCCAATGCGGCCCCGAAAGCTGCTGCTCCACAAGCAGCAAATCGGCCGGCTGACGCCCAAGGTGACCCAGCGGGGCCTGACGCTGGTGCCGCTACAGGTCTATTTCTCCGCCCGCGGGCTGGTGAAGGTCGAACTGGCCCTGGTCCGCGGAAAGGCCCGGCAGGACAAACGCCAGGACCTCAAGAAACGCGAGCACAAACGCGAGATGGACCGGGTCCTGCGACGGAGGCGGTAACCGGCGTGGGCGGACTCGACTGAGGGGCGACCGACATGAGCTGGGCCAGCGTCGGCAGACGGATGGCACACGTCGCCGCGATTCTGCTGGTTGCCCTTATCCTGGGGACCGCTTGCCACGAGGTGCTTGGGCACGGGCTTACGGGAGTCCTGGTCGGTGGACGGATCGGGTACGTGGAAATCCTCGGCGTCCAGGTGTGGCCGGAACTCGGGTGGCACGGTTGGCCGGACACGTACGGGCTCTGTGCCGTTACGGATGTCCCGGATGGGACGGCCGGTGCGGTGATGCGGCTGGCCGGCTCCATGAGCACTTGGCTGGTGTCGGTTCTGGCGGTGGCGCTGCTGTGGCTTCGACGGTGGCGCGGCTGGCCGAGGTTCGTTCTCGTCTGCCTGAGCATCTGGTGGATTGATTTGCTGACCTACACGTTGCCCAGTTGGGGGCTGCGTCGGTCGATCCTCTGGGGGCCGGTCTACAGTGAACCGTACGAGGCTGCGATTGCCTTGGGCGTTCGGGGGTGGGCGTTCCAGGCGTTTGCCATCGGGACCAGTGCGTTGTTGGCGACGGCCACTTGGATGGCGATTCGCCATGGTAGGCAGGTCGGTCATCCCGGCGACGTCGACGACGGTGGCGCTGGCGGCATCGACTGACCCGTGGATGGTGTTTGGATCACTCTGTCGGTTCCAGTCAAAGGACCCCTCACGCTTTTGGAAGGCGATATCGGACCAAGCTGTGAACTTCGCCGGGGCTGCTGCTGTCAGGAGGCTGGGTGGACACTCCGGGTTGCATTCTCGCGACCCTGTGAAGCGCAGCGTAACTGGGATCGGGCTAGAAATATGTCTTCTTTTTATACGGTTTTCGTTATTTATTCCCTTGACATATGCGGGCGCGGTGATAAATTAAAGGCACATTGTGCCCTTGAGGGGATAGGCGTGAGCGTCTCTCCTCAAAAGCATGACCATCCGGTGTGACTGAGTCATAGTGGCTCGGTGTGACCGGGCAATTCGAATCGCGTCGCTCGGGTGCAACTGGTCTGGTCGGGGCGGCAAGTCACCTGAGATCGTCCATTTCGTTCGCGTTGGACGGGCCCTTGGCTTCGTGTGGTGTTGTTGCCGAGTGGCCTTGGCAATCTGGGTTGCGCTCTGGAAGGGGGTCAACATGCTCTTCACGAATGTGGTACTTGCTGTATTGGCTTGCGCGGCGGCGGTGTCCGGCGTCGGGCCGTTGGAGCGGGAGGTTGAGGCCGCGATTACTGCGGCCGCGGCCCAGACGTTCGAGGGGACCATCACGTTTCGGCAAGAGGGAGTTTTCCCCCCCCGGCCTGAGCTGGCCGCCGCAGCCGGAGACTTCGGTCCTGACAAGCCCATCGGGCTGACCGATCCGGAGACCAGGGCCCGCATCCGACAGACCTACCGGCAGATCCATGACGAGCTGCGGCGCCAGTCGGACTCGGTTCATTTCGTTGAGGCGGTGCTTTCCTTGACCGTTGGGCAGGACGGTGACCTGCGCCTCGACCGCTCCCAGCGCGGCAGCTCACCCATCAGCTTCGGCTTCCACGGCGGGGAACTCTGGGAGTACACGGTCGGAGGAGAGATCCTGATGACCATGCAGGAGGCGGCGCTGGAAGACCCGCCGACCGTCCCCGGCCTGGCCCTCAAGCAGCAGCTCAACGAGGCCCGGCATCTCACCCGCCTCTTCGTAAACCAGAAAGTCACTCCCGAGTTGGGTTCCGCGCTGCAACGCGTCGAGACTGCCGACGACGGAACAGTCGTCGCCCACCTTCTGCTGGCGGAAGGTCCGATGCAGCTCCGCCTGGCCGATATCGGCGGCGCCATGCGCGTGATCGAGATTACGCGCGAACACGGGGACCAGCTCTTCCGGACGAAGTTCAGCGACTTCCGCCGCACCGGGCAGGCTTGGCTCCCGTGGGTCGTCGAGAACATCGAGGAGCGCCTCGCCCAGACCCCCGCCGAAGGAATCTCAAAGAGGGTCACCCGAACCGTCAGGCACGTCACTGGACTCGAACCGACGGAACTGGATCGCCTGGTCCGGCGCCCGTCTCCTGTAGGTAGCGAGTTCCCCGAGCTTCGGTACGCTCACGACGTGACGCTTCCCGACCAGCCGATCGTGAGTTTGGGTGATGATTAACCGTCGACACCTCCTTGAGAATGTCCCTTCACCTGGCCTCTGCGCGATCATGCTCTTTGTGCTCGTTTCCGCAGCGGGAACGGCATATGTTCAGGGCGCTGAGGGAGATGACGTTGAAGAGGCCATGCGTCTCGTCCGCGCCGCCGTCCAGCGCGCCGCCGCAACACCGTTCGAAGGGACGCTGCGCATCCGGCGCGTGCTGCCCCAAGAGACCGAACAGGG
>DATKXO010000227.1:0-2267 GCA_035528995.1 Phycisphaerae bacterium | reverse complement strand
GACGGGACCAAGTACGTCTGCGACACCAAGAAGGCCTGGATCGTCGTCTTCGACGCGCAGGACCAATACGTGCGCACCCTCGACAACTCCCGGCAGTGCCGGCCGATCGACATGGCCGCCTACGGGGACGAGTTGTATGTCGTGGACTCCGGCCAGAACGAGCTGGAGGCGTGGTCCAAGGACGGCAAGTTCCTCCGCGTGCTGGCCACACAGGGAAGGGGGCCGGGCAGGCTCCTGATGCCCACGAACATCGCGGTGGATTCCCGCGGCCTGCTCTACGTCACCGACACCATGGGCAGCATCATCAACGTCTACGATCGCCGCGGCGCGTTCCAGGGCTCTATCGGAGGGCCCGGGGACCAGCCGGGATACTTCGCCCGGCCGAAGGGCCTGACGTTTGATCCCGAGGGGCGGCTGTACGTGGCCGACGCGCAGTGGGAGTACGTACAGATCTTCGCGCCCGACCGGCGGCTGCTGATGTTCTTCGGCGGCAACCGCGCCACGCCCGACGGCATGGGCCTGCCGGCCGGCGTGGCCGTGGACACGTCCTGCATGCCGGCCTTCCAGAAGTACGTGACGAAGGACTTTCGGCCGGAGTACCTGCTGTTCGTCACCAACCAGTTCGGCGAGCACAAGGTGGGCGTGTATGCCTTCGGCAAGTCGACCACGGCGGACTACACGCCGCGGAAGCGGTCGCCGAGCACCCGGCCCGCGACCCGCCCGGCGACCCAGCCGGTCGAGGGCACAGCGCCCGCCACCCAGCCCGCTTCGGGGTAGCGGCCGGGGCGCGGAGCGCTAGCGGCTGTGGCAGACGCGGCACAGTTGGCTGCCGTTGCTCCCGCGGTCGTAGTCGTACCGCAGGTGGCTGGGGCCCCGGCCCGGCAGGGATCCCCTCGGCGTGCGCATAGAGAAAGCAGCGCCCTCGGCAGAAGGCGCCGCTTTCGTAGGACCGCGGTCTGCTACCGCAGGCCTATTTGTCGTGGCAGGTCTTGCAGAGCGTCCGGCCGTCGTCGGCAGCGACCTGGATCTTCAGTGCATCGTCCAGGCCCTGCTTGTGGACCTCGTGGCACGAGACGCACTGGATGTCGCCGTTCTGGTCCAGCATGTCTTCCCGGAGCGTCCCGCCCAGGACGGTGGTCGTCGTGTCGGGGTCGTTCAGGAGGGCGCCGCCGGTCTTGGCCTGGTCGTAGTTGATCGAGATCGGATGAGAGTTCTTCAGGTCTTCGCGGCCGAAGATGTGGCTGATGTGCCCGCCGGTGCCGTCGTGGCAGCCGAGGCAGAGCCGGCTGGAGCCGGTCGGCTGGCCCACGGTGATCCCATACTTGTCGAACCACTTGCTGCTGTACTCGACGTACGTCGGCAGCGGGGTATCCTGGAGCTGGAGCCCGTTCCACAGCGGAACGCCGTAGTCATTGGGGTCGTCCAACTGGTCGAAGTTCCGGTGCGGCTGGTGGCAATCCAGGCAGTGGTAGTTTGTGTGGGCCGCGAAGCCCGTGCTCCCGATCAGGCATGCCACGCCTGCCAGGGCAACAAGTACAAAGCCTTTTCGCATCTGGGTGCTCCTTCTTGGCACGTTGGTAAGATTGGTTCAGTAGGTTGGGGGGTCCTTTTCGAGTCTTTCCGGCCGACGTGTCGAGCGGGCGCTCTCCCCGCCGACCGGACCGAGGCCATCGCGAGGTCGGCAGCCTCAAGGGGGTCGTGCAGGTCTCATGCTCGTATCTCCTCAGGCTCGACTTGGACCGGCTGAGCGTAGAAGCTGACCTCCAGCTCGAACGCAGTTCGGCCTCCGCATACCTCATTGCAAGCGGCGTACCATGCCGCGGGGGCGCAGACGCCCGGCCCACAAACCTCATCCGGAATCTGCCGGCGTGACGGAATCGGCGGGCGGACCTCTCAGGAACGGGAATCTCCCAGCCGGGGGTTACCAATCCTTGGAGAATCCCCGCAAAGCCGCGCTCACGGACGATCTTGCCATTCCCGGCGACAAGACCAGCCGGCCGGGCGGTCTCTTGGATTTGGGAACCGCGGAGGCCTTCTGGTGATTCCGGCTTCTCGTCCATGGGAAGGCCACCCCCCGCGAGGGCAAGCCCCTGCCGGTGCGGGCTTTTCCCTGCTCTGGCATGCGGTTTGTTCTATGTCCGTGTGCGGGTTCAGCAAGGAGATGACGATGTCGCGTCCCCACGCGAAACTGGTCATTGCCGGGTCGATACTTACCGTTGCGGTCGCCTACCTCGCCTACGCCGGGGTCCAGGCCGGACGGTCGTATT
>DATKXO010000226.1:0-10043 GCA_035528995.1 Phycisphaerae bacterium | reverse complement strand
CCCAGATGACGGTGCTGGAGAACCTGGAGATTCCGCTGTTCTATCAGGGAGTCCCGGCCGCCATCCGCAGAAAGAAAGCCAGGGAGCTGGTTGCCCTGGTGGAACTGTCCGACCGCGGCCACCACCGGCCGATGGAGCTGTCCGGCGGCCAGCAGCAGCGTGTCGCTATCGCCCGGTCCCTGGTCAACGACCCGCTGATCATCCTGGCCGACGAGCCGACCGGCAATCTCGACACGGCCACCGGCGAGATGATCCTGGAAATCTTCGACCGTCTGCACGAGGCCGGTAAAACCATCATCATGGTCACGCACGAGCAAAACGTCGCCGCCCGCTGCGACCGGATCGTCACGCTCAGCGACGGCGTGATCGTCTCCGACGAAGACACTTCCGACGGCCGGTCGTAGGATCGGCCGGGTGTTGCCATCTGGTCTGCGTAGATGGCGCACGGTTAGGTGGCGTTTGCGCGTCCAGCGCGGGCGTTTTGTGCACGGTACTGCACCAATCGGGGCTTTTTCGAGCGAGTTGCGCCGAGTTGCGCGCCGGGTTACTTGGTCGTAACTATTTGTCTATATTGTTGTTACGTTCTTTTTTGTGTCGTTTGGTTTCGTGCGGACCGCGGCATTTTGAACTTCTCGCACTCTTGCTTTATTCGGCGGCGTTTCGACGCCGCGAGGGGTCCACTGAGGCAGGTCACCTCGCCTGCGGCGGACCGACCTGCCCTACCTTGCTTCGGCGCCGCAAGGGGCTGGCAGCGATGGTGCGTGGCGGCGGGCGGTCGGCCCGGCCGCGCAGACGGGGGGCGTTGCGGCCGCCGCCATCTATATAACTTGGCGCGTGATCACCCTCGACGGGTGCGGAATGCGGAAATCGGGATTTGGAGGGGCAGAAAGGCGATTCGACTGCGGTGGGCCGGGAGTAGCGCCGCCGCCGGCCGGGAATCTCGACTTTCCCCTTGCTCCGGAGACCGAACCCGATCCCGGCGTGTTTGACTTTGTCGTAATCGGCGATGTACATGCTGGAGCCTCGGCGAGCTTCGCAGCGGTGATGCTGGACCGCGTTACTCAGATGAATGAAATGACGGAGGTTCCCAGGGTCATCATCGCAGTAGGTGACGTCGTGACCGATGAAGAGGAGCGCGATCAATGGGACGCCTATCTGACGGTGTCCAGGCTTCGGACATTGCTTTTATGAGCGTGGTGGGCAATCACGATCTGGCGGAGGGCCCTGGCGAGGCGGCGTTCAGGACCTATCGCCGGTACCTGGGGCCTGAGCGTTATCCGTTCGACATCGGCAGTTGGCACTTCCTGATTCGCGACAACTGGATGGATTTGCAGCAACAGCGTGACTGGATCGCGTATCTGCGCTCGTCCGAGGTGACGAGCGGCACCTACCTGATCGAGACTTCCCTTGGCGAGGAAGTTGCGTCCGGGGCACTGGTGCGTGACGGCACCTGGACCTGGCGGGCGTCACCGCAAGTGACCTTCCCCCCGGAGGATGCCTACGAGATCGAGATCACGGTCACGGACGACAAGGGGATACTGCGATCGGTCGAAGGCAGCTTTCAGTTCGGCGGGCAGCAGGGCCCGGCTGTGGGTCTGGCGAGCGATTGGCCGCAGTTCGGCGGCGGGGCGGCACGAGGCGGCTGCAGCCCCGACACGGTGGCTCCGCCGTTCGCCCTGAGCTGGGTCAGCGACACGCACGGCGATCTCGATTTCAGTTCGCCGGTGCTCAAACAGGGGACTATCTACGTCGGCGTGGGCAATTTCGACGAGCTGACCACGAATCATGGGGTGATCGCACTGGATGCCGCAAGCGGGGCTGAAAACTGGTTCTTCGTCACGGACACCCTGGTACGTCATTCGGTAGCGGTCGATGGTTCAGCGGTCTACGCGGTGGCCCAAGGGGGCAGCGTGTACGCCCTTGATCCGGTGGCCGGGACCGAGATCTGGCGGGCCGAGAACGGGACGAGCCTGGTGCGTTGGCAGAACGGCGCCCCCGCACTGTTCGGTGGCACGGTCTATGTGGGTACCCCCGGGCGGCTGGCGGCATTCGACAGCACGACCGGTGCCGAGGACTGGGGCGTCGTGGTGAATGTGGTCGGCGACTTCCACGCCTGCGCTGCTTCGCCGGCGACCGATGGAGCGGCCTTGATGCTGCGGGACTCGGGCGCCAATTGCCAGCTTCGCCATCACAGTGCCGCGGACGGAAGCACGGTCAGGACCTGGCCGGCGAGTACCTCCTATTCAAGTCCGACGATCAGCGGGAATCTGGTCATCTACCCAACGGCGATCCAGTGTCTCGCCTTCGACATCGGCACTGGAGGTCTGGAATGGGAGTACACCTTCAGCGGTGGATACACTCCGGCGACGACGCCCGCGGTCAGCGGAGATACGGTTGTCTTCGGCTCGGGGAATGGGCAGGTCATCGCGCTGGACGTCAACACCGGAGCTGAACGATGGGTGTTCCGAACCGGAGCGGCTAATCTGGTCTTGACGGCGAACGCGCTTACCGGCATGAGCCTGGTGGGCGCGCCGACGATCTCGGGGAATGTCGTTTACGTGGGCAGCGCCGACGGGAAGCTGTACGCTCTGGACCTGGCCTTCGGAACGGAACTGTGGTCGCACGACTTCGGCGTTCCGATTGTCTCGGCCCCATGTATCTCGGGGAACACCCTGTTTTTGACGGCCTACGACGGTCACGTGTATGCGTTCACGGCGTCTCCCTGACGCGATCGGTCGGGCGCAGGCGTTCGATGAGGGCGGGTGGGGCACCGATGTCGTAGACGGTGACCCGGCCGACGTAGGGGGCGGCGGCGGTTTCGGTGAAGCCGATCTTGCCGGCGGCGAAGGTGAGGGTGTGATCGGCGCGGATGGTGGCGTTGGCGGGTTGGCCGGTGTCGCAGTCCATACCGCTGGGGACATCGACGGCCACCGTCAGCGTCTTGTCGGCCTGGTTGATGCCTCGGATGACGGCATCGAGCGGCGAGCGAACCTGACCGGAGAAGCCGGTGCCGAGTAGCGCGTCGACGGCGATGTCGCCCTTGCGCAGAACGGCCGTGGCTTTCGCGGCGGCGTCGGGGCCGTCGATCGTGGTCACCTCGAACCCCATCTTCCTGACAATCTGGTAATTCGTGTTGCAGTCGGGGCTCATCCGGTCGGGATCGCCGGCCAGGCAGACCACGATTGGGATGGCGCGGTTGGCCAGTTGGCGGGCGATGACGAATCCGTCGCCGCCGTTGTTGCCCGGGCCGCAGAAGATGATGACGCGGGCGGCGCCGGTTTCGGTCACGAGGCGGGCAATATGGTCGGCGGCGTTCCGTCCAGCGTTCTCCATCAGCACGACGCCGGGAATGCCCAGTTCCTCGATGGCGATGCGATCGATCTGGCGCACCTGCTCCCGTGTCAGGATCGGGTCCATGAACGGAAGTGTAGCCAGCCGAGGCGGCAAGCGGAAGCGGGAATGCAGATGGTGGGGCGTGGTTCTGTTGGGGTGCGTTGACAGTGTTTGCGGCGGTCCTAGAATCGGCTCATGCACATTCTGTTGACCAACGACGACGGGATTCTGGCGCCGGGGCTGCGGGCGATGCGGCGGGAGCTGGCCCGGCTGGGGGAGGTGTCGGTGGTGGCGCCGGACACGGTCCAGTCGGCGGCGGCCCACGCGATCACGATCAACGCCCCGCTGGTGGCCAAGCGCGTTCACGTGCACAAGGAGTTCCACGGTTGGAGCGTGGCCGGCCGACCTGCCGACTGCGTCAAGCTGGCGGTGGATCAACTGCTCGAGCGACCGCCGGACCTGGTCGTTTCCGGGATCAACGACGGGGCGAACGTCAGCATCAACGTTCTGTACAGCGGGACGGTGGCGGCGGCGGCCGAAGGGGCCTTGTTGGGTTTTCCGTCCATCGCGGTTTCGCTGGAGTGGGGCGCGGAGTTGGACTTCGACTGGGCGGCCCGGATCGCCGGCGGGCTCATCGATCGGGCGGTGGCCGCCCCACTGAGCCCCGGGCAGTTGCTCAACGTCAACATTCCCGATCTGTCGTCGGGCCCGCCGCTGGGCGTGCGGGTGGCTCCGCAGACGGTTCAACGGATGGACGACTACTACGAGCGTCGCGACGCCCCGGACGGGTCGGACCAGTACTACCTTCAAGGCTGGTTCAAGGAACCGGACGGCGACGTGGCGGGTGATCTGAAGGCGCTTCTGGGTCACTACGTGGTGGTCACGCCGCTGCACTTCGATCTGACGGACCACGCGCAACTGAGGGACCTGGCGGGGTGGGAGTGGGGACCGATCCCATCCTAGGTTTCGACAACGGCTTCCTGCGGGTGGAAGCATTCGTTTCGTGGGTGGATCGTGGGCGGTTCACCAATCGGGTAGGATCAGCAGCGTTATGCGCATGGGCTACCGTTTACTGCGGGTCGTCGCCCAAGGGTTTTTCGTCCTTTACGGGCGCGGCCGGGTCTTCGCGGTGCAGCATGTGCCCGTGACCGGTCCTGTCCTGCTGGCCTGTAACCATCAGAGTTTCTTCGACCCGATGTTGGCGGCGTTGGCACTGCCTCGCGAGTGTCACTTCATGGCTCGCGACACACTGTTTCGCAACCGCCACTTTACGCATCTGATCCGGTATCTGAATGCGTTCCCGGTCAAACGGGGCAGGGCGGACGTGGGGGCCATCAAGGAATCGTTGCGCCGGCTCAAACAGGGGGCGTTGGTGATCGCGTTCCCGGAAGCGACGCGGACGCGCGACGGGCGGATCATCCCCATGCAGGCGGGGATTGTGGCTCTGGCCAGGCGGGCGAATTGCCCGATCGTGCCTACAGTCATCGAGGGTGCGTACGAAAGCTGGCCCCGCAATCAGGTCCTGCCGGCGTGTGCGCCCGTATGGGTCGAATACGGCCGGGCGATCGAAGTGCGGGAGGTGTCGGCGCTGGGCCCGGATGAGGCGGCCCGGTACTTGACGGCCCGCCTGCGGAGCATGCACAATGCCTTGAGGCGACGCATCGGGCGACAGCCTTTCGACTACGAGGATTCGCCGGTACCGACGGGGGAAGCCGCCGCGGGCGGAGACCTCCTGCCGCAGCAGGCGGGACCAACGAGGGAGTTGCGCGGCTTATGCAGGTGAAGCTGGCTGAATCGCGGGGCTTCTGCTTCGGGGTGGAGGATGCGATCGAGCTGGCCGAGCAGGTCGTCGCCGAGAGGGGTGCGGGCAACCTGATCGCCCTGGGACCGGTGATCCACAACAAGCAGGTGGTGGAGCGTCTCGAGGAGGCCGGGCTGAATCAGTCGGGCGACCTGGAGAGCGTTCCCCAGGGGTCCACCGTGCTGATTCGATCGCACGGTGCCGCGCCGGAGACGCTGGCCCGGGCCGAGGAGCGCAGTCTGAATGTGGTTGATGCCACCTGTGTGCTGGTGAAGCGGGCTCAGAACGTCGTGCGGCAGCTCCATGAAGAGGGCTATCAGGTGGTGCTGATCGGCGACCGCGATCACCCCGAGGTGAAGGGAGTCATCGGTTACGCCCCGGACGTGATCGTTGTGGATGACAAGACCGACCTGGATGAGGCGCTGGCCCGGCGGCCGCGACTGGGGATCGTGGCCCAGACGACGCTGGCGCCGGAGCACGTCGGGGCGATGGTCGGTAAGATCTGCAACCGCAACTTCAAAGAGATGAAGATCGTCAACACGCTGTGCATGGAGGTGGTGCACCGTCAGGAGGCGGCGGTGGCCCTGTGCCAGGAGGTAGACGTGGTGTTCGTGCTCGGCGGACTGCACTCGGCCAACACGCAGGAGTTGGCCCGGCTGTGCCGGGAGCAGGGTGTGGACACGCACCACCTGGAGACGTGGGATCAGTTTCGGCCCGAGATGGCCGCGGGGAAGAAGATGGCCGGCGTAACGGCCGGCGCGTCCACGCCGGAGTGGGTCATCGCGGATTTTGTCGAGCAGCTCGAGGCGTTCGAGCAGTAGGCAGCCGTTCAGTGCCGGTGTTCGGGTTGACGCTGGGCGCTCGATAGGCAACGGGTCTTTCGTTCAGGCTCCGCTTTCACGGTTTGCGCGCGTGCGCGGGAGGTTGATTGGATGTTCATTGTTACATTGGCCCGGCGACGGAATCTCGTTGTCGGTCTGGTCGTCGCGGCGCTGATTGGAGCGTGCCGCAAGGAGGAGCCTGCCGAGACCTCGACCGTCGAGCGCGCCCAACCGGCCCAGACATCCGCAACGGGCGGTGACGAATCGTCTGCGCAAGAGCCGAAGGGCCGTCCGTTGCCGGGAGGGGAGTCGGCCGGCGAAGGGTCCAGCCCGGCAGCGCCTGCTGAGGGGGCACTGCCGGCCGGGCATCCCCCGATCGCAGATGCGGCGGGCGGCCCCAAGACGGACACGGGCGAAGAACCTGACACCGGTCTGCCGGCGGGTCACCCGCCAATCGGACAGCCGCCCGGTGGCATGAAGGGCGCCGGACAGGGAATGCCGCCGCGAAAACCGCCCATGGGTGGTGATCTGGCCAGGAAGGGTCAGGCGGCGCCGGCCGTAACACCGTGGGCCGGTGAAATCGACGGCTCGCTCACGGCGGCGGGTATCAAGTTCGATCTGCCCGATGGTTGGGCGGCCCAGAGTCCGGCCTCGAAGATGCGGCTGGCTCAATACGAGCTGCCGGGTGAGGCCGGTCCGGCGGAGCTGGCGGTGTTCTGTTTCGGTGTCGGGCAGGGCGGATCGGTGCAGGCCAACATCAGCCGGTGGCTGGCCCAGTTCAGAGATCCGGACAATCCCCGGGCGAAGCCCTCCGGGGACGTGATGAGCATGGAGCAGAACGAGTTGAAGCTCTCGATCGTCAAGGCGGCCGGCACGTTCTCGCCGGGCTCGATGGGTCCGATGGCGCCGGCCCAGCCGCCGCAGCCGGGGTATCGGCTGTACGGTCTGATCATCGAGGGCGGCAGCCAGGGGAACGTGTTCGTCAAGATCACCGGCCCGGCCGAGACCATCGAAGCCCAGTCCGGAGCCATCGCCAAGTTCGCCAGCAGCGCGCGGGCGGGCAAGTAGGAACGTCGTCCGCCGCGTTTTGAGCGGGACGGCTTTCAACGTGAGCCGCATCTGTGTTGGGGCGTTGTCTGCGCCGTCGCATCATACCCGTGGTGCTTCTGAAGGTATCTGGGACTTCTGCCGGTGATGTCCGCCGTGGTGGCCGGACTCGTGGCATACAGTGTGGTCGGTTCGTGCCAGTGGCAGACAGGGGAGTCGGGTTGCGCTATAATGGGTCAACGGCACGCGACGGGCGGTGTCATGTGCGGGATCGGCCTCGGGGGCGGTGATGTTGCGAACGGGCGTGGTTCTGGCGGCGTGCCTGTTGACCGCGGCGGCGACCACGCTGTGTCAGGCGCAGAGTGATCCCGACGTGCCGGAGAGCGACAGGCCGGGGGCACCGCTGGATGACGACCGCAGCGCTTCCTCGACGGTAGACCCGGAGGCGCCCCTACCGGACGACCCGGATGTCGAGGGCAAGCTGCTGGGCATCGGCGGGCCGGACTTCCGCATCAAGCGGATCGAACACTTCGTCATCGCCTACGACACGCCGGAGGAGACGCTGCGGTCTTTGCGCTCGCGGCTGGAAGCGACGTACGACAGCGTCTACCGCTTCTGCAAGATCAACGAGCTGCCGGCGCACACGCCGCCCCGCAAGCTGGAGGTTCTGTTCTTCGAGAGCTACGAGGACTACGGCCGGTACGCGGCCTCGACCGGTTTCGCCTACCAGGGCTCGGCGGGTTTCTACCACCAGGGGACCAACGTTGCGGCGTTCGTGAACATCCTGGATCTGCCGCAGATGGGGGCGATCAACAAGCAGATCGAGCAGTGCGAGGGCCGGCTGGAGAGGCTCAAGGCCGCCCGTCCGATCAATCGGGCGACGGTCAAGGCCTGTCGCGATGAGTTGCTCTTCCTGACGCGTCAGCGCGATCGCACGGTCGAGCAGATCAACCGTCTGACGGTGCAGCACGAGGTGGCCCATCAGGTGCTGTTCAACTCGCGGATGCACGTGCGGGGCGCCCAGAACCCCGGGTGGCTGGTCGAAGGGATGGCCACACTGTTCGAGACGCCGCCGTCGCCTTCGGGGGCCGGCATGGGGGCGACGAACCAGATGCGTCTGGGGGATTATCGCGATTGCCTGAGTCGGGGCGATCCGCGGGCCCGGTTGGTGCCGGAGGACCTGCCTGTCGCCTTCGACTCCCAGCAGTTCCTGCGGTTGCGGGATCTGATCGGCGACGCCCAGTTGTTCCACCGTCGCAGCGACGGCAACCTGGTCCACTACTACACGGAGGCGTGGTCGCTGGTCTTCTACCTGCAACGGACCAAACGCGAGCAGTTTGCCGAGTACCTGCGCCTGCTGGCTGGGCGCAAACCGGGCGAGACGCACTCCTACGATCGCGAGGTGGCCGACTTCGAGGGCGTCTTCGGGCCGCCGGACGAGCAGTTCGAGCAGCGCTGGGCGCGATTCATCCTCGACCTGCGGTACAGGCCGTCCCAATAGGTGTCCGGCAAATCATGCGTTCTCCACCCCTGTGGCGGCAGAGCGGATTCGAGCCGCTTCACAACCGCCTTGTGCGCGCTGCTGGATGCCGTATGATTGTGACCGTGAGGGACTCGGCGCGGAAAGGTCCAGATGAACATCCTCATCGCCGGTGCCGGTGAAGTCGGGCGTCACGTGGCCGAGATGCTCGGCGCCAAGAAACACAACATCGTGATGATCGACACCTCGGCCCGGAAGCTGCAGGCCCTGGAGGACCGGTTGGACCTGCGCACGTTGCGTGGCAACTGCGCCCATGCGGAGGTGCTGATCGAGGCGGGTGCGGGCAAGTGCGATCTGCTGGTGGCGGCGACGAACGTGGATGAGGTCAACCTGTTGTCGGCCGCGATCGGCAAGGGGCTGGGTGCGAAGAAGTGCGCCGCCCGGGTTCATCACGCCGCTTTTGCCGAGCAACGCGGATTCGACTACGCGACACATCTGGGCATCGATCAACTCGTGTGTCCGGAGTATCTGACCTCTCTGGCCATCGCCCGCAATCTGCGGAACCCCGGCGCCCTGGCGGTGGAGCAATTCGCCAAGGGACGCATCGAGATGCAGGAGCTGCCCGTGGAGGACGGAGCGCCGGCCATGCGAACGGCGCTGCAGGAGTTGAGGCTGCCGCCGGGCGTGCGACTGGCCCAGGTCCACCGGGCGGGGAAGTCGTTCATTCCCAAGGCGACCACAGTGATTCAACCGGGCGACGTCGTGACGCTGATCGGGGAGCGGGCCGCGTTCGAGCAGGGCCGCAAGGCCTTCACCAGCGGCAAGTCCAGGCGAGAGAACGTTGTGATCATGGGTGGGTCCACCATGGGCGTGTGGTTGTGTCGTGCGCTGAAGGGCCCGCATTTCTCGGTGCGACTGTTCGAGGTGGACCGAGAGCGAGCCGAAGAGTTGTCGCACAAGCTCGAACACGTCACGGTCGTGCACGGAGATCCGTCGGACCCGCACGTGCACGAGGAGGAACGCATCGGCGGTGCCGACGCCTTCGTGGCCGTGACCAAGGACGACGAGCACAACATCCTGGCCAGCGCTCAGGCCAAGAGCCTGGGTGTCAGGCGAGCCCTGGCCTCGGTCGAGCGATCGGCCTATCACCACCTCTTGTCGGTGGTGGGGATCGACAAGGCCTTCAGCCCGCGGGAGGAGGCGGCCAAGGAGCTGCGTAAGCTCCTGGAGGCCGGGCCTTTGCGCGTCCTGGGCACGCTGGCCGAAGGCACGGCCGAAGTCTACGAGATTCAGCCGACGCGGCGAGCGACGGCCGTCGGCCAGGAACTGCGCAATCTGAAACTGCCGGCCAACTGCCTGGTCGGTGCCATCCAACACGGCGACGCGGTCAAGGTGCCCGGGGCCGAGGACACCGTCCGCCACGGTGACACGGTGCTGTTGATCGGCCCGCACGGACTGGACCGCGAGCTCAAGAAACTCTTCGCAGACAAATGACGAACAGCTTTCTTTCAGGGCGAGGCTGGTGAACCTTCGCACGGTCATCTCGCAATTGGGCGTTCTG
>DATKXO010000225.1:0-19694 GCA_035528995.1 Phycisphaerae bacterium | reverse complement strand
CTCTCGGTTTGCCCAGGATTGACCCAGGCGCCTTCTGGCGGGCTGTCCGCCGGGGCGCCGCCGACGGCGAACTGGTGCGCGGTGTCAAGCCGGCCACCCTGCTCGAGTTTCGCCGGTGCTTCGATGACCTGCTCGAGAGCGATGCGAGTCTCGACCTAGCACTGCCCCACGCCGACGTAGCCGCCGCCCTGGGCACGCTCGGGCGGGCCGGCGAGTGTCATCTGGTCAGCATCGGACGCAACCGTGCCGCCCGACAACGACAACTCGATGCCCACAACCTCTCCGTGCACTTCACTCGGATGTCCGCCCTGCGCGACGATCGCGCTGCCCGGCAGCAGCAGCTACGGCAACTGGCCGACGGCGATCCGCGGGCCGTCGTCGCCGCCGCCGGCGAGCCCACGGTCCGGGCCGCCGAGGCCGCCGGTTTGCTGGCCGTGGGCGTCGCATCGGGCGCCTGCACCGCGGCACGCTTCCGACGCGCCGGCGCCCGCTGCGTCTTCGCCGACCTCACCGAGCTGGCCGCCGACGTCGCCGCCGGCGCCACCGCCCTGACCGACGCCGGGTTACTCCCCGCCCCAGCCGTCTCCGATCATCCCGCACGCCTATAATGCCTTTCCCGAGCCGCGGGTGGAACCCGTCCCGACGGAGTCGGGAACCCGCGCGGCCTACGCCGTCAGAGATGCGCCGACTCGCCGGGCCAACCTGGACGACGTCGCCCCCATCCGTTTCAATATCTACCCGGGCCGACTTGAAGGGAGATCGTGCCAATGACCGAACGTAGCGGAACCGATGTGCCCCAGACCCTCGAGGGCTGGTACGTCCTGCACGACGTCTACGCTCTGGATTGGGCCGCCTGGCGAGCCCTCGACGAACACCGGAAAGGCGAGATCGCCGGGCAGGCCGCCCGGTGGCTCGATTCCGCCGCCGGTGGCGAGGGCGATTCGGCCCTCTACAGCGTCTTGACCCAGAAGGGCGACCTCATGTTGGTCCACTACCGCCGGTCGCCCGACGATCTCAACCGAGCCGAGCTGGGCCTCCGCCAGTTGCAGCTCTACGACTATCTGCTGCCCGCCTACTCCTACTTCTCGGTCATCGAGCTGGGCCTGTACGAACTGACCGCCATCGCAAACAAGAAGCTCGCCGACCAGGGCGTCACCCCGGGAACCGACGCCTTCGACGAGGCCTTCGCCCGTGAGATGGACAAACAGAAGCAGCGGGCGGTCGACCGGCTCTGGTGCGACATCCCCGCCCACCGCTACATCTGCTTCTATCCCATGGACAAGCGCCGCGGCGAGCACGTCAACTGGTATGCCCTGTCGCTGGAGGAACGCCGCGACCTGATGCGCGCCCACGGCCGCATCGGCCAACAGTACCGCGGACAGGTCAAGCAGATCATCAGCGGCTCGGTCGGACTCGACGACTGGGAGTGGGGCGTCAGCCTTCACGCTGACGACGTTCTGCCCTTCAAGAAGCTGATCTACGAGATGCGCTTCGACCCGGCCAGCGCCAAGTACGCCGAGTTCGGCCCCTTCTACATCGGCATCCGCACGCCCCCGGACCAACTCCCCGCCCTCCTGGCCGGCCGACTAACCTGACCCGGCGGGTGGCATAGGTCAGCCAGGGTTGGCCTACCCGTCCGCGTCGTCCCCCTCATGCGCCGCCGACAACTCGCGGAGCTGCACCTCGTAGTCCATCGCACCTGCTGAAACCAGCGCCGTCTGTTTGTGCAGATGAACCCGAACCACCGTCGCGTTCTTCTCGAAGCTTCGCACGTAGACCCTGTCGCCGCGGGTGAGCCGGTTGATCCATTCGACCCACTGACGATACTCCTCCCGCTGTTCGCTCAGCTTATCGCGCTGGTCCTCGTACCGTTCCCGCGAGCGATCCGCCTCCAGCTTCGCTTTCAGGGCGGCCTGTCGGGCGGCCTCCGCCTGTCGCCGCGACTGCAACGTGCCCTCGATCGCCTGTTGCAGGTGCCGGTGCTGATCTGAAAGGTGACGCCGGGCACGCTCCGCCGTGTGGCCCGACATGCCCAACCTCTCGGCCACCACGATCGCGTTGCTGTTGCCCGGTTCGCCCAGACGCAGGGCATAGGTCGGCCGTAGCGACTCCACGTCGAACTCCACCGCCGCGTTGTCGATCCGCGGGTGTGTGTAGGCCACCCCCTTCAGCGCGGACAGGTGCGTGCTGACCACCGCCTTGGCCCCCAGTCGCAGGATTTCGTCGATCACCGCCCGGCCGAGGGCCGCCCCCTCGTCCGGATCGGTCCCCGCCCCCAACTCGTCCAGCAGCACCAGCGATCCCTTTCCGGCCCGTTGTAGGATCGACAGGATGTTGGCCATGTGCCCGCTGAACGTGCTCAGCGACTGTTGCAGCGATTGTTCGTCACCCACGTCGATGAACACATTGCGGAAAACCGGAACCTCCGTGCCCGGTCCCACCGGGATAGGGATGCCCGATTGGGCCATCAGGGCGATCAGCCCCACCGTCTTGAGCGTCACCGTCTTGCCGCCCGTGTTCGGGCCGGTCACCACCAGCAGGTCGAAGTCGTCGCCCAGTCGCACGTCGATCGGCACCACCCCATGCGGCTCGCCGTTGTCCCCGCCGCTCCCGCCCTCGGCGTCGAAGACCTCCACCAACACCGGATGCCTCGCCTGCTGCAGGTACAACACGCCGTCGTCCCGCACGTCCGGGCACAGGCACCCGCGGTGGCGCCCGTACCGATACTTCGCCACCACCAAATCCAGCACGCCGATGGCCGCCAGCGTGCGTTGAATGCCGCCCGCATTCTCGTGAACCAGCCGCGACAGCACCTGCAGAATGCGCGTGATCTCCTTGTGCTCTTCCTGACGCAGACGCACGATCGTGTTGTTCAGCTCGACCGCCTCGGCCGGTTCGACGTACAGCGTCGCACCGCTGTCCGAGCTGCGATGGATGATCCCCGGGATTCGACCCCGATGCTCCGCCTTGAGCGGCAGCACGGTCCGGTCGTTGTGGAACGTCGGATTCGGGTATTGCAGCAGGCGCAGCACGCGCGTCTGCCTCAACAGACGGTCGATGACCACCGTGATCTGCTTCCGGGCTTTCTCGATCGTCGCCCGGATCGTCGCCAGTTTCGGGCTCGCCTCGTCGCGCACTTTTCCCCGAGCGTCAATCGCCTCGGAGATGCTCGCCGCCGGAACCGTGAAATCCCCGATCCGCTCGCCGAAGCGTCGCAGACTGGGCGCTTCATCACCGAGCGCTTCCAGCCACGCCCGAACGGGTCCAGTGGCGGCGAGCGTCTCGGCGATATCGGCCAGTGCATCGGCCTCCAGACCGGCCGGCGTCCCGGCCTGCGGAAGGTGCACCCGGATATCCCGGACACCGCCCATCGGCGGCAGCCCCAGGCCCGTCTCGACCGCCGTGTTCATCTCGCGGACCTGGCCGATCCACCGCCGCACTTCGGTTGCGCTCGTTGACGGGACGATCCGCCGGCTCAGCACCTTGCCCAGCGAGCAACTGCAATGACCGGCCAGGACCTCCCGGATTCGGTCAAACTCGAGTTTCGCCAGCGTGTGCTCGTTCATGTTTCCACTGTGGCGCTCGGGCGCCGGGGCTGGTTTTTGGCCGGAATCCGGCCTGGCAATCGTCATTTCTTGCAGGGTGCCGCCGCTCTGTCAGGATTATGGCGGCTGCGCGCCGGGCAGGTACTATAATACACCAAAGTTGGATTCGAGGCTGGCGGGCCAAAGGATTTGCCAACCATGACCCCATCCACTGCCCGACGTACTCCCCAATCTATCGCTCTCCTCGCCTTCGCCGTCCTGACCATCGCTCTTGCCGGGACCGACGCACCCGCCCAGGTCCGCAGCCAACCGCTGCAAATCCGCGACCTGCGGCAACTCGAGAGCGCCTTCGTCCGACTCGCCGAACAGGCCCGCCCATCCGCCGTCGCCATCCGAACCTACTCGCTGGGCCCGTACATCGGTTCCGGGCGGGAGCGCTCCGGCCACCCTCGAATGCGCTGGGCCAGAAGCCACGGCAGCGGGGCGGTCATCTCCCGCGATGGCCAAATCCTTACCAGCTCCCACGTCATCGCCGGCGCTGACGAGATCATCGTCGTCCTGTACGACGGCCGAGAGTTCGACGCCAAGCTCATCCAGGCCGACCAGCGCAGCGACCTGGCCGTGGTCAAGATCGAAGTCCCCTTCGTCCCGCCGGTCCACTTCGGCAGCTTTGATCAGGTGCAGCAGGGGCAGTGGTGCTTCGCCATCGGCAACCCCTTCGGACTCGCCAACCGAGACGGACGCACCGGCGTCACCTACGGCATCGTCAGCGCCGTCGGCAAGGACCTCTCGCGGGAACTGAACGACGGCCTCGAAGGCGCCGACGAGCGTTACTACGGCAATCTGATTCAGACCTCCGCCGCCATCAACCCCGGCAACAGCGGTGGGCCGCTCTTCAACATCGACGGTGAAATGATCGGCCTGGTCACCGCCATCAGGTCCCGCTCCGGCGTCACCGAGGGCGTCGGCTTCGCCATCCCCATGGAGCCCCGCAATCGCAACATCGTCCAGACGTTGATCGCCGGCGAGCCCGTCCGTTACGGCTTCCTCGGCGTACAGATCGACAACCCGGATGCCGCCGCCCGCCGGGCCGCCGGCCTGACCGCCCGCGCCGGCGCCTTGGTCCGATCGGTCAGCCCCGCGAACGGGCCGGCCGCCAGAGCCGGGCTCCAACGCGGCGATGTGATTATCGAGTTCGACGGCGTGGCCATCACCGACACGGATCATCTGGTCCGAACCATCGGCGCGACGCCGGTAGGCACTCCGGCCACCATCGTCTACAAGCGTAACGGTCAGCGCGGCACGACCACCGCCACCCTTGCGGTTCGCGAAGTCAGCCCGGTCCTGGCCGGCGGCGACCAATCCACCGGCGACGAGCCGCGGACCTCCCGCTGGCGCGGAGCCTGGCTCGCCGAACCCACCGATGCCGTCCTCGCCGAGTTCGGTCTCACCCGCGATCAGGCCGGCCTCGTCGTCGTGGCCGTCGACGCCGACTCCGACGCGGAAACCGCCGGCATCGAGCCCCAGCAGATCATCCTCAAGTTCAACCGCCGCCGAGTCCGCACCATCGAGGAGTTCCTCGCCGCCGACGACAGGGTCAAATCGCCCGTCACGCTCCAGGTCAGCTCCGAAGGAGAGACCAGGACCATTAGCCTGTCGGCCCTGGATCGGTCATTGTAGACCCCAGCACGTAGGTCGGGTCCGCAGACCCGAACGGCTGCTCACCCCCGGGACTTGACGTTCCCAGGCCTACAACCGATCATCGCTCAATCCGCCCTGGTTCGCTCTCTGCGACCTGTTTCCGGGCCGGGATGACCTTGGCGGCCGCCGCCGAGTCGCCGCCGATGACCTGTTCGTCAGGATGTTTGAATGACCTCACGCGAGATAAGACAGCAGTTCCTGGACTTCTTCAAGACCAAGGACCACACCATCGTCCCCTCCGCGTCGCTGGTGCCGGCCGACGACCCCACCCTCATGTTCACCAACGCCGGCATGAACCAGTTCAAGGACGTCTTCCTGGGCACCGGCAGCCGCCCCTACACCCGAGTCGCCGACACCCAGAAATGCATCCGGGCCGGCGGCAAGCACAACGATCTGGACGACGTGGGCCAGGATACCTACCACCACACCCTCTTCGAGATGCTGGGCAACTGGTCCTTCGGCGACTACTTCAAGAAGGAGGCCATCGAGTGGGCCTGGGAACTGCTCACCGATGTGTGGGGCATCGAGAAGGACCGGCTATACGCCTCTTACTTCGAGGGCGATGAGTCGGAAGGACTCGAACCGGACGACGAGGCCGCCCGACTGTGGAAGGACATGACGGACATCGATCCGTCGCACATCGTTCCGGGCAACAAGAAGGACAACTTCTGGGAGATGGGCGACACGGGTCCCTGCGGCCCCTGCAGCGAAATCCACATCGACCTGACCCCGGACAAGACCGGCGGCCCGCTGGTCAACGCCGGCGATCACCGGGCAATCGAAATCTGGAACCTGGTGTTCATCCAGTACAACCGGGCGGCTGACGGCAAGCTGACCAACCTGCCGGCCAAGCACGTCGATACCGGCATGGGTTTCGAGCGACTCTGCGCCGTCCTGCAAGGCATGGCCCAGGGCAAGCTCGGCCAAGTGAGCAATTACGACACGGACGTGTTCACGCCGATCTTCGACGCGATCCGCGAGATAACCGGCGCCCCCCCCTACACTGGCTTGCTGCCGCAGGAGGGATCGAGGGATCAAGGGATCGAGGGATCAAGGGAAGGCGCCGGGAGCGCACCCTCGATCCCTCAACTAATGACCGACATCAGCTACCGCGTCATCGCCGACCACGCTCGCTGCCTGACGTTCGCGATCAACGACGGCTGCATGCCCGACCGCGGAGACCGTGGTTCTGTACTGAGACGGATCGTGCGCAGAGCGGTCCGCTATGCCTGGCAGTACCTCAACATGCACGAGCCGTTTCTGTACAAGCTCGTCCCGGCAGTCGTCGACTCCCTCGGCAACGCCTTCCCGCAACTCAAGCAGAAGCCCGACGAGATCGCCAAGATCATCCGCGACGAGGAAGAGTCGTTTGACCGAACACTGGAACGCGGGATAGCGCTGTTCGAGGAATGGGTGCAGACCGTCAAGCGAATCGCTTCCGACGATTATGTCACTGAGAATGAACTCACGGACTCCCCGACGCCTGCACTCCTCGCCGCAGGAGAATGGATCCACCCAAAGGAAGTAGCTCTCTTCAAGCGAGCTGGCAAGAACGTGATCCCAGGCGAAGCGGCCTTCAGGTTGCACGATACATATGGCTTCCCAATTGATCTCACCCAGATGATGGCGCGCGAACGCGGGCTACACGTTGATACGTGTGAATTCGAGAGGCTCATGGAGGAAGCCCGAGCCAAGGCTCGTGGTGCCGAGCGTGCGGCTTCCACGACGATCCTTGAGCAGTGGCACCCTCAGGCGGTTCCTCCATGCGACGAGAGCCCGAAGTACGGCATCAGTCTTAACTGCCGTGCGACCGTGATGATGATACATTCTCAATTCCAGAATATTGAGGAGGGAGCAGAAGTCGTCGTGATGACGGATCGCACTTGCTTCTATGCCGAGCAGGGAGGTCAGGTTTCCGATACAGGTACCTTGTCAACAGAAACGGGTGAGATACGTATCACGTCAGTCGGGCGCGCACTTGGAAATGTCGCACATGTCGGAGTCGTCACGAAGGGCACCGTTAAGGTGCCACAAAGCTGCGAACTTCGCGTTGATCCGCGCCGCTCCTCCACGATGCAAAACCACACCGCCACCCACATCCTCAACTGGGCCCTGCGGGAGGTTTTGGGTGATGGCGTGCAGCAGAAGGGGTCGTTGGTTGATCCGGAAAAGACGCGCTTCGATTTCTCGCACAACAAGCCGGTGACGCCCGAGCAACTGGAACGGGTCGAGGCGCTGGCCAATCAGCAGATCGAGGCAAACCACCCCGTATTCACGCAGGAGGTCGATCAGACCAAGGCCCTGCGGATAAGGACGCTACGGGCGGTCTTCGGTGAGCAGTACCCGGAGCGAGTGCGCGTCGTCTCCATCGGTGCGCCCATCGGCGACGAAGACAACCCCGCCCCGGACACCCTGTTGGGCAGCCCGGACGATCCGAAGTGGATGAAGCATCCCGTCGAGTTCTGCGGCGGGACCCACCTGTCCAACAGCGGCCAGGCCGAGCGATTCGTCCTGATCTCCGAAGAAGGCGTAGCCAAGGGCGTTCGCCGCGTGGTGGGACTTTCCGGCGAGGCAGCCCGCGAGGCGGAGGCGACAGGCGCCGAACTCCTGGAGAAGACCGACGCCCTCCTAACCGCCGCTGGCCGCGACCACACCTTTCCGAGCCGCGCCCGTAAGGAAGCGGACCTCAATGCCGAACTCGCGTCCCTTCAACGCACCATCAACGAATCCGTCATCCCCGTCGTAGTGCGCCACAAGCTGGCCGACAAGCTGGCCGAGCTTCGCCGAATCGCCAAGAAAGAGGCCAAGCAGCGATCGGCCGACTCCGGCCGGTCGGCCATGGAACAGGTGGCCGCCCTGCTCGACTCGGCCGAGACGGTCAACGGCGTGACCATCGTCGTTGGTCAGATCGACGACGCCCCGGCTGAAGCACTGCGCGGCGCGATAGACTGGGTCCGCAACAAGACCCAGGCCTCGGCCGTCCTCCTCGCGTCGGTGTCCGGCGCCAAGGTCACCCTCGTGGCCGGCATGAGCAAGGACGCAGTCGACAGAGGCCTCAAAGCCGGCGACCTCGTCCGACAGATCGCCCCCATCGTCAACGGTTCCGGCGGCGGCAAACCCACCCTCGCCCAGGCCGGCGGCAAGAACCCGGATGCCCTGCCCGAGGCCCTGGAGAAGGCGAAGGCGCTGTTGCGTGAGTGGCTTCGGTAGTCTGGCGCGCGGCATGGCGTCCTTGCGCGCTGGGAGATAGAATCCTCAACCGTGGCGAGCTTATCCTTTCGAGCACATGTGATGGCGGTGGATCGCGTCGAGAAGCGGCTGAGGCGGGTGACCGAAGCCCTCGACGCAGCGAACGTGCCGTATGCCGTCATCGGCGGCAACGCCGTGGCGACCTGGGTTGGACGTGCTGATCCGGGTGCCACCCGCGCGACCAAGGACGTAGACCTGCTCGTTCGGCGATCCGACGACGACCGGGTGACACAGGCCATGACGACCCTGGGCTTCAAGCGTCACGACTTGCGTCGGATGGTGTTGTTCGTCGATCCCGACGAGCCGAGCAAGAGGTCCGGTGTTCACTTGGTGTGGGCCGACGAGTTCGTTCGGCCGTCGTATCCTTGCCCGGCACCCTCGGTGGACGAGGCGGTTCGCGATCCGGAGGGCTTCCTGGTGCTCGATCTGGCGGCCCTGGTGCGGATGAAGCTCACCTCCTGCCGCGACATCGATCGCGTCCACATAGCGGACCTGACGAGCGTTGGCCTGATCGACGAGGCGATCCGTAACCATCTCTCTCCAGAACTGCGGGCCAGGCTCGACGACATCCAACGCGCCATGGAGGATCGGGATTAACGCGAGACGCGCGTCGTCGGTGCAGCGCCCGCCGGCCGGAACACGGAAAGCCATGACCGCCACAGAGTGGTAGGGGGGTCGCTACCAGCCGTGTCAGCCGATCCGCCCGATCCTGACAGAACCCCCGTCAACCAGATCAGGATCAGCACCGGCCACAGCACCAGCGGCTGGAACTGAATCGCCCGCGAAACCTCGTAGATCGGATACAGCACGTAACCGGCCACCAGCAGCAGCCGCAGCTTCGCCGACGGGTCCCGACCCTGCTGCAACACGTAGTCCAGCCCCAGCAGCACCGGCAGCACCAGTATCCCCGCGTCGTAATACTGAGCATACGGACTGATCAGCACGGCCCCTGTGATCGCCAGCGCCCAGCTCACCGCGAACCCCGCCTCACTCGCCGCGTGTTGCCGGGCAAATCGAATCACAATCGCCAGCACCGCGAGCATCATCACGCCCGCTGCCACATGCGCCCACGCCGCCGGCAGCGAGAACTCGCACACCCGCAACAGCGAGAAGTGCGTCGCCCGATTCAGGCGTGCCTCCACAGGCCCGAACCACGCCAGAAACTTCAGAAACGTCATCGGCCACGACGCCCCGCAGAACACCGCCCCCACCAGGTAATGCCCCATCCCCACCACGCCGGCCACCATCACCGGCCGAAGCGCCCCGCGCACCAGCAGGATCAGCCCCAGCAGCAGCACGAGCTGCGGCTTGTACAGCAATAGCCCCAGGAACACGCCGGCCAGCACCCCTCGATCGGTCCGTAGCCCTACGTAGACACCCGTCATCAGAAAGACCGTCAGCACCGTGTTCTGCCCGCCGACGATGTTCCGAATAATCGGGTGAAAGAACACCACCGCCAGCACCGTGACACCCCAGTACCGCCCCAGCGCCGGCAGCAGCGGACGCAGCATCCACAACGTCGCCGCCATCGCCGCCGCCATCAGCAGGTCGTACACGTAGAACGCCCAGACGTACGGCAACGCGCTCAGCGGCGCCAGCGCCACCGCGAAGGTGGGGGGGTAGTTGTACCAATGTACCTTCCCGTACTGCGGCCCGACGATCCGCGCCTGCGTTTCCCCCTGCGCCGCCACGTCATACAGTGCGGCCCCGTCCCCCTCCAGGATCATCCGCCCGCCCAGGTAGAAGTGCATGAAGTCGCCGGTGATCACCTCACCTTGCGGCCCCAGCGCCCCGTCCAGCGATGCCAGATAACGCACCGTCACCACGCCGCACCCCAGCGCGTTGGCCGCACAGAACACCACCAGCCAACGATGCGATGTCAGCGTCCGAACTGCCCGCGAGACCAGCCCGCCCACCCCGACCCGCCACCCGGCCCCGCCTCGCTCGACCACCCCGGCTCGCCCGACCACCCCGCCTCGCCCGTCCGCCCTGCGCGGCCCGCGCGCCGTCCCATCGTTCGGAGGCTCGTCAGCCGTGGAAGCTGCCATGCGTATGTCGCTCCGAACCGCGCAAACCCCGACCGCTACGGCCGGTACCGCCGCCCTTGCCATATCGTCGGCCGCAAACGACGGCTCCAACAGCCCGCTTGGTTGGCCACTTATCCGGTACGCCTGGCGCGTGTTCTCAGGCCGATAACAACCGGCACCTGCCCACCTGGCCACCAACTTCAGTGGCAGGTCGGGTCCTTAGACCCGGCAAGCAGCAGCGAACCGAGCCGCGCCCAACGCCGCAGCCATTTTCGCCCCGGATGGGGCGGAGGAATGCAGCCACGGTCGAACCCCAGCCCGTAGAAGACTTGCAATGGACACGTTCCGGGCCGTAAAATGACGACAACCAGATCGGTAAATGGGGCATTCGAAATGACACGCACCGACCCACTCCTCCGCGCCATTTGTTGCGCTGCTGCTCTCGCTGTTGGCGGTTGCACCGTCAAGACCGGTGGCGGCGGCTCCTCTACCAATACGCCGGCCGAAACCGCCATCCAGGTCTCCGCGGCGGCCGAGGCGGCCTGTATCCCGACTTGCACGGCGCACGCCGGCGACGTCCAGGCCATGTATGGGATCATCCAGGACCACCATGCGCTGGGCATGTCCTCCGCCAACTCCATCGACAACGTCCTTACTCAGATCGAGGGCGCGCCGCTCGAGGCCGGGGGCGGGCCTGCCGGCCGCGAAAGCTGTGAACCGTGCGTCGACACCATCGCCTCCGAAATCTTCGCCGAAGACATCGCGCCTCCCGACCAGGAGGAAGATGATCTCGACGTCACTTTCCCCGACTCCGCTGGCACCGTGATGCTGGTCCAGGACCCGGACGCCAACTTCTCCGCCGCCTTCTACGGCTCAACCGACCCCGAGGCCGGCGCGGTCCTCTTCACCGGCCTGAGCGTCGATTCCGGCGATGCCCAGGCCGATCTCGACGTCACCCTGGACGATCAGCAGCGCCCCACGCAGCTTACCCTCGGATCGCTCGTCCTCACCGTCACCTACAACGCGGACGGCTCGGCCGACGTCGAGGCACGCGACAACGGCGAGGTCGTCCTCACCTTGCCCGGCCTCTTTCTCGACGACACCGATCTCGATGAAATCCTGCCCGGCCTCGACGCGGACTCCGGGGCCACCAAAGTCACGGCCTGCGAGCTACCCATGGACGGCGAAGTCGCCCGCCGCGCGGCCCAGGTTCGTGTCTTTGATCCGGGCGTACATCCGGTTGTGGCCTGTGCCGAAGACGCCCCCAAGTACGTCGTCCGCGGAATCCTCGCCCGGCACGGTTACAAGAACGTCGACAGCGTGGAAAACAACCACCCTCTCGCCGAGTGTCTCAGTCGAAGTGACCTGGCCAGGGTTCTGTCAAACCGGTTCTGCTTCCTGGAAGTAATTCTGGCCAAGCCCGTAAGGAACGCCGTGTATGCCCAGTGTCGCAAGAGCCACCAATCCGAAAAGTACTGGGAATACTGCACCCGGCTCGCCGACGAGGCTACGGCCGCAATCGATCGCGCCGAACGCGTCATAGCCAGCTCCCTGAGCGGAGTGGCCGATGCACTCTGGGACGACCCCGACTGCCGCTGTCCGGCGAAGCCCTGTCCTTCCAACCTGGTCTGCACCGACGGCCAGTGCGTGCCCAAATGCACGCGGGACGACGACTGCCCCGGCGAAAAAGTCTGCGTGGCGGACGGCCAATGCGTCACGGGCGACGGCGCCGGCGGGGAAGGTGAAGGCGAGGGAGAGGGCGAAGACGTACAGTTCACCGCCGAGGCGCTGGCCGGCTGTTGGACCGTCGAGATCACGCCGGACGTCGGCGGCGACGTTTCGCAATTCATCTACGATATCGACGACACCGGGCGCCTCGAGTGCGTCTGGGCCTACTTCGGTCCGCCCGACTTCGACCTGCAACCGGGCGAGGTCTGGATCGAAACCGGCGAGTTCATGCGCTTCACCGTGCCAAACGCCGGCGTCCAGGGTGACGCGTCGATCAGCACCGAGCAGTTCGTGGCCACCGACGACGACAGCACCCGCGTTACCATCAACTGGGGTTTCCGTTCCTACGTCTTCCGGGGTTGCACGATGTGGTCCACCGCCACTACCGAGTACAAGTTCCTGATCTCGGACGCCACGCTCTCCGGCAGTCCGCCGGACCGCTTCGAGAACGGGGCCTTCGAGTCTCCGCGAGAGACCACCGGCACCGTCAACGGAGAATCCGCCTACGCCGAGGAGAACACCACCGGCACGGCCGACGGCTGGCGCACCCAATGCCCCGATCCAGCCGCCCCCGAGGTCGAGTCCCAGGAGGAATACGCCGCCACAGAATGCGACAGCCAGTAGCCCATCGTCTTCCGCGGACGCCGCTATTCAAGATGTGATCCGGTCTTGCCCGCCCGCTGACAGCGGGAACGAACAGGAACGGTCCTGAATTCCCGCACGCTCAGCCGACCGTATGCGCCGGCCACGAAACCTCCCGCGTCCCAAGGAGCGCCTCAACGGTCTGCAGCCAGACGCCACGGCTCCGAAGGCACGGTGAAACGCTCGATCAATGGCACTGGTTCGTCGATCTCGATGGTTTTCCCCAAGCGGTCCAGCGTAGCCTGGATGCGCCTCTCCGCCGGCCGCCGCCAGGCTTTATGGACTTCGTCGGGAGTGCTTACGGCCTGACCGTTTACCTCCACAAAACGGTCGCCTGGGCGCACGCCGAGCCGGAAGGCGAGCCCACTCCGACTCAAATCAATCACGTGCGTACCATCGAGGTTTGCCATGAGGTCCATCTCGGGCGGGCCAACTTCTCGCCGAATCGTGATGCCGACTCCGCCAAACGCCTTCACTGGATCGAGGTCATACGGCTGGGTGACCAGCCGCCTCAAGGTCGCGCAGGTTGCTGGGTCAGCAAAACGGCCGGCGGTCGCCAGGAAGTCTTCAAGCGTCGGGGCAGTCCCGTCCGTCAACCAGCGTGGATCGTTGACCAAGGCCCTCATGAGGTCGTCGAGCGTCTTTCCCCCCTCGCCCCTGCGGATCGCCATGTCCAGCCAGGCGCCGGTCAGCAGCCCGCCGTCATATACAAGGTTGTAGGCATTCGTCTCGTTGAAGAACTCCTCCCCGCCGGCGTCGGCCAGTGAGCGCTTTCCCCGAAGCGGATTGGCAGCACATTGCTGCATCTTGTCCCCCAGCGTTCGGGCGAACTGTTCCCACGTATTCAGCCCTAGCCGGGCAGGGACAAGATAGGCATAGTAGTCAGTGATGCCTTCGTTCAGCCATCGCAGTTCGTCGGGCATTGCGAAAAGGGCCGACGCCCATGTGTGGTAGAACTCATGGGCAATCAAATGCCCAAGGTGCGTTCCCGCGGCCGGCACCAGACGCGGCTCCACACAAAGGGTCACGGAGTGCTTCTTGGGCGAGCCGGCCAATCCCTTACCGTCCGGGCGAGCGAATAAGAACGCGTAGCGGTTCTCTACTTGTCCACCGAACAACTCGAGTTCGTACTCGACGATGCGCCGAATCATATCGACGGCCGTTCGCTCCAGCGCTTCTTGCCCGGGGGCGAAGGCAATGGTGCCCTCGAAGTGACCGATGCGAAGCGGATGGATGTGCCACGCCCCGATCGCGATCAGGTCATTGAGCAGGCTGTCAGGCTCGCCGGGATCGAACTCATGTTCGCCGAGGCGCCGCCAGGGCGCGACGATCTGCCAACCGTCCGGCAGGATGAATCGCACACGCATCTCCCCGACGGTGACGTTCTCTGGAAAGAGGAACAACGTTGGTGAGACAAGAAACCCGTGGTCATCGGTTACGTACGGGTATTCATACGCGTCACGCTCCTTTACCGCCTCAATCGTTCTGTGTGTAAGCGGTACCACGTAGTCCAACCGCATCGTGCGGGCCCCAGCACTGGGGACGCTCCAGTTGAACGGTGACCGGTGTTCGCAGTCGATCGGCTGCGTGCCGGCCGTCGCCCTGACCGGCCCCTCGAGAAGGGGCTCGGGAAGGCGAATGAAGGCAAACCGCTGCTGCATGTTCCAGGATACCGGTTCCTGTTTCGGCTCGAGGCCCGTCAAGCGTACGCTCACACGAACTTCCTGCGACGCCGGTGACTGGATCTTTAACGTGTATTCCAGCGAAGCCTGCGCGGTCGGACCGCTCGCACCCGCGTCCACGTTGCTGCTGCACGCCTGCGCCGGGGTCCAGGATGCGATGAAGTACACGAGCATCGAAGAGACGCTGCTCATTGCAGCAACGATCCTTCGCTTCATAGAACTCCTCCGCGTGCGGCATTGTTGCCTGTGGTCTGACAATGATGCGAAGCTCATTGCGGCGGCAGCGTAGGCGTGAAAGAGCTCAGTACATCCTGTCGCGACTTGCCCTTCCACGTCACCCGGAAGCCGCCGTGGCGATCGACCTGGCCGACGCGGGGCGTCGTGCGATATTCCTGCTACTGCTTGGACGGTCATTGGGTCCGTTTCCGTCCTGCCCCGGGAGTCTCCATTTGCCGCTCCCGAGGCCGCCATTCTACCGAATCTTCGCCCGATTCCAAGGCCGAGCGGGTACTCTCACGAGAAGGCCGGATGTTAGACGCCGGACCCGGTCCATCTTCTCTCGTCGAATCTGGTTGTCCTTGAAGAAACGGGTAGGGTGGGTGGAGCAAAGCGCAACCCACCAAGACGCGTAGGGTGGATGGAGCGAAGCCCAACCCACCAAGTGCCTCGTCCTACCGTGGTTCTGCCCCGCGCCGCCCCGGCCGGTACCCTGTCGTTTTCGCCCGGCGCTGTTTGGGCCGCCCGCCCAGCGCGCCCTGGGCCTGCTTCCGCCGGGCCGCCAGCGTAGCGGCTGGAGGCTTCGTCGGAATCAGGCAGTCACACCCCTCGCCGATCAGGTCGCCCCGACCGGCCTTGACCAGCGCCTGCCGCACCATGAAGTAGTTCTCCGGCTTGAAGAACTGCATCAACGCCCGCTGCATCTTCCGGTCGCGCATCGCCTTGGCCACCTTCACCGGCTTCTTGGTGAACGGGTCCAGACCGGTGTGATACATCGTCGCCGCAATATCCATCGGAGCCGGTATGAAGTCCTGCACCTGGTCCGGCTTGTACCCGCCGCGCTTCAGGTACACGGCCAGCTCGATCATCGCCTTCAGGTCGCTGCCCGGGTGCGACGCGATGAAATACGGCACCAGGTACTGCTCCTTCCCCGCCTCCGATGACGCCTTGTTGAACTCCTCGCCGAACCGGTCGAAATCCTCGATCCCCGGCTTCTTCATGATCCGCAGCGTCTCGGGATCGGTGTGCTCCGGCGCCACCTTCAGATGCCCGCCCACGTGGTGCGCCACCAGCTCTTTCATGTACTCCGGCGACCGGTGGGCCAGGTCCATCCGCACCCCGCTGGCCACCAGCACCTTCTTAACACCCTTGATCTGCCGGGAATCCTTCATCAGTTGAATCAGCGGATCGTGACTCGTATCCAGCAGCTTGCAGATCGTCGGATACACGCAGGACAGCCGCCGGCAGATCCTCTCGATCTCCGGCCGCGAACATTTCATCTCATACATGTTCGCCGTCGGCCCGCCGATGTCGCTCACCGTGCCCTTGAACTCCGGATCGCTGGCCAGCACCTTCAGCTCGCGCACGACCGACTCGCGCGACCGCGACTGAATGATCCGCCCCTGATGCGTCGTGATCGAGCAGAACGTACACCCGCCGAAGCACCCCCGCATGATCGTCACCGAGTCCTTGATCACCTCCCACGCCGGAATCTTTTCGGTGTAGCTCGGATGCGGCCGGCGCGTGAACGGCAGCTCGTAGATCTCATCCATCCGCTGCTGTGACAGCGGCAGCGACGGCGGATTCTGCACCACCGCCTGCCGATCGTGGTACTGAATCAGCGTCCGGGCATTGTGCGGATTCGTCTCCAGATGAATCATCCGCGTCGCCTCGGCAAACGCATACTCGTCGCCGGCCACCTCTTCGTACGACGGCAGCGTCACCGTATCCCCAGCCGGCCGCTCCTCACTGGCTCCCAATGCGTACGTCACCCCGCGCAGATCGCGTAGATCACCCACCGACTCACCCGTCGCCAGCCGCCGCGCGATCTCGACGATCGTCTCCTCGCCCATCCCGTAAACCAGCAGGTCCGCCTTCGCGTCGAGCAGAATCGACCGCCGAACCTTGTCGCTCCAGTAGTCGTAGTGCGCCAACCGGCGCATCGACGCCTCCACCCCGCCTGCGATCACCGGCACCCCGCCGAACGCCTCCCGGGCCCGCTGACAATACGCCAGCGTCGCCCGATCCGGGCGAAGCTTGATCCGACCACCGGGCGAGTATGCGTCGTCGTTGCGCACCTTCCGGTTGGCCGTGTAGTGATTGATCATCGAGTCCATGTTGCCCGCGCTGACCGCGAAGAACAGCCGCGGCCGACCGAACGCCCGCCACGCCTCGGCGCTGTGCCAATTGGGCTGAGCCAGAATCGCCACGCGGAAGCCGGCCGCCTCCAGCACTCGCCCCAGCAGCCCGTTCGCGAAGCTCGGATGATCGACGTACGCGTCCCCCGTCACGAACACCACGTCGACCTCGTCCCAGCCGCGGGCCGCAACCTCCTCCGGCGTCATGGGAAGGGCCGTCACATCCTGTCTACGCTGTCGCGCCATTCTGTCGTTGATCACTCTGCCTTCGGCCCGCTGCGCACCCCGTGTGCTTCGCCTGGATTGTAGCACACACCCGCCCCCGCCGCCCTCCGACCGCAGGACAGCGCTGCCCTTCAAGCACCCGCCCGGCCCCGCCACGGCGCCTCATCTTGACAGAACTCCGCCACACCCATAGCGTACTATTCACTGTCTGAGCGGCTTTGGGGCCTGTGACGGCCCCGTTTTGCTGTCCCGGGCGGAGCCAACTCGGAGTTTCATCAGTGTCCGACCCGCAGCGCGCACACACCGCCGTCACCGGCCTGTGCTGGGGTGACGAGGGCAAGGGCAAAATCGTCGATCTCCTCAGCCCTCGCTTCGACGTCGTCGTCCGTTACAACGGCGGCGCCAACGCTGGCCACACCGTCTGCACCGGCGGCCAGACCTTCGCCCTCCACCTCGTCCCGTCCGGTGTGCTCCACTGGGGCGTTACCGGCGTGATCGGGCCCGGTGTCGTCCTCGACCCGGTCGAGCTGCTCAGTGAGATCGACATGCTCGCCGGCCGGGGCATCGACATCGGCGACAACCTCAGGATCAGCGCCCGGGCACACGTCGTCACCGACTACCACCTCCTCGAGGACCGCCTCGCCGAGCAAGCCGCCGGCGACCGCGACCGAATCGGCACCACCGCCCGAGGCATCGGACCCTGCTACGCCGACAAGATGAGACGCAACACCGCCATCCGCGTTTGCGACCTGCTCGACACCCGGGCCCTCGCCGATCGCGTCGCCCGAATCGTCGAACTCAAACGAAAAACCTTCCAGGCACTGTACGCCCAGGACGGCGACCTGAACGCCGAAGCCGTCACCGCACGCCTGACCGACTGTGCCGACCGCCTCCGCCCCTTCGTCTGTGACACCACCGCCTACCTCCACCACGCCATCGCCTCCGGCCGCCGACTGCTCTTCGAGGGCGCCAACGGCATGCTCCTCGACGTCGACCACGGCACCTTCCCCTACGTGACCTCCAGCAGCACCGGCCCCTGGGGCATCTCTGCCGGCGCCGGCGTCCCCCCGCAGACCGTGCAGCACTACGTCGGCGTCACCAAGGCCTACACTACGCGCGTCGGCGGCGGCCCCTTTCCCTCCGAACTCACCAACGTCATCGGCGACCGCATCCGCGAGCGCGGCCGCGAGTACGGCACAACCACCGGCCGACCGCGCCGTTGCGGATGGTTCGACGCCGTCGCCGTGCGTTACGCCGTCCAACTCGGCGGCATCACCGAGATCGCCCTCATGCACCTCGACACCCTCAGCGGCTTCGACCGAGTCGGCATCTGCACCGTCTACCGATCCGCCGACCAGAACACCCGAGAGCTGCCGCCCGACGCCGCCACCCTCGAGCGCGTCGAGCCCGTCATCGAGATGCTCCCCGGCTGGACCGGTGACCTCAGCGGCATCCAACGCTTCGAAGACTTGCCTTTACCCACCGCTCGCTATATTGAGCGCATCCAGGAATTGGTGGGCGCCCCGGTCAACCTCGCCAGCGTCGGCCCTGATCGCCTCCAGACCATCGTCCGCGGCGGGCCGAACTCCGTCCTGGCATCCGCCCTCGAACGCCGCACCCGGTAAACGACCATGGACCAGAAACCCCTCGATCCTCGGCAGGAACTCGGCATCGACCCCGACCGCTTGCCACGCCACATCGCCATCATCATGGACGGCAACGGCCGCTGGGCTCGCCAACGCAACCTCCCGCGCATCAAGGGCCACGAGCAGGGCGCCAAAGCCGTCCGAGCCGTCGTCACCCACTGCGCCCGACTCGGCATCGAGGCCCTCACCCTCTACAGCTTCAGCTCCGAGAACTGGAAGCGACCCCGCATCGAGGTCGATTTCCTCATGGAGCTCTACCGCCACTACCTCGTCGCCGAGCGACAGGAGATCATGCAGAACGACGTCCGCCTGGTCCACGTCGGCCAGCGCGACGGCCTGCCGGACGGCGTCCTCACCGAGATGGACATCACCATCAACCGCTCCGCCGCCAACAAGGGCCTCAAGCTCTGCCTCGCCCTCAACTACGGCTCCCGCGCCGAGATCGTCGACGCCGTTCGCAAGATCGCCGCCGACGTCCGCGACGCAAAGATCGACCTGGACGACATCGACGAGCGCCTGATCAGCAACTCGCTTTGCACCGCCGGCCTGCCCGACCCCGACCTGCTCATCCGCACCGCCTCCGAGCACCGCATCAGCAACTTCCTGCTCTGGCAGATCAGCTATTCGGAGCTCCACATCTGCGACGTGCTCTGGCCCGACTTCGGCCCCGACCAGCTCAACGACGCCATCCGCGACTTCGCCGGTCGCGACCGCCGCTTCGGCGCCCTCCCACCCAGCCCGTAGGGTGCATCTTGATGCACCACTGGGGTTTGGCAGGGTGCATCTTGATCCATCACTGATGTTGGGCGGGTGGCTCCTGATCCATGTCGTGCCTGTAAAAGGCACTGCACAAGAAAACATACGTCATCCGACTCGCCCACCAGTTGCCCCAACG
>DATKXO010000224.1:0-12290 GCA_035528995.1 Phycisphaerae bacterium | reverse complement strand
GTGTACGGGCCGAGCATTCCGACCATGATGGGCGCGCAGGGCGCCCGCCCGCAGATTCGCGACGAGATGATCGTGCCGGTCGAGGCCGCCGGCGTACGGCTGATCAGCATCGGGTTCATGATCGAGCCGGAGCAGGCCGTCGTGTGGCGCGGGCCCATGGTACACGGCGTGGTGACCCAGTTCTTGCAGCAGGTGGATTGGGGCGAGCTGGACTACCTGATCGTGGACCTGCCGCCGGGCACCGGTGACGTGCCCTTGACACTGGCCCAGTCGATCCCCTTTATCACCGGATCGGTGATCATTTGCACGCCGCAGGACGTGGCCCTGGCCGACGCGAAGCGGGCCGTGCGCATGTATCAGCAGCTCAACGTGGGGTGTCTGGGAATCATCGAGAACATGAGCTATTACCTGTGCCCGCAGTGCGGCCACCGGGACGAGATCTTCGACCACGGTGGGGCGGAGGCGGCGGCCCGGGAGCTGGAGGTGCCTTTCCTGGGCGCGATCCCGCTCAACGGCAAGCTGCGTGAGTTCGCCGACGCCGGGACGCCGGAAAAGTACTTCACCCACGCCGGGGACACCGTGCGGGAGGCCATCGAAGGCATCGTGCGGGCCACGGCCGGGCAGATCAGCGTGCGAAGCGCGCGGCAAGTCGCCCAGCCGACGCTGAGCATCGAGTAGGGAATCGAGGCAACGGGCGGGCGGTAGGGGGGCAGGGTGGCTTCCGAACGTCCCTGGCTCGAGCTTGCGTTACGGGTGAGTGAATGAACGAACAGGCTGAACAGGTCCTCCGCCGTGTTGAGGGGTTCATCGCCGAACAGACCGACGCCCTGGCGATTCCGCGCGAGGCGGGCGAATTCATCCACGGCCTGGTGCTGGCGACGCGGGCCAGGCGGGCGGTCGAGGTCGGAACCAGCTACGGCTACAGCGGCCTGTGGATCGGGGCAGCCCTACAAGAAAACGGCGGCCGACTTATCACCATTGACCGGGAGCCACGCAAGAGCGAAATCGCCACGCGGCATTTCGCCGAAGCCGGCTTGGCCGACTGCATCGAGTGCCGAACGGGTGTGGCCGAGGATATTCTGCCGGCCATCGACGGGCCGATCGACTTCGTTCTCAACGACGCCGACAAAGAGAACTGTCGCCGATATGTCGAGCTGCTTCTGCCGAAGCTGGCCGACCGGGCCGTCGTCCTGACCGACAACACGCTGACACACGCTGAAGATTTGGCCGATTTCCTCACCTGGGTCCGCGGCCACGAGTCCTTTTGGTCGAGGAACGTGCCGGTGGGCAACGGCATGGAGTTGTCCGTGCGCCGTGATGGAAGCTAGGGAGCATGGACTGGTCGGGCGCGACCGGGTGGACACGATTGGACGGCGGTGACCCAGATGGCCAAGAGAGCCAAACAGCCGAAGCGCCCGGCGAGCAAGAAGCCCTCCCGAGCCGGCGGGCGAACTCGCACAAAGACAGTGCAGAAGGCAGCCTCGCGAAAAGCGGCGGTCACACGAGGCGGAACCGGGCGCAAGGCCGCACGACCCAGGGGCAGCGCCGCGGGCCGGTCCGTGCGGTCGGTCGCAACGCTGCGGGCCAGAGCCGGGAACATTCTGGCCGAGTTGAAACGGACCTATGGGCCGGTCTCCTGTGCGCTGCACCACGCGTCGGCGCTGGAACTGCTGGTGGCGACGATCCTGTCGGCCCAGTCCACCGACGAGAACGTCAACCGGATCACGCCGGAACTTTTCGCCAAATATCGCACCCCGGAGGACTACGCGGCGGTATCAGCGGAGGAACTCGAGAAGGACGTCTACTCGACGGGCTTCTATCGACAGAAGACCAAGAGCATCCAGGGCGCCTGCCGGCTGATGGTCGAGCGGTTCGAGGGCCACGTGCCGGACACCATGGAGGACCTCTTGGCGCTGCCGGGAGTGGCTCGGAAAACGGCCAACGTGCTGCTGGGCACCTGGTTTGGCAAGAACGAAGGCGTGGTCGTGGACACCCACGTGGGGCGGCTGTCCCGACGCATGGGCCTCACCTGGCGATCGAAGAACGACAAGGACGCCGTGAAGATCGAGGCCGACCTCATGGAGCTGGTCCCGCAAGAAGAGTGGGCCTACTTCTCCCACGCCATGATCCATCACGGGCGGACGGTGTGCACGGCCCGGAAGCCGGATTGCGGGGCCTGCACGTTGGCATCCCTGTGTCCCTCGGCCGGGACGCTCGAATGACCCCCTTGACACAGGCTGGCCCCGCGATTACACAGGAGCGTTCAGCAGACGGCGCCGAGGTGGTCCGCCCTTGATTTCAGGAAGGGTGGTCAAGGGGAGTGTGGCGTCTGCGTTTTTAGTGTGGATGGAAAATGCTACCAGTCAAGAAAACATCGAAGTGTTGTAAGCGCAAGCGGCGTTCGCACCACGCGCTCCGCGCGGCGAACCTGGTGGCCTGCCCGAAGTGCGGCAAGAGCAAGCTGCCACACGCCGCATGCGGCAACTGTGGCTACGTCAGCAGCAAGTTGGCCCTGCCAGTGGAAGAGCAGCTAGCCTGATGATGCACCGAATCGCCGTAGATGCCATGGGGGGAGACCATGCCCCGAGTGTCATCGTGCGCGGCGCGGTAGCGGCTCTGCAGGATCGCGACGACTTCGTGCTGCACCTGGTCGGTGACGAGGAGCAGGTGCGCCGGGAACTGGAGCCCCTGCAGTACGACACCAGCCGTGTCGAGGTGCTGCACACGTCGGAGGTCATCGGCATGGGCGAGCCCCCCGTCGAGGCCCTGCGACAGAAGAGAGACTCCTCGCTGTTGAAGATCGCCAAGATGGCCGCCGCCAAGGAGGTGGACGCGATCCTGAGCGCGGGCAACACCGGCGCTTTCGTGGCGGCCTGTCAGTTAAAGCTGCGCCCGCTGCCGGGGATTGTCCGGGCCGGGGTGGCGGTGGCCATCCCGTCATTCTACGGACCGTTCGTGCTGTGTGATTGTGGGGCGAACATCCAACCGAAGCCGGTCCACCTGCACCAGTACGGCGTGATGGCCAGCTTGTACGCCCAGAAGCTGCTGGGCATCGAGCAGCCGCGCGTGGCCGTGTTGTCGGTGGGGGAGGAGTCCGAGAAGGGCACCGTGCTGGTCAAGCAGACGCAGGAACTGCTGCGCGACGAGGAACGGGTGAACTTCGTGGGCAATGTGGAGGGGCGCGAGCTGTTCGAGGGCGTGTGCGACGTCGCTCTGTGCGACGGGTTCGTGGGGAACCTGATGCTGAAGTTCGTCGAAGGCGTCGCCGAGGGGTTCTTCCGCACGATTCGCGCCGAGATCCAGGAACAGAGCCACGATCCGCAGATCCGGGAGACTTTCAACAAGACGCTCGAGCGGGTCTGGTCCCGCCACGACTACACCGAGTACGGAGGCGCGCCGCTGCTCGGGGTGGACGGGGCGTGCATCATCTGCCATGGCCGGAGCAACGAGCAGGCCATTCGCAACGCAGTCGCTGTCGGGTGTCGTTTCCTGGCCAGCAACTTGAACCAGGTCATCGCGGAGCGCTTCGGCTCCGAAGAGGGATAGGGGGGCACGATGAGCCATCCCTTGGGGGTCATCATCCGCGGTATGGGCGCTTCGGTGCCCGACGACGTGCTGAACAACGACTTCTTCGCCTCTTACCTGGATACATCCGACGAGTGGATCCTGCCGCGAACCGGCATCCGTGAGCGCCGACGGGCGGCGGAGGGGGAATCGAACCTGACGCTGGCGCTGGAGGCGTCGCGGCGGGCCCTGCAGAACGCCGGCATGTCGGCCGACGAGCTGGACCTCATCATCGTCTGCACGGTCACGCCGGAAACGCCGCTCCCGTCCACCGCCTGCTGGCTGCAGAACGAGCTGGGCGTCGGCGGGATGGCAGGCATCCCCGCGTTCGACCTGGCGGCGGCGTGCAGCGGGTTCGTCTACGGGCTGGTGACGGCCGGACTGATGATCCAGTCCGGCCCCTACGAGAACGCGCTGGTGATCGGCGTGGAGACGCTGACCCGGATCACCGACTACCAGGACCGGTCCACGTGCATCCTCTTCGGGGACGGGGCCGGCGCGGCGATCGTCTCCCGATCACCCGATCCCGAGCGTCGGATCCTGTACTGGGAGCTGGGAGCGGACGGCTCGCGGGCCAAGGCGGTATGGATTCCGGCCGGCGGCTCCAGGGATCCCGCCAGCATCCGAACGGTGAACGAACGGTTGCACTACATGCGAATGAACGGACGCGAGCTGTTCAAGTTCGCGGTCCTGAAGATGCAGGAACTGATCGACCGCACCCTCGAAAAGACCGGGGTCTCAGCGGACGATATCAAGCTGATCATTCCGCACCAGTCGAACAGGCGGATCATGGAATCGGCCCGCCAGCGGGTCGGTGTGCCGCCGGAGAAGATGGCGATCAACATCGATCGCTATGGGAACACGTCGGCGGCTTCCATCCCACTGGCTCTGGACGAGGCCTGGCGGTCCGGCAGGGTGGCTCCCGGCGATCTCGTGCTGTTGGTTGCGTTCGGCGCCGGGGTCACCTGGGGCTCAGTGCTGATGCGGCTGTAGGTTGGGGAACCGCGACCGCCGTTCCGGGTCGTGCCGAGAGCGAGACGGCCAGCCGATGGGCAGGACAGCGATCATCTTTCCCGGGCAGGGAGCCCAGTCGGCGGGCATGGGGCGCGACGTGGCCGAGGCCGGCGGCCGGGCCGCCGAGATCTTCGCCGCCGCGGACCGAGTGCTGGGCTTCGAGTTGTCCAGGCTCTGTTTCGAGGGCCCGGCAACGGAACTCGAGCGCACCGACATCCAACAACCCGCCATCTTCGTGACCAGTGTGGCGATCTGGGCGGCGCTTCAGGAGCGAGGCGCACCGGATTCGCTGCTCGGCGCCACGGCCGGCCTGAGCCTTGGCGAGTACACGGCGTTGCACGTGGCCGACGCGATCGGCTTCGAGGAAGCGCTCAAGCTGGTGGCCCAGCGCGGTCGGCTCATGCAGGAGGCGTCAAAGGCCAGCCCCAGCGGGATGGTTTCGGTGGTTGGTGCCGACGAGGACGGCGTGCGGGCGTTGTGCGAAAAAGCGGCCCAGGGCGAAGTGCTGACGCCAGCCAACTTCAACTGCCCCGGGCAGGTGGCGATCTCCGGTACTAGCTCGGCCTGCGAGCGGGCGCTGGAGTTGGCCTCAGAGTTCGGATGTCGGGCGGTGGCCTTGAAAGTGGCGGGGGCGTTTCACTCTCCGCTGATGGCACCGGCCGGCAGGCGCCTGGCCGAGACGCTCGCCGGAACGCCGGTGACGCGCCCGCGGGTCCCGGTGGTTTCCAACGTCACGGCCAACTATCATGGCGAGCCCCAGACGATCCGTGACCTGCTGGAGCGGCAGTTGACGCACCCGGTACGATGGCAAAGCTCGATCGAGCGGCTGATCGGCGATGGTTACGACACGTTCGTGGAGGTGGGCCCCGGTCGTGTTCTGACCGGTCTGATGCGTAAGATCAACCGGGGCGTACGGGCGATCAACGTGAGCGGGCTCACCGCGCTCGATGCCGTGATGGCGGTTGACGCGGCCAATTGACCTGCGAAGGGCAGGTGGCGACGATGCTGACAGGCCAGGTGGCGATCGTCACAGGCGGCAGCCGGGGAATCGGGCGGGCCATCTGCCTGGAGCTGGCCCGGCGGGGCGCCCGCGTGCTGGCCTGTGCCCGTGACGAGGCCAGGCTCGGCGCTGTCTCAGCGGAAGCCAGGGAGAAAGGGCTGCCCGGGTCGGTCGAGCCCCGCGTGCTGGACGTGAACGATCCGGAGCAGAGCGGGCGATTGATCGAGGACGTCATCCAGACCCACGAGCGCATCGACATTCTGGTCAACAACGCCGGGATTACGCGAGACGGGCCCATCGGGAACATGGAGGACCAGCAGTTCGACGACGTGCTGGACACGAATCTGCGGAGCGTGTTCTGGCTGACCCGGGCGGTCACCCGGCACATGGTGCGTGCCCGCAAGGGGCGGATCATCAATATTTCCAGCGTTTTGGGCCTGACGGGCAATGCCGGGCAGGCGAACTACTCGGCCGCCAAGGCGGGCGTGATCGGGCTCTCCAAATCGGTGGCCAAGGAACTGGCCCGGCGGAGCATCACCTGCAACGTGGTCGCCCCGGGTTTCATCAGCACGAGCATGACCGACGCGCTTCCAAAGATGCTCAAGGAGCAGGTCACGCCGCTGATCCCTCTGCGGCGGTTCGGCACGCCTGAGGAGGTCGCCGGCGTTGTGGCTTTCCTGGCCTCCGCGGAAGCTTCATATATCACGGGGCAGGTGATCGTCGTGGACGGAGGGCTGCACATGTAGGTCCGCCCGGTTCCGGCGGGGCGTCCCCGACGAGTCGCCAGGACCCGGCGGACCGCTCTCCGGCGAGACGCCGGAGCGGTAGAGTGGAGGGTATTGTGGACCGGTTAGCGATGGGCTAACATCCGTGCCCACCCCGCCCGCCCGGGCCGGGAAAGTGTTTGGTGGAGCAGGCTATCAGGAGATCGTAGCGGTGCCATCAACAGAAGAAATTGAGGAAAAGGTGGTCTCGATCGTCGCGGAACAGCTCAGCGTGGACAAGGCGGAAATCACGCGCGACACTTCGTTCGTCAACGACCTGGGCGCGGACTCGCTGGACACGGTGGAGCTGGTCATGGAACTCGAGGACGAGTTCAACATGAACATTCCGGACGACGAGGCGGAGAAGCTACAGACGGTCGGCGCGGCCGTTGACTTCATCAAGAAGATGCTGGCCGAAGCGAAGAAGTAGGCCGCTTACGGTTTCGAGACACTCTCATGTCGCGTCGCCGCGTCGTCGTCACCGGAATGGGCTTGGTTGCACCGCTGGGCGAGACCGTGGGCGAGTTCTGGGACCGCCTGGTCTCCGGCGAAAGCGGTGTCGCTGAGGTCGATCTTTTTGATTGTAGCCGGTTCGACGTACGGATCGGCGGCGAGTGCCGCGGGTTCGACCCGGCGCGGTACCTCGACCGACGCGAGGTCAAGCGCCTGGACCGGTTCATTCAGTTCGCCATGGCCGCCGCGTGCGAGGCGGTCCAGAGCTCAGGGATCGACTTCAGCGCCATGGACCGGACGCGGGCCGGCGTCATCACCGGCTCGGGGATCGGAGGGCTCTGGGAGTTGGAGACGCAGCACGTGCGGCTCCTGGAGAAGGGGCCCTCGAAGGTCTCGGCCTTCACCATCCCCAAGCTGATGGTCAACGCGGCCAGCGCGAACCTGTCCATCCGCTACGGCACGCTCGGCATAAGCACGGCCGTGGCCACGGCGTGCGCCTCGGCCACCAACGCGATGGGTGAGGCGCTGCAGGCCATCCGCCACGGTCTGGCCGACGTCATGATCACCGGCGGGACGGAGGCCGCTCTGTCACCGCTGGGCGTGTCCGCGTTCGCGGCAATGAAGGCCCTCAGTACACGAAACGAGGAACCCGAGCGGGCCTCGCGCCCCTTCGACCGCGATCGCGACGGTTTCGTGCTCGGCGAGGGGGCGGGGATTCTGATCTTCGAGGAACTCGAGAGCGCCAAACGTCGCGGGGGCAATATCCTGGCCGAGGTGCTGGGCTACGGGACCACGGCCGACGCCGAGCATGTCACACAGCCGTCCGAGAGCGGCGCCGGGGCGGCCCGGGCCATGCGCATGGCCATCGCCGACGCCGGCCTGAACCCCGAGGACATCGACTACATCAACGCCCATGGGACCGGCACCTCGCTGGGCGACGCCGCCGAGACGCGGGCTATCAAAGCCGTGTTCGGGGAGTCCACCAAGGTGGCGGTCAGCAGCACGAAGAGCGCCATCGGGCATCTGCTCGGGGGCAGCGGTGGCGTGGAGATGATCGCCAGCATTATGGCTATGAACCGCTCGGTCGCGCCGCCGACCCTCAACCTCGACCATCCCGACGACGGGTGCGACCTGGACTACGTGCCCAACACAGCTCGCGATATGCGGATTCGGCGGGCGATGAGCAACTCCTTCGGCTTCGGGGGGCACAACGCCTGCGTGGTGGTGGGGCGGTACGAGTAGCTGCTCAAGTTTCCCTCCCGGTACAGTCGATAGCTCCCACAGCAGAGGGTAGTGTTGTGCGCAGGGCGTACGGTACTGGAGTGCCGGATGGGAATCACGCAATCCGACATTGATACGCTGCTCTCTACGGCCGGCGAGGCTGCGAGCCCGGCCTCCGGTGCGCCCACCACCGCACAAAGCCCGCCCGGGCCCGCCAACGCCGGGGCGCCGCCGCAGCCGGCATCTGCCCGGCAAACGTCGCGAGCACCCCGCGAGGAACTCGGCCGCATCCTCAAGCTGACCCTGCCCTTGGCCGTCAAGCTCGCCGAGCACGATATGCCCCTGAAGCGGGTCTTGGGCATCAACGTTGGCGTCATCATCGAGTTCGACCGGCCTTTCGACGCGGAACTCGACCTGATGGTCGGCGATTGCCAGATCGGCGCCGGCCAGGCCGTCAAGGTGGGCGAGAACTTCGGCCTGCGCATCACCCGAATCGGAAGCTTGAACCAGAAGATCAAGGCCCTGGGTGGAACGGGCTGAGGGCTCGCGCCGGCCCGACTGTCGTACCGGTCGGCTCAGCCTCCGGGGCGACACCCCACACGCGCCAGGACCGGTCAACGCCGGCCGGCGATCCGTTCTTTGGCAACGGCCAGCGCCTGATCCCGGTCGGTCAATTCCCCGTTCAGTTGACGACGATACAGATCGTCAAGCAGAGCGCCGAGAACCGGCCCCGGCACGACTCCCAGAGTCAGCAGATCATCACCGGTCACCAGGCGCTGGGGCGCAACCTCCTCCGGGGCGATGGCGCTGGACCGACGACGCCAGGTCTTGAGGGGGGCGTCGGCAAGCCTCCGGCCGCTGATCTCGGCCTCGAGCAGCGGTTCCAGGTCCGCACAGCGTTCGTCCGCCAGCAACAGTTTGAAGTCAGCCGGCTCGAACGCGGCACAGTCCATCAGCCTGGGCAGGTGCTCCAACAGCCAGGACACACCCTGCACGACGTCGTTGCTGCAGGTGAGTTTCCGGCACCTGGCTCTGGCGTCGCCGGGAGCATACTTGCGCAGCAACACCGCCAGGACCAGGCGTTCGCTGCACCGCCGGGGGAGGCAACCCAGACGGGCAGCCACGTCAACCGCCTCCTGATCGCTCCATGCGGTGTCTTCGATCAGCCAGCGGGAGAGCTCCGTCTCGTGGGTCAACTCCCAGCCGCGGCGGCGCGACGGGTCGGTCAGAATGCTCACCAGCTCCATACGGACACGTTCGGCGCTGATCAGGCGGACCCGCTCGGCGGCGGCGCGAATCGCTTCGGCCGTGGCCGGCTCGATGGCAAACGACAGACGGGCGGCGAAGCGGACGGCCCGCAGCATGCGCAGGTGATCCTCGGCGAATCGCTCGCGGGGGTCGCCGATCGCTCGGATCACGCGACGCTTCAGGTCCTCCATGCCGCCAACGTAGTCCAGGATGTGATCCTCGGCCGGGTCGTAGAACATGCCGTTGATGGTGAAGTCGCGACGGGCAGCGTCCTGAATCGGATCGGAGAAGGTGACCGTGCGAGGCCGCCGTCCGTCGGCGTAGTCTCCGTCACTGCGGAAGGTGGCCACCTCGACCATCTGCCCGCTCATTCGCACGATCACCACGCCGAACTTGGCGCCGACCTTCTGAGTCCGCTTGAAGAGCTGGATGACGCGGTCCGGCAGGGCGTCGGTCGCGACGTCATAGTCCTTCGGCTCGAGATTCATGCACAGATCGCGCACGCAGCCCCCGGCAAACAGAGCGGTGTGCCCGGCCCGGCGCAACCGGGCCACGATCGCTTCAGCCACTTCTCGCTTGGAGCGGGGCTTCCTCACCTTTCGACACCCCTCGGCGCGCGAAGGACCGATATCGGCCGCTCGCCCGCCGAGCGCAAAGCTGGGCTAATCATCGGCGGGCGCCGACCCGGCCGGAGCCACAAAACTGATCGCCGTGCTGCCGTACTCCCTGCGATCCACAGGCGTCCACCGATCGGTGCGCCCGGCCTCGAAGCGTACCACCCGCTCGTGGTGGAGCACAATGACCGCGTCCTCGGTCAAGCACGGGCTACAGACCAGCCGGCGCAGCAGCCGGGCGGTTCTGCCGCTGGGGCCGCTGTCGCGCGTGTCGGCGTAGGGGGGGTCCACGAAGATCAGGCCGACGGCTTCAACGCCGCCTAACAGGCCGGAGACCGATCGCCGCCAGGCATCGGCGGCCACGACCCGAGCCTGGGCATCGGCCTGCAGCGTGTCGATGTTGCGGCGCAGCACTTGCAGAGCCGCCCGATCGCGCTCGACGAAGACGCAAGTCGCGGCGCCGCGCGACACGGCCTCCAAGCCCAGCGAGCCCGAGCCGGCGAACAAGTCTGCTACGTTCAGCTCCGGGATGGCCCCGGGTATGCCCAGCCGCGCGCCCAGGATCTCGAAGATGGACTGCTTGACGCGGTCGGGCATGGGGCGGGTACGGTCGGCCGGGGGGGAGGCGATCCTGCGCGACCGCCACTTGCCACCGATGATGCGCATTGAGGCCATGAGGTATCCGGTCGGCTCTTCGTGCGTTGCCGCTGTCTCCACCAGCCCCTATAATCCGCCAACGTCAGCGTTCCAGCAAGGATGACGAAAGGCATGGGATCGATTCATTGCGAGCATTGCACGGGGCACTGCTGTCGCTACGTGGCCCTGCCCCTGGAAAAACCCCAGACGGCTCGCGACTTCGACGACATACGGTGGTATCTCATGCACCAGGGCATGACCATCTTCGTGGAAGAGGGTGACTGGTACATCCAGTTCGCCACCACGTGCAAGAACCTGAATCCGGACAACCTGTGCCGCATCTACGAGACGCGCCCCCGGATCTGCCGCGAGTACAAGTCCGGCGAGTGCGACTATGCCGGCGGGACCTACGAATACGATCACCTGTTCACGCACGTGGACCAGATCGAAGGCTACGCCCGGGAATACCTCAAGAAGCAACGTCAGCGAAAGAGGCCCTCACGAAATGGCCGGCCAAAACGTCTCTCCGCCCAACGTCGGACCGGCTGACCGCCCGGCCGCACCGCGCCGGGCGTTCGCTGCGCTCGTGATTATGAGCCTGGCAACCGGCGGATGCCTCTCCGGCTCTCTGGCCACCAACACCGGGCCGAACGGCCCGCACCGCTGGTCCACGGCCAACAGGCAGCAGGCCCACGTGGGCGAGACGGTGGGCTACAGCTTCATCCTGATCAAGCCCTTCGGCAAACGACCGGTCGCTCCCTACGGATACGTGGACTACTGCGTGGCGACCATAGGGAACGAGCGCGTGGAGTGCGAGCCGGACCTCGACGGGCATTTCTGCTTCGAGCACCGTCTGGACCGCGTTCAGCCCGGAGACGAACTCAAGGTCCGTGCGGTTGCTTATCGCCAGTACGGCCAGCGCGACTTCATGAAGATCGGTGACAAGTGGCTGCGCGGCGACAGCCCCTCCGACCAGCGCGACAGCGGATTCGTGTCCGACTCGTTGACGCTCCGGATCTACCAGGCCCGCATCGAGCTGGGGATCTGTGAGAGCGAGGCCCCGCTGGACTTTGAAACGGGCAAGCTGGAGCTGGTCAAGGCGGACGGCACGGTTTCGCCGGTCTATCAGGACCGTGACGGCCGGCCGGGGTTCGACGTCACCGGGCCGGATGACTCCGGCTGTTATACCGTCGTCTACCTGCCCGATGGGACACAAGTCAACCCCGCGGGCCGGACCGAAGCCCGCCTGACCGTCCACGACCGGGCGGGGCACCCGCACACCGCCACGGTGCTGATTCCGACGCCGTAGCCGTACGCCGCGCGGCGCCGGTCCGCAAACTAGACAAGGAGCAACCGGGTGGGCAAGTTCCAGGCTCCAAAGGGAACCCGCGATTTCTATCCCGACCAGATGGCGATCCGGAACTGGATCGTCGATTCCTGGCGACGGGTCTCGCTGCGAAACGGCTTCGTCGAATTCGACGGGCCGACGTTCGAGTTGCTCGACCTGTACCGGGCCAAGAGTGGCGACGAGATCGTCTCCCAGCTCTTCCATTTCACCGACCGGGGAGGCCGGGATCTGGCCCTGCGGCCGGAGATGACGCCCACGCTGGCCCGGATGGTCGCCGCTCGGGCCCAGGGGCTGCCCAAGCCCATCCGTTGGTTCTGTGTGCCGATCATGTTCCGGGCGGAACGACCCCAGCGCGGACGTCTTCGCGAGTTCCTGCAATGGAACATCGACATCCTGGGTGAGGACAGCGTGATCGCCGATGCCGAGTG
>DATKXO010000223.1:0-6346 GCA_035528995.1 Phycisphaerae bacterium | reverse complement strand
CTGGAAGCGCTCAAGTACGGTCCGCCGCCGCACGGCGGTATCGCCCTCGGCCTCGACCGGCTGGTCATGCTGCTGACCGGGATGGACAACATCCGCGACACGTTCTCGTTCCCAAAGACGGCCCGCGCAGTCTGCCCATTGACTGGAGCACCCGCTCCTGTCGCGCAGACGCAACTCAATGAGCTCGGGCTGAAAACCACCGCGCCGCAGAGCTGAGGCTCGACCCTGCCTGGGCGAACGCGTTCCGCACGCTCCAAAAGAAAGCGGGCCGCCCCGACGGAGCGGCCCGCTAGGTTAATTTGACCCTTGGCAACTCGATTATCCCAGTGCCAACCTACGGCGGATAGACGAAGCAGTTCCAGTTGGCCAGCAGGATGCCCAGGTCCTGCTGGTTGACCTCCCCGTCGTCGTTGAGGTCACCAGGACAATCACCACTGCATCCCCAGTCGGCGAGCAGGACACCCAGGTCAGACTGATCGGTGTCGCCGTCGCCATCGCAGTCGCCGGGGCAAACCGGCGGCAGCGCGTAATCCATCGCACGCGCGTAATCCACAAACACGTCGGAGCCGTTGCCCTTGGCCCAGACGATCGTCTCTCCGTCGTCCAGGAAGTCGCCGTCGTCGTTGACATCAACCAGGCGGAAGATGTTGTCCGCGATGTCCGATCCGGACGAGGCGACAAGCAACTCCCCACCCGGACCGATCGCCAGCGCCCACGACGAGCCCAGCTCAACCTCCGGTGGCACGCAGGTCTCATCCCAGACTTCGAAGACCTCCGAGGCATCGTCGATGTCATTGCTGCCGTTCAAGTCAATTAGCCGGCAGACCTTCTGCGGATTGACGGTGGTCAAGCTCTCGGAGATGTACAGGTAGGTGCCGTCGTTGACGATCCCGGCACCGCACTGCACGCCGTACGGGTTCGGATCCTGGACGAAGACGTTGAACTCGTCCGCCTCGATCGAGCCGTTGCCGTTCACATCCTCGGCCCGAAAGATCGTATCCGGGTTGCCACCCACCAGGTCCGCCCAGTAAACCACATCGTCCAGGATGGTCATGCCAAAGGCGGACGAGTCAACGATGAGGTTCTGGATGTCCATCCACAGCGTAGCCTCGTTCTCGTCGTTGGCATCCCCGTCATCGTTCAGATCGACCGTGCGATAGATCGCATCGGCCAGAATGGTCGTCGTGCCGGCGTTGAGAATGTAGGTCGCGCCCGCGCTATCCTGGAATACCCCCTGCGGGCTAGGCAGCAGAAAACCGTGGAAGTTGTCGGCGTTCGAGAACCACACGTTCGCCTCGCCGGCGTCCTGGGCATCGCCGTCACCGTTAAGATCAATGATCCGATAGACCGCGTCCGCGGTGCCGTCGCCGTAGAAGACATAGCCGCTGACCGACTGAAAGACCGTGTAGACGGCGGCAGTGGGGGCGGGTAGTCCAGAAGCATTGGTCTCGTCGAAGAACACCCACGCTTCGCCCTCGTCGTCCGCGTCGCCGTCACCGTTCACGTCAAACGTCAGATAGATCTGATCCAGTGTCATGTCCCCCACGATCGCGCCGCCGGTCTTCGCATCCAGCGGCGGAGCTTGACCGTAGAGCGGGGACGCCACGCAGAAGGCAAGTATCACCGCCGAGCTTGTAAGCGCCATTGACCGAAGCAACATCTCGCATCCTCCTTCTTGTTCCCTGCCCCTCGGGCCCCGGCGCGCACCGCACGCACCGACCCGCCGCGGCGAATTGCCGTTCTCGAAAAATCCGCCCAAGCTTCCTTCCGCAACGTGTAGCCCGACCACTGACCCCGGCGGTCAGCGTTATCGGAACGCTCCCAGCCTATCGCCGCGCGATGCCCCCGTCAAGCAGAAACGTAGCCGGTCGAGCACGCACACGCCGCAGGGCGATCATTCCGCGCGCCCAGACAGACCACCGAATGCGGCGCAGGTTTAGCCTGCAAGCCTAGGTTCCACAACCCCAGTCGGCCAGCAGCACGCCGAGGTCGGCCTGATCGGTGTCACCGTCACCGTCGAGGTCGCCCGGGCATTCGCCGCCCGTGCAGCCCCAGTCAGTCAGCAGGACGCCGAGGTCGGCCTGGTCGCTGTCGCAGTCGCCGTCCAGATCGCCCTTGCAGGCGCACACATAGAAGCAGGCCATGGCGCCGAGCGGGTCCGGGCAGACGTCATATATGCCGTAGTCACGGCACTCGTTCGGCGCGGCGTGCCAGCCGTCGGGTGGGTCGTCATCGTCCCACTGGATCGGGCCCTGGTGAGACATCTCGCCGCGACCCACGTCATCGGGGATCGGGTGCTCGTCCTCACCCGTGCCCCACAGCAGCGGCTGAGCGCAGGTTGCCAGCCGGTAATCGTCCGGCCACTGCGGGCCATCGTACGTCAGCAGCCAGATGTTGTACGAGCCCGCCCCGTCGGCCGGAAGCCGAATCCAATCCAGTCCGCACAGGTCAACGTCAGCCCAGTAGTTGCGGGGAACGAGGAAGCCGAAGTTGACCAACACGGCGCCGAGGAATTCTCCCTGGTGATCCGGATCGCCTTCCTGGCAGGTGTCGTCGAAGTCTTCGTAGACCTCGAGGAAGATCGCCGCCGTCTCGTCCCAAATGTCGCCGCTCCAATACCACGCCACCTCGAAGCGCGTCACGTACTCGCCAGCGTACGTGGGGTCGAACGCCATGTCATTCGAGGCGTACATGTTGCAGTAGGTGGAGCCGAAGTACCAACGGCTGCCGCCGCTCTCGTCGTTGCTCCCGTCCTCTAGACCGCAGGTGTCGAACCCGGTGGGCCAGCCCGCGTCATCGGGCTCGAAGCAGTCGAAGACCAGCAGGTGCGGGCAACCCTGTCGGGGATGATAGTCCCGCCACTCGATCACCCGGTTGTCCGGGCCAATAGAGCCGATCTTCGTCGGCAGCACCTTCTCCGGGTTACCCACCTTTTGCAGCGTCGGCCTGTCTTCGGCGAACGCTGCCGGCAGACATAGCGCCAAAGCGCTCAAAGAATACAGCACCACTCTCATGGGAACCTCCTTTCGCCGCCACAGAAGCCTTCGTTGGGACATGGTCCATCCCGCCTTCCCTCGCGACTCCGTGCGCCCCGCGCAACGACTGCCGTATGCGCGGACCAGACATGCAGGTGCTAGATTATCCTGAGGCTTGGCAGAAGTCAACGTCGAAGGCGAGTTGGTTCGGCCGGAAAGCGTAGCGGACCGGCTCAAGCCAATCGCGCCGGTCGCGACGCCCGGGTTGACGGGCTCGTCGGACGCGCAGCCCCCCGGGCCACGACTGGTCAGACATCGCGCCTGTTGCAGATCCGCTGCTCCGCAGCGAGATCTCCGCGTGCCGGTTCCTGCCCCACGCCGCTCTAACGCCGGCGTGGTTTCCGCGCGCCTTTCGCCGCCGCGGCGGTCTTCTTTGGGCGACGATGGCCGACCATGTCCGCCACCCCGGTGACGTCGCTCTGCTCGATCTGGCCGAGCACGATCGACTGCTCGGTCTTGTCCAGATCGACGAACCAGCCGACCAGGCACCCCAGCAACGACTTGATCGTCATGCCGCGAGTGTTGCAGGCGTTATCCAAATCGCCTTTCGCTTCCGGTGACAGATGCACGCTGACAATGTTTGGCCGCTTCTTCTGAACCATGAATCGCACTCCCATGGACTCTAGACGGTAAAGCTCGCCCACCCCCCAAACCCGATGGTGGTACTATATACTGCCGAATTGTCAATGGGTAGCTCGTCCTGGGAAATACTCCACGGTCGCCAACGCTCGTGCTTTTCACCCCCCTGATCAAGCCGGTTTTACGGGAGATGCCGCAGCGGCCCCGGTCCTGCTTCATTCCCGGGCCGGCGCAACGGCCGGGGGGCCGTCAGCCGGACGATCCGGGCCGGGATGGCCGTGGCGAAGTCACCGGCCACAGACGAACCGTGCCGGATGCACTCCCAGTGCTGAACGCCGCCGGCGGACCAGTTATTCACCGCCACGCGGCCGAAGACGTGCTCGCCGGGCGCTTCGCCGGCCCCTTGCCATCAGTGTGAGAGTCGAATGCTCCCCTGCCGACCAGCATCCTGACGAATCACCAAGCCCGAGCCCGCACAGGACCCTATGCGAAGGCGGTCAACGCGCCGAACAGGCTCAGAATCAGCGTGAAAAACGCTATCCAGAACATCTGGACACCCTCGTGCCGCAGAACCTTTCTGCCCCGCCGGCCCGCGGCCCGACCGGCGTTGCCCACGCCTACCCCCACGCGTTCTATCGGCCGGGCCGCGCGGCTCGCTGAACCCGGCCCCCGCCGACCTAACCATCTGCCGGGAAACACGTTGCACGCCTTCCCCATGCGGAACCGACCGCCGACTACCCCAGCATCACCCGGCTCGATACACTTTTTACCCCGGCCCGGACGATTGCCGAGAGAATCTCGGCCGGCGAGCCGACCCGCGGCGACACCCGGTACCCACCCGGATCGCCCCTACCTGCCGACAGAGCCTGATCCGTGCGGGCCCGACAGCGCCCCGCTCCGACGGCAGTGATGATCGACAAATGGCGATGAAACGAAAACGTCCGGCTAAGGCCAGGCAATCCGACCCGCGACCGGACACACGCGACAGACGCCGGCATTGGCTACTGCCTACACTCCTCATCGTCCTGGCAACCTGCGCCTCATACGCGCCGGTCGTGCGCTGCGGCTACATCTGGGATGACGACGCCTACATCACCCGGAACGCGTTGATCCAGCAGCCGGACGGCCTGCGGCAGATCTGGTTCACCCTCCAGACCCCGCAGTATTACCCCCTGGTGTTCACCAGCTTCTGGATCGAGCACAACCTGTGGCAGTTGGCCCCGGCCGGCTACCACGTCGTAAACGTGCTGCTCCACTTGGCGGGCGCGTTGCTGGTTTGGCGTCTGGCACGGCGCCTGGGCATTCCGTGGGCCTGGTTCATCGGGGCCGTCTTCGCGATTCACCCCGTTCAGGTCGAGTCCGTTGCCTGGATTACTGAACGTAAGAACGTCCTCTCCGGCGTGTGCTACCTGCTCACCCTGCTCGCCTACTTGCGTTTCGATGACACGCGCCGCTGGCACTGGTACGCCCTGGCCGGAGCTTGTTTCCTCGCCGCGCTGCTCAGCAAGACCGTTACCGCCATGCTCGCGCCCACTCTGCCGCTCATTCTCTTCTACCGTCACGGACGCCTCACCAAGCGGCACGTGCTGGGGGTTGTGCCGTTCCTGATCGTCGGCGCCGCGTTCGGCCTGATGACGGCGGTGTTGGAATGGAAGAAGGTGGGGGCCGAGGGCGTGGAATGGAGCCAGAGCTTTGTCGAGCGGGCCCTGATCATCGCGCCCAGCGCCTTCGCCTTTTACGCCGGCAAAATCGCCTGGCCCCACCCGTTGATCTTCAACTATCCGCGCTGGGTGATCGACGAGGGCGGGTGGCCTTTATACCTGCCGCTGATCGGCGTGCTGCTCGCGGCCGGGCTGGCAGTGGCCGCGTCGCGCCGCTTCGGCTGGGGCCCGCTCCTGCTGGGCCTGTTCGCCGCCTTCAATCTGTTCCCGGCCCTCGGCTTCCTCAACGTCTATCCCCATCGCTATTCGTACGTCGCCGACCATTTCCAGTACATCGCCAGCCTGGGCTTCATCATCCTGTACGTGAGCGTGGCCCGGGCGGCGATCGGGCGGCTGGTGCCGGAGGCCAAACGCAAGGTCGCCTCGACGGCCGGTGCCGCGGCGGTGCTCGCCGTCCTCGGCATCCTCACGTTTCGCCAGGGCCTCGTGTATGAGAACGGCGCGGCACTGTGGGAGAAGACGCTCGCCGCCAACCCCAATTCCTGGATAGCCATGACGAACCTCGGCAACGAGTACGTCAAACTGAAGCCACCGCGCGTCGCCGACGCGGAACAGCTATATCTGCGCGCGCTCCAGTATCCCATCGCGCACAGCGAGACCTACGGCGCGCTCGGGAACCTCTATCTGGGCCTGAGGCGGAACGCGGAGGCGGTCGAGATGTACCGCAACTCGCTCAAGGCCTTGCCGGATGAACCGCGCGCGTATTCCAATCTCGGTCTGGCCCTGGGACGCCTCGGGAGACTTGACGAAGCTCTCGCCGCTTCGCAGAAGGCCGTGGACCTCGCCCCGCACGAAGCCGGACTCTGGTTCAACCTGGCGACGCTGCGCGCCCAGGCGCAGCAATTCGATCAAGCCGCCCAAGCCGCGCGCCGAGCGGTCGAGCTCAACCCGGAGTGGTCCGCGCCCCGCTTACTGCTGGCCCACGCCCTGACAGAAAGCGGCAGCTACCACGACGCCTGGCGCGTGTCACAGCAAGCGCTGGGACGCTTCCAGTCCGACTCGCGCGTGCTG
>DATKXO010000222.1:0-26024 GCA_035528995.1 Phycisphaerae bacterium | reverse complement strand
CGGGTGGGTGACGCTGGGGCTGGTGGGATGGGCGTTTGCCAATGGGGTGGAGGCGTACTGGATCATACCGGGGTGCCTGTGCGGGTTTCTGTTCAACTGGTTCGTGATCGCCGGTCCGCTCAGCGATCAGTCTCGGCGGCTCGGTGCGCTGACGCTGCCGGACTACTTCGCTCTGCGGTTTCGGGAGCGGCTGCCGGTGGTTCGGATCCTGTCGGTGGTGGTCATTCTGACGGCGATGATGCTGTACGTGGCCGCCCAGTTTGCGGCCGCGGGGAAATCGTTCGCCGCCCTGTCGGATCGGGTGGACTACCGGGTGGGGGTGTTGATCGGTGCGGTAATCGTCCTGATCTACACGGTCAGCGGCGGCTTCCGGGCGGTTTGCTGGACGGACTTCCTGCAGGCATTGTTGATGGTGGGGACGCTGGTGATCTTCCCGATCTACCTGGTGTGCAAGGAAGGGGGGTTCTCGGCCACGTTCAGCCATCTGCGGTCGGTCGACCCGCACCTGCTGGAGTTCACGCCGGACAAGGCCGGGCTGTCCCTGGTCGGGTTCTTGTTCGGCGCCGGGGCGCTGGGCATCAACTTCGGCTACCCGGGGCAGCCGCACGTGCTGGCCCGGTTCATGTCGCTCAGGAGCCGCAAGGAAATCGTCGCTGGGGGCATCATCGCGTTCTTCTGGGGTCTGTTGGTCTACTGGGGCGCGGTGACGGTGGGCCTGGTCGCCCGGGAGATGGCCACCCGAGGGGCGGGCTGGGCACAGGTGATGCTCGACGAACAGACCGGTCAGCAGGAGCTGGCGCTGGTTCTGTCGGCCATGCATCTGCTGCCGGGTGTGCTTTCGGGGCTGGTGCTGGCGGCGGTTCTGGCGGCCATCTGTTCCACCGCGGACAGTCAGCTTGTGGTGGCCGGCAGCAGCGTGGCCAATGACCTCTACAGTCGCCTGGTGGACAGGACCGGCAGGACAGCCCACCTGCTGCTCAACCGATTGACCATCCTGGGGCTCGGTGTGGTGGCCGTGCTGCTCGTCATACGCCAGGACATCAAGGTGTACACCTATGTGCTGACGTATGGTTGGGCGGTGCTGGGTGCTTCGTTCGGCCCGCAGTTGATCCTGGCGCTGTTCTGGAAACGGGCGACGCATGCGGGTTGCGTGGCCGGGATGTTCACCGGTTTCGTCGGTGCGATCGCATGGAAGCTCCTGACTGATAACACGCTGGGCGGCGTGAGCACCATCGTCGACGGAGTCGAACAGAGAGTCGGGGGGGTTGAGGTCTATAACCTGCCTCTGGCGTTTATTGCGGCGCTCATGGTCAACCTAGTCGTGAGCCTGCTCACCGGATCATCAAGATCAACAAACGAGCCTGGCGTCGACGGCTGAGGGGCCGGGCGCCGCCTCGCGATGGGGATCGCCGAGTCGGCCAGGACTGGCGAGCGGCGCGCCGACTTGGTCCGCGATCGGGACGGACCGGTCCTGTATGAGCGCCGAACATGTCGGCGTCCGGAAAAGGTGTGCCGTGCGTGGGCCATCTCCCGGGGGGGTAAGCTGCTGAAGCTGGAGGGTTTAAGAGAAGCCAAGGGATATGGGGCGACCTGGGATGCTCGGGGGCGGGGGCGGCTGAGGGTGCGTTTCGCACAGGCGGGGCGGAAGCAACCACTCAGGCAGGACCTAACGGTGTCGCGCCCCCATCTCAGTCGTACTGTATATCGGACACCTCTGTTCGATGGGGCTGAAATCGATGGAGGGGCGGGTTGGAAAAGACGAAGAAGGGCCAGATTCCGTTTGCAGTCGGGGATTAGCGTTGGTAACATAGCGAGACAGGAGGAATGGGAGCGCCACGCGTAGGCTGCTTCCCAATAGCCAACTTGTGTGTGTTGCCGCGCGGCGCGCGGGAGGCTCGCGCAGCCTGCGGTTGTCGTGTCCCGCTTATAGACGGGACCGAGCGAGAAGGGTCGCCTGCGTGAGCAATCCCGATCGGTCAGGTCGGAGTGGCGTGGTTGGTGAACCCGGTGAAGGAGTTTGTTCGCTTGTCATTGTCTCGCTGGGGGAGTCTGCGCACCGGCTCATCCGTTGACGGATGGGCGAGGGTGGCGAGCAGCGAACCCAGGGGGTTTCTGAACTAAACGGCAAAGGGTTTCTGTTTGATGGAGGTGAGTCTGAAGGAGGGATTAGGAACGAGCGGCGGGTCGATCTCCCGAGGGAGATCGTTGCCCGGTGCGGCTCTTCGCGCGGCAGCGGTCTGCGAAGAGTCAGGGAGGGGAGGTAGGAAAGAGAAAGTGCATCGTTTGGGTTTGTTTCCAAGGGAAGAAGGGAAGGTTTCCCCAACGGAGGCGTAAATGATGAAGAAAGAAAGTGGCTGTAAATGGCGCCCCATCGTCGGGGTGCTGGCCATTGGCGTTCTGGCCTTTGGCCTGAGTCTACAGGGAGCGGCGCTGCACAAAGGCGGCGCGGTGTCGTCGGAGGGTGCGGTGGCGACCGCGGTGGTCGGTAACGCAGCTACCTCCGAGGCCCCGCCATCGGCGAAGTTGGGCCCAATGGCGGCCAACGACGTATCCGCCCAGCCGGCCGAGGCGATTTATCGCAGCGGCGGTCTGGCCATCGGGTACGGCGGTGACGGATCCGCCGCCAGTGAAGGCGGTCTGCGGGCCGACCAGTGCAGCGGGACACCGGACGCGGTTGGTGCCGACAGTTGTGAGCTGGCGGTATCGATGACGCTGGCCACACGAAGTTGCAGCGTTTCCGGTACTCCGTGCTTCGAGGACACGGACTGCACCGGCGGAGCCGACGTGTGCACCGTGGCCCAGATCAAGTACGCCAGCGGCGACGTGAGCCTGGCGACGTACATCGGTGCGTGCAGCACCAGCGGGCTGCCCTGCGAGTATAACGAGGACTGCGCCCAGGGCACGTGCAGCACAAGCGGGGTCCCGTGTACGGACGTTGGTGACTGCACGGGCGGGCCGGCGGATGTCTGCAACCATCCCGACGTGTGTGACCAGAACCTGCCCTGCGCGGTGGACCACAGCAAGCGCTGTGACACGGCCGGCACGGCGTGCGCCGACGACGGCGACTGCCCCTCGGGCGAGGTCTGCGGTCACGGCGATCGGGGCTACTTCAACAGCTTCGTGCTGACGGAATGCTCGAACGTCGCGATCAGCGACTGCTGCGGCGACGCGACGGGCGGCTACGATCCGGACTTCATCTACGTCGTGATGTACACGGAGGCGAGCTGCACGGGTGGCAACTGCACCGTGGAGTACCGCAACGATCGCGTGGCGCGGGGTGGCGACCCCGGTTACCTGTGTGAGAACGCCACGGGCATCACGGTGTACTACGACGGTCTGCCGCCGGGCACGTACTACCACCCGGTGTACTCGGCGATCGACTTCGGCGAGGACGCGACCTACTGGTACCGCTATGATGCGACGGCGGCCCAGGGTGCGTGCTGCAGCGACCCGCTGTTCACCACCTGCACGGTCACCGACCCGTGCGGCTGCGCGGGGGGCAACGGGATCTACCTGGGCGACGGGACCGAGTGCGGTCCGCCGAACCCCTGCACCGAGCCGGGTTCGTGCTGCCTGACGAACGGCATCGGGTGCACCAACAACATGACCGCGGGCGACTGTGTCCTGGCGGGCGGGACTCCCGGTGGTCCGGGATCCAGTTGCGGGATCGGTGAAGCGGCCGGCGGGGACGCCTGTTGCCGGGTGCCGATGACCGGGGCCGACAACTGCGCCAACGCGATTCCGAAGGCGATTCCGGTGCCGGGCTTCGCGACGTTCTTCGGCGACAGCTCGACGGCGACGGACACCTGCGGTCTGGCCGCGGGCACGGCGGTTTGGTTCGAGTCGTTCATCCTGGATGACTGCGCCAACATCAAGATCGACTACTGCTGCACCCAGACGGGGTACAGCACGGTCTACTGGGTGATGCTGGGCGACAACGACCCGAACTGCTGCGACGCCAACAACACGATCTTCCGCGATCGGTGGAGCGTGTCGTACGGTGGAACGATTCCGGACTGCAGTTATGACGGGAACTTCCAGATGGAGTTCGACCACGTCCCGCCGGGGCAGTACTACATCACGCTGTATGCGGGCGAAGCCACCGGCTTGCGCGGCGAGTACTTTGTGCACGTGACGGCGAACGCGCTGCCGGCTAACGAGCTGGCTGCCTGTTGCATCGGTGCAACGTGCGTCGAGAACACGTGTCAAGAGGAGTGCGTGGACCTGGGAGGCACCTGGCTGAGCGGGACGACGAGCTGCGGCCCGCCGAACCCGTGCCTGGCGGGTGCTTGCTGCGAGCCGGACGGGGACTGCACCGACGCGACTTCGAACGGTTGTGTGGCGCCGAACATTCACCATCCGGGTATTCCGTGCAGCACGTTCCGCTGTCCGGTGTGGGGCGCCGACGACTGCGTCAACGCTCAGTTGATCACCGATTGCGACGGCGTGGCCCTGCAGGGGTACAACGCGCACGCAACGGCTCGCTGGGGCACTTGCAGCATTTCGGGAGCCCCGTGCTACACGACGGACGGTCGGTACCCGGACCACACCACCTGCCCGGGTGGTGCGAGCGACCTGTGCGTGCGTGACGCGTTCGGCGATCCGTTCTATAGCTGCTTCTGGAACACGAACTTCAATTCACCGGGTCTGAACACGGTGTGGTACAAGTTCGTGGCGGTTGAATCGAGCATCTACGTCGCGACGTGCAACAGCGGTGTGGAGGATCCGGGCTTCTTCGACTCGGCCCTGGTGCTGTACGAGGGCACCTGCAACGGCGGCCTGGTGGAGATGACCGATCCGAGCGAGCAGTACGACGGCTGCGGTGAGGACGAATGTCCGTACGAGGATCCGAACGCGCCGTGGATGTCGGAGATCTGCTACTGCCAGTTGGTCATCGGTCAGACCTACTATCTGGAGGTGATCACGGCCCTGGGTACTCCGGGGCAGTACCAGTTGGACCTGGCGTGCCCGTGCATCGACTGCTTGCCGGGTGCCTGCTGTGAGACACTGGGTAACCGGTGCTTCGACTACTACGAAGGGAACCCGGAGAACTACGAGCCGGTGCCCGGGTCGGTGGAATGTACGTCGGACGCGGAATGTGTGGGCCTGTACGGGGCGGGTAAAATCTGTCTGCCGTACTTCAGTTGCACCAATGCGACCGAGCCGCTGGACTGCCCGATCGATCCGGAGGCGCTGGCCTACCGCTACGGCGGCAACGGGACCGTCTGTGAGATCGTGGAGCCCGGGGACATCCCCATCGATCCTCCGTGCGGCAAGGGGGCCTGCTGTTACGGCGGCGTGTGCAGCTCGGACACCAACCCGCTGGAGTGCCTGGGCGACATCGGCCAGGGTGACTCGTGGAACGGTGAAGGTTCGACGTGTCTGGACCCCGGTGGTCCGCTGGAGGACGACGAGTGCCCGAAGGCGTGCACCATGGCTGGGTACGGTCACCCGAACGACGGCAGCTTGCTGTACGTGTCCGACGTCTCGTCGAACGGGATCTGCCGTCTGAACCTGACTCCGTGCGTCATCGACGACGACTGTCTGGGCAGCGACACCTGTGCGTCCGGTGACACGCAGGCCATGGCGGACAGCTTCCTGGCGACGCAGACCGGCGTCACCGAGCTGTGCTGGTGGGGCACCTTCCGCGATGGAGACAACGTCGATTGCGCCGCGGACGTGGACGCTCAGGGCACGATGAAGTTCGATATCGTGTTCTGGGAGGACACGGACTGCAACGGGCTGCCGGACGCCGTGATTGCCCAATACCTCAAACACACGGTAACCAAGTCCACCACGGGCATGCCCGGGTTCATCTCGGCCGAGTGGGAGTTCCACGCGACGTTCGCGCAGGTGGCTCTGACACCGGGGAAGTGCTACTTCCTGGAGATCGCGGCGGCCAACAGCCCGGACGACTGCGATTTCCTCTGGGAGACCTCGACGGTCGGTGACGGGACCTCCGTCGTGGACCTCAACGTTGTGAACGGCATCTGGGACGGCCAGGCGAACAACGACATGGCCTGGTTGATGGACGTCCCGGTCGGGCCGATCGACTGCCTGCCGGCCAACGACCAGTGCGTTGACGTGGTTGCCCTGGGCACTGTCCTGAGCAACGGCGCGAGCGTGCCGTTCGACACCACGACTGCCAGCACCGATGGCCCGGCACACCCGAAGGCCACGTGCGGCGTGCCCGGTCTGGGCAACTGGCGGATTGGGGCCGACATCTGGTACCTGTACACCGCCGAGTGCTCGGGCACGCTGACCGTTGACATCTGCACCTCGGGCTTCGACACCGGGTTGGCCGTGTACAACTACGGCAGCGACCCCTGGGTCTGCCCGACGCTGACCGTGGATCCGCACCTGCTCGGCTGCAACAATGACAGTGCCGCGTGTGGCGTTGGCAGTGTGCAATCGCAGATCGTGAAGCCGGTCAGCCAGGGCGACCATATCCTCATCCGTGTCGGCGGGAACGCCACCGCGGTGGGGTGCGGTCTGCTGAAGGTGGACCTGACGCTGGGTCCGAACGGATGCTTCGACGACTCGGATTGCCCGGACGACACGCTGTGGTGCAACGGCGACGAGTTCTGCAACGCGGCCTGTGAGTGCGATCACACCGGCGATCCGTGCGATCCGCTTCCCTGCAACGAGGATGACGACACGTGCGGCGGCGACGTGGGCATCGACACCGCCGAGACGTGCTTCGATCACGGCGGCGGGTGTCCGGACCAGTGTCTGCCGCTGGAGTGCGACGTTGACAGTCCGTACGACAACGTCGAGCCGCGTCTGCAGCTCGGTGTTCCGCCGACCGTGAAGTTGCACTGCGACGGCGTGCCCACGGGCGGGACGTGTACGGTGACCGACTGCAGCTACGGCGGCACGTGCACCGTCAACACGGACGCTACGACGACCGCTACCGTGACGTTCAGCACGACGCTGCCGAATACGGAGTGCTGCACACTGACCTTCACGAACGGCATCGACGGCGTGCGGACCATCATCATACTGGAGGGTGACGTCAACAAGGACGGTGCGGTCAACACGGCGGATTCGTCGTCGGTGAAGGCGCGTCTCGGACAGTCGGGAGCGGGGGCCAACGTCCCGTACGATATCGACCGCGATTGCAGCATCACGACGGCCGACCAGTCGTCGGTGAAGGCCCGTCTGGGGGCCGTCGGCTCGGCACCGTGTCCCTGTCCGTAGACGGACCGGGTAACACCGGCCATTGAATAGGCTCTAACCCCGCCCGCGTGTTCGCCCCTAGCGGACACGCGGGCGGTTTTTATGCGCGCAGGGCGGGCGGCCCTGGGCGGGGTGCGGCCTGGGCAAGTGCGGGAATGAGTCGAGATGATGTGGTCCGATAACGTCGTGGGCGGGCGGTCGGTGCGGGGTCGGCTGGGCGGCCGGCCCGAATGGTGACGCCGACGGACTCGGCGGGGGCCGCTCGCGGGCGCCGCGGGGCTGCAATGGCCGGCGGCGTGGGGCGTTTGCGATGTTTGTTACAGGTTTTGCTTGCATTGGCGACACAAGGGGTATAGAGTAGAACGACCCTATCGGTTGGGGGAATGGAGAGAGAGGCCGTGCGGAGAGAGCGGGTAGGGCATCAGCTCCAGGGCGTTCCCATACTAAACCCGAGGGCTGCCACGCGAGGTTGAAGTGCAGCCACGGGGCAGTGAGAGCCGCAGGCGAGCGTTTCGCGCCGCGCTGCGGGGCAGGGTCCCGCTGAGACGTTCGGGCGGCGGCCCGCGGCGTTTCTTTGATGGGCGACGCTCAGGACGGGAGAGAGAGGATTGCAGTGGGAGGAGAGAGCCCATGAAGGGATGGTGTGGTTGCGTGCTGGTCGGCTTGCTGGCGCTGTCGACCATGGTGGAACGGGCGCGGGCGGCTCCGGTTACGACTTGGGGACCGGCCGTTGAGGCTGAATACAGCCGGGGTCAGGTCCGGATGCCGGGTGAGCAGGACCTGTTGGCCCTGATCAACAATGCGGGCCCCGAGGGACCGCCCCTGGAGGGCTTTGGCAGGTGGTGGGCGGCACCTGACCCCACGTTCACCGTGTTCACGGACCCGGCCCTGTACCAGGCGGCGGTGGGCGATCAGGAGATCATCAGCTTCACGGAAGACGTGGTCAGCCCGGGCGAGATTCTCTTCGCCCAGTACGTCGACGTGGGCGTGGTCTTCGCCGACGGGGAGATCACCGGCGGCGGTGACGACGACGTGGTCATGGTGGACGGCAGCTTCGTTTCCGACGGGGTGGGAGTGAACCCGAACGGGACGATGGAGATCGAGTTCCTTGCGCCGCAAACCCACATGGGCGTCGACTTCCCGGGTGGGCTGCGGGTCGAGTTGTTCAGCGGGCCGGATCTGGTCTGGAGCAGCGCGGGGGACTTAGGGGGCACGGGCACCGGCTTCTTTGCCGGCGTGGTGGCCTCGGAGGGATCCTTCGACCGGGCGGTCCTCAGCGATCCGGTGGACGGCTTCGCGTTCGTCGACGACCTGCGGTACGACCGGATTCCGGAACCGGGCACGTTCCTCGTGCTGGGAACGGGTGGTCTTGCCTTGCTGGTGTGGCGTAAGCGAAAGAGGAGAGCCGGGTAGCGCGGATGAGCGTGCTCTGCGGAGCACGACCGCGGCCTGGGGTCCGTGGGGCGTTGCCGGTCGTCGGGGTCGGCGTGTGGAGCGTCTCGAGGTGAGCCCAGGAGAGGGTGCTTCCGGGGAGTATCCCGGGTCCGGAATGCCCGGACGCCTACGACCGAACGTCGGGCCGGGCTCGAGCGGGCAGGGGCCATTCACCGAGGGGCCGGTGGTGCCGTGAGCCCGGACGGACGTCTGGATCACCCCTGTTCGAATCGGAGAGAGAGGGTTGTAGCAATGGTAGCTAGGTACGATCTTCAGCATCGCGGCCGCAGGAAACAGCGGTGCGGGGCCGCACTGGGCGTGATGGGTCTGCTGGTCTCGCTCATGGGTTTTCCGGCGGCGGTCGAGGCGGCCTTTCCCATCCCGTGCGATCCGGCATCGACGAGCGGTTGTCCCGGTGGCACGTTCTGCCATGAGTCGGGCTGGTGCGCCTGCGTCGGAGACGATGTCTGCTACCTGGACATCTGGGACGCCATGACCAATCAGTGCCTTGACTGCGCGGAGTTGGACGTCTCGGTGTGCGGACAGGTTGCAGGGGTGTGCGAGTGGGTCGACGATGGAGCGCCCGGGGCGGGCGCTGAGGTCTGCGGTCGGTGCGCCTCGCCGCTGAGGCCGGAGTGTGACTGCAACGAGAACAAGGTTCCCGATTACGAGGATATCCGCGACGAGCCGCCCGGTGGAAGCGAGGACTGCAACACCAACGGCATTCCCGACGAATGCGAGATCGACGAGGAGAGCAACGCACCGGGCGGGCCGTTCTTCTGCACCGAGAACTGCGATCCGGACTGCAACACGAACGGCATTCCGGACGAGTGCGATATCGACGCGGGCACGAGCGAGGACGCGAACACGGACGGCATCCCGGACGAGTGCTGCTTCCCATGTCGGGACCTTGCCGAGCAGTGCACGACGCCGGCCGGCGCCTGGGTGCTGATCGACCCGGTGGTGAACGCGGGCTGCGCCTTCAGTTGTGTGGACGGTGTGGACGGACCCAGGCCCGAGTACTCCGACTGCCGGATCGAGTGTTATAGTCCCAGCGTCGGAGAGTTCACAGCGCCGGTGACCAAACAGTTTCCCATCGGCGAGCATGCAGTGTCGTGCGAGGCGTTCTTCGGCACCAACGGTGGGGACGTCGGGATCGACGGAGCCGAGCAGCGGAACGACAACGGCGGCTACGAGCCGGTCGACTCCTGTGAATTCACCGTGACGGTGAGCGGCGGCTGTATCCCGCCGCCCTGTCGGGACATGGACCACGACGGCGTGTGCGACAGCGATGACGATTGTCCCGACACGCCCTTCGGCGAAACGGTGAACCGGCACGGCTGTTCGTGCAGCCAGCTCGACGACGACAACGACGGTGTGAACAACTGCGATGACCTGTGTCCGGCAACGCCGGCCGGCGAGGATGTGGACCCGACCGGATGCTCCTGCAGTGAGCAGGACAGCGACGGCGACGGGGTCGACGACTGCGACGATCAATGTCCCGAGGCCGACGACACGATCGACCGGGACGGCGACGGCGTGCCGGACTGCCTGGACAACTGTCCGACGGAGCCGAACGCGGACCAGGCCGACGGCGACGGTGACGGCATGGGCGACGCCTGCGACAATTGCCCGGTCAGCGCCAACGACGACCAGAGTGACAGCGACGGCGACGGTCTGGGCGACATCTGCGACGACTGCGATCTGGGTCCGAACGAGGACGCCGACGGCGACGGGGTGTTCGATCCCTGCGATCTGTGCCCAAGCGTGCCGGACTCGACGAACGCCGATACCGACGGCGATCTGGTGGGTGACGTCTGCGACAACTGTCCGACGGAGCCCAACCCGGATCAGGCCGACCGCGACGGCGACCTGATCGGAGACGATTGTGATAACTGCCCGGATGCGCCGAACCCGGACCAGGCCGACGGCGATGCCGACGGCGTCGGCGACGAGTGCGACAATTGCACCGAGGCGGCCAACGCCGATCAGGCGGACGGCGACGGTGACGGTGTGGGCGACGCCTGTGACGTCTGCCCCACGATTGCCGGCGAGGATCAACTCGACGCCGACGCGGACGGGCTGGGCGATGCGTGCGACAACTGCCCGGCCAAGGCCAACGCCGATCAGGCCGACGGCGACGGCGACGGTGTCGGCGACGCGTGCGACAACTGTCCGGAGGACGCCAACGCGGACCAGACTGATGCGGACGGCGACGGAATCGGGAGGGTGTGTGACGCCGACGAAGCCGGCGCGCCGGTACCTCCGGGTGACGGCGACGAGCCCGGTCAGGACGTGACGCCGGTCGGACCGGGGGCCGCCACCGGTGGTCGCCTGCCGTGCGGGATCTTCAACGGTGTGGCGTTGATCGCCCTGCCGCTGTGGATGCTCGGCTGGGTGGGCGTGCGGCGGTACCGGCGGCTCGAGCGGTAGGGCCCGGTCGGCTGCGGCGGCTGATCGATCGGGCGGCGTTGGTCCGTAAGGTCGGGAAAAAGTGAAATCAACCCACGGGGCGGTCGCTTCGGCCGCCCCTGGTCTTATGTCACAAGAACCTTTGAATCGAGGAAGCTGGATTGGTAGCACGGATGGTCGGTCGTTCGGGCACGGCCCACTTGGGAAATGTCGGTTGATGGCATTCTTCTGAGGCTCCCGCGGGCTTTTGCGGGAAGGAGCTCATCCCGGCCAACAGGAGTTGTCCGCTCTCGCTTGCGGGGGAGCCGTGACGCAAGTAACCTCGTCACCACCAGGCGGCAAGAAGGGAACAGCAGGGGAGGGTACCCATGATCCAAAGACGGCCGGAATACAGGGCTCAGACCTCTCACCCGGTCTGGAGGAGTGCGTGCCCTGCCACCGCCGCCGTCTCGACAGGCCTAAGAGGGATCAAAGTACGCGGTTTTGGGGCCTAGGCGCACGTGGATCAGATGCCAAACAAAGACTCAGTCGGGAGGGCTCCCACGAGGGTCGCCCAGCTCCTCCGCGAGGCCGACTCCCGTATCCGGGAGCATCTGGAGCAGCAGCGCGGCCACGGTCGGGGATTCGTGGCCAGTGACTTCGCGCTGGTCAACACGGCCCTCGAGCGGATCGCCGAGGAGAACCTTGCGCGAGGCCCTCTGTTTTGCGAATGGGGCAGCGGGTTCGGCGTGGTCGCCATGCTGGCTTCCATGCACGGCTTCGACGCCTGCGGCATCGAAGTGCAATCCGAGCTCGTGCTCGCCGCCGAAGAGCTCGCTGACTTCTTCGGGTGTGACGTGCGCTTCGCCCAGGGCTCGTTCCTGGCTTCCTGCGACGAGGATCTGATCCAATCGGCCGAGCGTTCGTGGTGGCGCACCACCGAGGGCAGGGCATACGAAGATCTCGGCCTCGAACCCGAGGATTTCGACCTGTTCTTTGCGTACCCCTGGCCGGGAGAGGAATACCTCTTCGAGGCACTCTTTGCGCGTTATGCATCCGTCGGGGCTCTGTTGTTGACGTATCACGATGCCCCCGGTGTTCTCGTCCAGCGCAAGACGAGCCCCTCAGGTGTTCCTGCCGTGATCGGTTGGTACTGACCGGCGGGTCCGGCGTCACTTCTCCACCAGGCTTCTTCAACTTCTTCAACGCCTGGGCAGTCGAGTTCCACCACGTTGATCTTCGGTGATCCAGTGGTGGCCCGTGTGTACCGGGGCACTAGTGCCGGTCAGGTCTTGGGGCCGGCGGCGCGGATCTTGTCGTCCACGGCGTCGAACTGCTTGAAGTTCTCGTGGAAGAGCCCGGCGAGGTGCCGGGCCTTCTGGTCGTAGGCCGCGGGATCGGCCCAGGTGGTGCGCGGGTCGAGGACGTTGTCCGGCACGCCCGCACAGGTGGTCGGAACCGAGAGCCCGAAGATGGGATCGATGCGTTTTGGGGCGTCGTCCAGGGCGCCGGACAGGGCGGCGCTGACCATGGCCCGGGTGTGCCCGATGCTGATGCGGTGTCCCACGCCAAACGGGCCGCCGCTCCATCCGGTGTTGATGAGCCAACATCTGGCGCCGTGAGCGGCGGTCTTGCGGCCCAGGAGTTCGGCGTAGGTGCGGGGGGGCAGCGGCAGGAAGGGGGCTCCGAAGCAGGCGCTGAAGGTGGCGGAGGGCTCGGTGACGCCGCGCTCGGTGCCGGCCACCTTCGCGGTGTAGCCGCTGAGGAAGTGATACATGGCCTGCTCGGGGTTGAGCCTGGAGACCGGGGGCAGCACGCCGAAGGCGTCGCAGGTCAGGAAGACGACGTCGCGGGGGTGTCCGGCGACGCTGGGGATGACGGCGTTGTCGATGTAGCTGAGCGGATAGGCGGCCCGGGTGTTCTCGGTGTTGGAGTCGTCATCGTAGTCACACCTGCGCGGCTCGTCGTGCAACACGACGTTCTCCAGCACGGAGCCGAAGCGGATGGCGCTGTAGATCTGGGGCTCGGCGTCGGGCGAGAGGCGGATGGCCTTGGCGTAGCAGCCGCCCTCAAAATTGAACACGCCGGTGTCGCCCCAGCCGTGCTCGTCATCGCCGACCAGGCGCCGATTCGGATCGGCCGACAGCGAGGTCTTGCCCGTCCCGCTGAGCCCGAAGAACAGGGCCACGCTGTCATCGGCGCCGACGTTGGCCGCACAGTGCATGCTCAGGACGCCGCGCAGGGGCAGCAGATAGTTCAAGATCGAGAAGATGCTCTTCTTGATCTCGCCGGCGTAGCTGGTCCCGCCGATGATGACCAGCCGACGCTCGAAGTGCACGATGACGAAGGCCTCGGAGTCCGTCTGGTCCTCGTCGGGAGCGGCGTGGAACTTGGGGGCGTCGATGACGGTGAACTCCGGGACGTGGGAGCCGGTGGTGCCCGGCTGGGGCCTGATAAACAAGGCCCGGGCGAAGAGACTGTGCCAGGCGTACTCGGTGATGACCCGGATGGGGATGCGGTGTTCGGGGTCGGCCCCGGCGAAGCAGTCCTGGACGTAGAGGTCGGCGCCCTGCAGGTATCCGGTGAGGTGGCGATAGAGGCGGGTGAATGCTTCGGGGTCGTAGGGGCGGTTGACCTCGCTCCAGTCGATGTGCTGGCAGCTCGGCTCGCACCGGACGATGAACTTGTCCTTGGGAGATCGGCCGGTGCGCTGTCCGGTGCGGACGACGACGGCCCCTTTGTTGGTCAGCTTGCCCTCGCGCCGGCGCAGGACCTCCTCGATCAGGGCGGCCGTGCCGAGGTTCCAGGCCACGACGCCGACGTTTCGGATGCCGTGGTTGTCAAGCCCGTAGTGGCTGGGGTCTACGCCCGTGTTCATGGTGGTGCTCCTGGTTCTGTATGGCCCGATTCCGCGCCGACCGGGGCCCTCACCGAAAGGTCTCCCGGCAAGGCGGCGTTCCCTAGTGGCGCAACCGCCTGATTACGCGTCGGCTCGGGGGCGCAGCCCGATAAGCGCCCGCCGGATTCAACGTAGCACGGCTGTTCGGCTGTGGCAAGCGGACAACGGTCGCATGGGCCGGGTCGTGGAGCCCGCTGGAAAGTGCCCCGGCCGCACCGCCGGGCGTCGTGCCGGGCCGGGCGCGCCGCTGGGGTGATGGGCCCGGCGTGTGGTCCGAGGAGGCCGGCGGCAGGGTCTCCTCCGGCGGAGGCTCTTGTCGTCGCAGGAAAGGGGCGTACAATAGGGTGGAGTTGGGACTGGTCCCGTCCAGCTACGGGGGCGATTGGGTTCGACCGGGCGAGTAGACGGGAGAGCGGCGTGCCGAGGTTGTCAGTTGGCCTCGTTAAACAACTGACGCAACCTTTATATGCCAACTCACAGTTGCGCATGGCAGCCTAAGTAAGGTTGCCCGTCAATCCGGAGACGCCCGCTATCCGGTGCGACGTCGCTAGCGGGCTGGTCCCCTGACGTTGTCTGGCCGTTGGGGGGCGAGAAACCAGCCGGGCTGGCCAACCCCGGAGCCTGTCGATCGGCGCCGGGTGCGGCGAGATACAAAAGACCGACTACGCACGTAGAAACTCTTTCTGAACCGTCGCGGGACGGGGGTTCGATTCCCCCCGCCTCCATTGGGCTTGTTTGCCCAAGAAGGGCGATTTACATTTAGTCTTACATTTGCTATGCTCCTCAGTCAGCGGTCTGGGACCGCCAGAAGGAGCTTGATGTGTCCAAACGGGCCAACGGCGAATCACCACGCAAACGTATTCCACAACAGAACAGCAAGCCGATTCTTGTGGTTGCTGACGACGACGATTCGCCCGTAATGGACGGTCGCCACTACCTGAGCTTGGCATAAACCGACCGGGATGTTCTACGTGGGTGGGACAGGGGAGTCCTGGAACAAAACGAACCTGAAGACCCGAGATCGCCTGCTTGCGATCTTCCGATTTCGAGATTGGGTCAGACAGCAGTCACCCGACGTGGTCACCCTCGTTGACCGCCAGCCCCCGACGCTTGACGGGAAGCCGTTGGAGTACAACGACGCGAGCGGAAGCTACGTGCTACCGCCTGACGCGTTCCCCGATGGCGGTGGTACCTCTACCGCCACCTTACCCAACACGGCCTGGTCCGTCAGTTTCTCCACGGCGGCGAGCCGGACATCGGAGTCCCGGTCCCGGACCGCGACCTCGGCTAGGACCGCTTGATCTGTGGTTTGCATAACTGCCCTCTTGCGTTCTTCCGCGTCAGTACTATCCAAGCTCGGCTGGCAGCCAGACAGCAGGAGTAAAACCGATAGGACGGCCATTCTGCAGTGCTGGGAGATGTCATGGTTGACTGGCATCGCGAGAGTCCTCCACTCGTGAGTGTCGCGTTCGCCAGCATGCGCCGGAATACTGAGTCGGCCGCTGCTGCCTTTATGTGCAGCGCGATCGCCATGGGGCAAACATGATACCGCGCACCCCGCACGGTGCCACCCGCCCGCGACGGTGAGCGGGGGCCACTTGGTATCTAAGCCCATCACCCTGACCATCAGCCCACCGGCAAGGGCTGAAGCTCGCGCCCCCAGCAGCTGGCCTGAGTTGCCCCCCTTCCTACACCGAACAGACTCTCCCCGACCGCTTCGGACAGCCCACCACCTTGGGTTTGTCAGTGACCCACGACCCTTCAAGCGGCAGAAAGGAGAGAACGTATGTCCCACTTCGTCGAATGCCAGACCGAGTTCCGCGACCGGCGGGCTCTGGTCGCTGCGCTCATCGAGTGCGGTTTTACTGCCGACCAGATCGAGGTCCACGCGGAGGCCGTTCCCTTGTACGGCTACCAAGGGCGATGCCCGGCCCCAGCAGGCCCACGTCGTGATCCGCCGTCAGCACGTGGGAACTGCTGCGAACGATGTCGGCTGGGAACGCCTGCCGGACGGCACCTACCGGTCGTGGATCAGCGAGTACGACCAGCAGCACCGGTTCAACCCGGCGATGCAGAACCGGATCAAGCAGGAGTACGCCTACCAGGTGATCGCCCGGCAGCAGCGAGCCTGCGGCCGATCCGTCGAGCGCCAGCGCCTGCCCGGCGGCGAGATCGAGGTTCTGATCGGCGGGTACCGGTAGGCGGATGCCTGATGGCTAAAAACAGGAGTTGGCCCATGTTCCGAGGCAAACACATCAAGCTCATCATCGGCGTCGACGGCACGTGCCAGATCGACGCCGTCAACTTCTCCGGGCCGTCGTGCAAAGTGGCCACGGAGGAGATCGCCGCCGCGCTGGGGGGTCGCGTTGACCACCAACACGACAAGCCCGAGGCCCGAATCCGGGAGCGGTGTGGAGACAGGGAACGGGAGGGGGCCAGATGATCAGGCTGCGAATCGCACCTGATGGCACCGTCCGGAGCTTGTGGACCGACGAGATCGACTGGCCGGCACTCGGCCGATCATCGGTCCGCCGGGCCTCCCACGTCGAGTTCTGCGACGACAAGCAGCTGTGGTACATCCGGGCCGGCAAGCCCAGGAGTCGGCTGGGCCGCATCCTACAGCTGGTGCTCCGCCGACCATTCGGCGAGATCCTGCACTGGGCCAGGAGCCGCACAGAGGCTCTGGCCTGGGAACGAGAGCACTACGAACCAGGCGCAGCGGGGTGGCCCCTTGATTAGGTTCTGTTGACCAGTCAGGTATCCTGATCGGCGTCGGCCGAGGCCGGGCAGGAGACGAGACGCAGCTGGAGCGACCGCGCGGAGTGCAAGGGAGGAACAACATGGCACTGACCGAGGAAACCAAACAGCAGTATCTGAACGCCAATGGCGTCAACTGCCCGTTCTGTGGGAGCAACCAGACGAAGGGCGGTTTCGTGGAGATCGACGCCGGCCACGCCCACCAGCCCATCAGCTGCCTGGAGTGCGACAAGCGGTGGAACGACGTGTACACGCTCCATGGCCTGGAGGAGGTCGAGCCCTGAGACGCATCCAGGAACGGCTGGCCGTTTGGCCGCCCCCCCGCTGCTGGCCGGTTCTGCCCACCTGCTGACATTTCGGGCGTGCGCCCTGCGCGTTCCAGAGGCCCTGTAACGCCGCCGGGCTGGACGCACACCATCGTCCCAGCGGCCGTCTACGGACCGCTTCCGGACGGAGGTGCCGATGGAGGTTCATCCCATGAGACTTACTGAATCCTGCGTCGTCAATGCAACGATGGTTTGGGCTACAGCGGCCCGGCGGGCGAAGCGAGAGGGCGCCTTCCACCGCGTTGGCGGCAGATTCCGGCTCCGCGGGTAGATCGACAGCCGTTGCATTGGCCATACAGGCTTCAGTAGCTTGCCCACTCGGCTCGGAAGGCAATATGAGGAGCAGTCTTGGCAGGCGGCCCGGACTGCTCCGAGCGGCTGAACGCGGCCGTTCCCCGCCACTCGCTCAACCGCAAGCGGGACGGCTGTCAGAAGGCTCACTGGGCCTCCTCGACACAGTCACCCGAACCCGCGGGCAACCGGCCGGGCAAGCCGTGACGCCGACGTTGGCAGCCTTCCGCTGAAGATCGTAGACGGCGAAACAGGAAACGAACTCATCCGGTGGCCCCGTCGGTGGCAGCCTGTCGACCAACGTGGTCCGTTGCATGGCGGCCAGCAGGTCGCACCGAGGTCGCGGAAGCGGCCTGGGGCGGGGCAAGGGCCTACCGTGTATCCGCAGGTCGAGCCACCGCTCCCATAGCCACCGGTTCTCAATCTCTGCGTCGAGAACCTCCGCCGGAACAAAGCTGACGGTCTCGCCGGGCACCTTGATCTGGCGGCCATCGAGGAACCGGACGATCGGATCATCGCCCGTAGCGACCACAACGCCGAGCCCGAAGTGACGCGATTTGATGCACTCGCCCTTGTGGAACACTCGGTTTTCTCCGGCGCTGGTGTTGGCCAACACGACGTCATCAGCCTACCTGACCGCAATCGAGTGTGCCAAGTTTCCCATCCTGCCCACCAGGATCGTGGGCTGCACCGTGCTGCCCGTTGTCGCCGTCCGACCTCACAGAAGCGCGCAGAAGCGCGAGGATTGACCGCTGTGGCGCTCAACAGGACGACAGGTCCCGCAGGTCACCCGAGACCGACAGGGGGCGATTCTGGGGGAAGTTTCAGCCCGGATATCGATTTTCGTTTTACGCTGAAGGGCAGTAGTGGCTGGCTAATCCGACTACCGACGGCCTGCAATTGCTATCAGACTGCCGCCCACGCGGGGTCAACGGCCCCGCCCGCCCGGCTTCCCTGTTGAGAACTCGCGGGTTACGATGCAGCGGCTGCCCAGAACCGTGTGGAACGCAGCCTGGGCGGCCTCCGGACGGGGCGGGCACGCCGGACCAGGACTCCGGCCGGCAAGACGTCCCACCATTGCCCTCCGATGGCCTCGGCCGGACCTTTGGAATCAGCCGCCATGGGCGAGTCGATCGACAGGCAGACAGAAGAAGTCATTCTGAACTCGATCGCCGACGGCGTCTTCACTGTCGATCCGCAGTGGCGAATCACCTCCTTCAACCGAGCCGCCGAACGGATCACCGGAGTGCTGCGCGAGGAGGCCGTCGGACAAAGGTGCTGCGACGTCTTCCGGGCGAGTATCTGCGAAAACGAGTGCGCCCTGAGGGAGACGCTGGACACCGGGCGACCGACGGTGAACAAGACGATCTACATCGTCAACGCAAATGGTCGTCGCGTTCCCATCAGTATCTCGGCAGCGGTGTTGAAAGACACCAAGGGCAACTCGATCGGCGGCGTGGAGACGTTTCGTGACCTCAGCCTGGTGGAGGAGCTGCGCAAGGAACTGGAGGGCAAGTACACGTTTGCGGATATCGTCGGCCGGAGCCCCGGCATGCGGCAGCTCTTCGATCTGCTGCCCCAGGTTGCCGAGAGCAACAGCACTGTGCTGATCGAAGGCCCGAGCGGCACGGGCAAGGAACTGTTCGCCCGGGCGATACACAACCTCTCGGCCCGTCGGGACAAGCCCTTCGTAGCGATCAACTGCGGCGCCCTTCCTGATACGCTGCTGGAATCTGAGCTGTTCGGGTACAAGGCCGGGGCGTTCACCGACGCCCGTCGCGACCGGCCTGGACGGTTCGCGGTCGCCAACGGCGGCACCATCCTGCTGGACGAGATCGGCGATGTTTCACCCGCCATGCAGGCTCGCCTGCTGCGCGTGCTGCAGGAGAGAACCTTCGAGCCGCTGGGCTCCACCGAACCGGTCGAGGTGGATGTACGGGTTGTGGCCGCCACCAATCAGGATTTGGGCGCGTTGGTCAAGAAAGGCGTTTTCCGGGAGGACCTTTACTACCGGGTCAACGTGATCAGGCTCAAGCTTCCCGAGCTGCGCGACCGTCGGGAGGACGTTCCGCTTCTGGTGGAGCGTTTCATCAGCAAGTTCAATCGCCTCCAGAACAAGGATGTGGCTGGAGCTTCCGACGCAACGATGGCCCTGCTGATGGAGCACAATTACCCGGGGAATGTGCGTGAATTGGAGAACATCATCGAGCACGCGTTTGTGCTCTGCCGGAACGGCCTTATCGAGCCGCACCATCTGCCGCCCGCGATCCGTGGCAACACCGCCGTCAAGCCTCGGCGCGGCAGGGGCGCCCTGACGCTGAAAGCACTCGAGGCCATACACATCGCAGATGCCCTCCGGCGGCACGGTGGCAACCGGACGGCCGCCGCCAAGGAGCTGGGTGTCAATCCCAGCACCCTGTATCGCAAGATCAAGTCTCTGGCGATTGAGCCTTAGGATCCGCCCCGACAAAAGCGGAATAGTCGATATTGCATTATGCAAGGTCACCGGCCCGTCCAGCATTGCATAATGCAAGACTTGCGTTTTGAGGCCACGCAGGCTGGGCGATGTAAACCACTTTCAAACAATAAGATAAGGACATTGGTGCAGTCTGGCGTTCAGCTGGAACGGCTCCTGCCCTCAGCTCAGGCATGAGGGTCGCCGTTCCAATGTGGTCTGGCCGGGTCTCGCCCGTTTTTGACGTCGCCAAACGCCTGGTCGTGGCTGACATCGAGGACGGCCGGGAGGCCCGCCGGGAAGAGGCGGACATCGACGAAACCGACCTGGCGCGTCGAGTTGAGCGTGTGGCTGAACTGGGCGTGGAGGTGCTCATCTGCGGGGCGATCTCCATACCGCTGGAGACCATGCTGTTGTCGGCGGGAGTGCGGGTCATCCCGCACACGTGCGGGTCCGCGGAAGAAGTGCTCCGGGCGTTCGCGTCCGGCCGGTTCACGGATGCGGCTTTCCTGATGCCAGGCTGTTGCGGGCGGCGGCGGCGAGGCCGGCGTCGCGGCGGCCAAAGGAGGCTGGACACTTTGGGAAACCCGCCCTGAGCGCCACGGCTTCATGCGCGGGGGCCGGAATCGGCCCCCGAGGCAAACGTGGAGCACACTGGATGCAGGTGACTGGGGAACGAAGCCTTCTCTCGAGTAGAGAGTCGTGAAAGGAGGTAGTTCAAATGCCGGCAGGTGATGGAACAGGCCCTCCCGAGCAAGGACGCAGGCGTATGGACGGACCGAAAGCAGCCGGTCCCGGCGGACAATGCGTTTGTCCACAATGCGGGAAGACTTTCGAGCATGTTGCCGGCCGTCCGTGCAACCAACAGCAGTGTCCACAATGCGGTGTGACGCTGGAGCGAAGGTAGGGACCGACGCGTGATGATAAACGCCGCAACGCTTATTCCGGCGGCGACCACGACCAAAGCCACAACTTCGAACGCGGACAAACAGAATAGGATCACTCAGTCAGGCTCTTACAGATGAGGAGTAGCATCATGCCAGGTGGAGATACAACAGGACCGATGGGCTTCGGCCCAATGACCGGACGAGGGGCCGGTTACTGCGCCGGGTTTTCGATGCCTGGTTACGTGAACCCGACGCCCGGACTGGGTCGGGGCATGGGGCGAGGATGGGGCCGAGGGCGCGGCTGGGGTCGCGGGCGCGGCGGGCGGCACGGGTATTATCCGATGCCCGTTCCCGGCATCCCCCCCGCTTATGGAGTGGCGCCTGAGTTTGCACCACGCACGGCCGAGCATGAGAGGCAGGCTCTCCGCGCTCAGGCGGAGCACCTTCAAGGCACGCTCGACGAAATCAGGAAACGCATCGCCGAACTCGAAGCGGCCCGCGAGAAAGAGGCTTGATCGTGCCACAGGGCGACGGAACGGGACCAGGAAGAGGTGGCAGGCGCGGACGCGGTCGTGGTGTCGGGCGGGGGATGGGCCTCGGCCGAGGCCGAGGACAAGGCCAATCTGCCAAGCAACGCCATCGAGCCGGCGGTGGTGGTCCAGCAGTCCGACCAGTCAACTCCCGCGGTCCGCCTCCGCCGGCAAGGGTGGAAACACTCGAACGCATGGCAAGGCAGGTGGTCGACGTGCGGCGGAGTCCGCCTTTGGCCGGGAGCGGCGGCGCCGACCTCCAGGCCCCCATGACGATCCCGGTGGCTCGCGTCGATGAGGAAGCCTGTACGCCGTGCGCTGCCTGCCAGGCGGTCTGTCCCACCGAAGCGATCACGTTGTGTGAGACCGCCGTCAGAGTGAACGCCCAATTGTGCCGCGGCTGCGGGGCCTGCGTGGCCGTCTGCCCGAGCGGAGCCATCAGGCTGAACTGACCCACCTGGCGCCAATCGGAGCGCCGGTCAGGAAGTGGCATTCGGCGAGAAGTCCGCGCCTTACGGCTGACGCGGAACAACAACGACGGAAGTGACGCATGGGGCTTCTGGCCAGACTTTTTCGCCGCAAACCACCACAAGCGGCCGCCCAGCTCGGGCGCAACGATCCATGCTCGTGCGGCAGCGGCAGGAAATACAAGCGGTGTCACTACGAGGCGGACCAGAAGTACTTCAGTCGTTCTTTGAGAAGTGCCTGTAATGCTCCGACACGAAGCCTTCCGAAGAGGTGAGTTTCACCTCCAGGAAAGGAACGGTCACGAAGAATGCGAACCCACCTCGAGTGCGTACCGTGCTTTTTGCGTCAGGCGCTGGATGCCTGCCGCATGATTACGGACGATCGGGCGACGCACGAGCGGGCAATGCGCCGGACGCTTCGGCTGGTGGCAGGCATGCCCTTCGACTGTTCGCCCCCCTGGATGGGGCAGCGGATTCACCGGCTTCTGCGCGAGGAAACGGGCAATTCCGATCCATACCGCGGAGTGAAACGGCACTCGAATACGCTTGCCCTAGGTTTGTACCCGACCCTGAGGCGGCGCGTACGCGATTCGGTGGATTCGCTCACGACCGCGGTTCGCTTGGCCATCGCAGGGAACGTGATCGACTTCGGATGCAGGACCCACGTCGGCGACGGCGAGATCCACCAGGCCATCGAAGACGCCCTCCAGGAAACATCGGATGAAGCCGTGGTCGAAGACCTGCGCCGCAGGGTCGAGGAGGCGAAGGACATCCTGTACCTGACAGACAACGCCGGGGAGATCGTTCTCGATCGGCTACTGATTGAACAGATGCAGACCGACCGGGTTACGGCCGTGGTAAGGGGCGGCCCGGTGATCAACGATGCGACCCGAGAGGACGCGGAAACCACCGGGCTGACTTCCCTGGTAACCGTGATGGACAACGGCAGCGACGCCCCGGGCACGATCCTGGACACGTGTTCCGCAGAGTTCCGGGATCGTTTCGCGAGAAGCGACCTGGTGATCGCCAAAGGTCAGGGCAATTACGAGACGCTCGGCCGGGGAGACCGGGAGGTTGTTTTCCTCCTCAAGGTCAAGTGCCCGGTCGTTGCCCGGAGCATCGGCTGTGATGCAGGCCGGTCGCTCGTCTGCCACAGTCGCCCGACGCGGCAGCGGACGAGTTCGACGGTGCCGGTGCCTGCCTGCGAGGATTGAAGTCTACTGCGTGATTGGCTCGGAAACGATTGTCCTTAGCAAGGAGTCGACAAATGATCGGCAAGCTAGTCGTTCTTGTGACTTTCGTTGCGCTTCTTGGGGGCTGCAACGGTCTGGCCCTGCCGGCGTCTGGGTCCGCCGGTGGACAGAACGAGGCCGGGGTCGCCGACGGGCAGAGCGAGGCCGAGTCCGCCAGTGCACAGAAACCGCGAGCGTTCATGCAGCTCATCGAGTTCCACGATGACATCCAGGGCGTCAGAAACTGGGCCTATGAGCTGGAAAAACGCGGTCTGAAATCGATCGTCAACGTCCAGAAGGCCATCGTTGAAGCGCATCCCGAGGACATCCGCTGGCTGGCCGATCACGGCCACGAAATCATGGGGCTGTACGACGGAGGGCCGCTGTGGGACGTGCCGTACGAGGAGCAGCTTCAGGGCATGCAGGAAGTGAAGGAGGTGATCGAGCGGGTGACGGGCAAGCCGATGCGTACGTTCAGCAGCGCCTATGCTGCCTGGGACGAGAACACGCTGAAGGCGGCCGACGAAGTGGGTGTGGAGTACGTTTTTGCGCGAGGCGCCAGCGACGTCGAAGCCCTGATCTATAAGCCGGACGGGTATAACTGCCAGATCATCTCACAAAGCAACGTGACCTTCGAAGACATGGGCCGCGGCAGCCTGTGTGATTACTCGCTATACGCGCGCGGCGCAACCGGGGCAGATTTCGAACAGATTCTGGATGAGGCGCTGGCGAAGTACCCCAAGCGTCTCCTGGTAACAACCCACGCCTACCTTGGCGGCATGAAGAAGGAGTGGTGGGAGCCGTACGAGGAACTGCTGGACGGCGGCGAGGTCGAATGGGTGGCGGATTTTGACGAATGGGTGAAGCCGGAGAACGGCGTCAATATCGCGGTGCCATTCAGCATGGTTCCGGACAACCGCGAGGTGAAGTACACGACGCCGACGCCTGCCGTTCCCCTGGATGAGCTGGAGGACGTAGACGAGATGTATAACCCGTGTGCTGCGCCGTGAGACTCGTTGGCAAGACCGTGGCGGTCGCGAGCATGCGGCCGGGCGTCTGGAGTCATCAATCATGACCGGTCTCAGGGTAGTAGTTCTCCTCTGTGCCTTCGGCGCGGTGATCCCCATCGCTTTCCTCGGCTGCGCTGCCGGTTTGCCGGCGAACCGGGACGGCATTCAGGACCTGCCCGCGCCCGGAGAAGAGGGGGCGACGTGCCTCGCGGATGGCACCTGCGGTCAAGGGCTCGAATGCCTTGCTAACGTGTGCGCAGGAGTCGAGGGAAACGCGAGCACGGAGGGCGAGGAAGAAGACCAAGACGAGGCCGAAGGAGAGAACGAGAACGAAGACGCAGACGAGCCTGAAAGCGAGGGAGAAGGCCAGGTCGAGGAAGAAGGCCAGAACCAGGCGGAAGGAGAGGGGCAAGGCGAGGGGGAAGGTGAAGAAGAAGGTGAGGGGCCGGACGAAGGCGAAGGAGGCGGAGAAACCGAAGGAGACGGAGAAGCAGAAAGCGAGGGAGAGGGCGAAGGCGACGAAGGAGATGAGGAAGGCGAAGAGGAGAGCGAAGGAGATGACGATGGCAACACGTTCGTCATGTTCCATAACAACAGCGGTCCAATGTGCCTCGAGGCGCTCGACTGGCTCGACGGTGTGAAGCCGGAGCATCCGACTTTGGTGGTGGAAGAGCACCTGACCTACGAAGCCGGAGAGATCGAGCTTCTGTTAAAGCTCGAGGCACAGTTTCAGACGAGCCAGGGTGTGTCAACGAGCTTCGAGTATCTGCCCATCGTGTTCTATGAGGGGCAGGCGTTCTCGGGGTTCAACGATGAGATTGCCGAAGCGATGGAGGACCTCATGCTCTCTGCAGCAAGTGGTTCTCCGTAGCGCGGCGAGCGCGGCCGGCCGGGCGTGCCGGATCACGCAAACCACGCGAAAAGGAAAGGGTTGTCATGAGAATAGCAGTCACGGCGGCGGCGGCGAATCTGGATGCGAACGTTGACCCCCGCTTCGGCCGATGCGCGTACTTCCTCATCGTCGAGACGGACACGATGGAAGCTCAAGCCGTTGAGAACCCGAACGTCGCGCTCGGCCAGGGTGCCGGTATCCAGTCCGCACAATTGCTGGCGGAGAAGGGGGCGAAGTTCGTATTGACCGGCCATTGCGGTCCGAATGCCCATGAGACGCTCTCCGCGGCCGGCATCGGAGTGATTCTCGGCTGCACGGGGAGCGTTCGCGGTGCCATTGATCGCTTCAAGGCGGGAGAGCTGAGCGCGCCCGGTGGGCCGGATGTAGCCGGTCACACCGGCATGACCGGCATGCCCGTCTCTCCGGCTCAATCCGCACCATCCGCGCAGCCTTCGACGCCGGGCGGCGGAGGTCAAGGCCGGGGGCGCGGTATGGGCAGAGGGATGGGACGAGGCCAGGGCGGAGGACGCGGTGGGCGCGGAGGGGGAGGAGGCATGGGCCAGGGGCGTGGGCGAGGCCGCGGTACGGGCGGCTAGTTGCAGTGCCCGACTTTGCGGCCCGCTGATTCCAAGTGCCGCCCGAATGCCAGGTCGACAACCAGCCTCGGGATGCTGAGCAAGGAGGAAAGGTACCGACATGTTCGAAGAGGATTGTCAGGACAAGCTGCGGTTTCGGCTGAACGATCACAGTGGCGTTCTTCGCTTCATGGAATTCGATATCCGAGATGCTCCGACATGCCGAGACATGGAGGACACGCTTCGAGAATACCTTGTCGGCCGCGCCCTGGCGGATGTGGACTTGGAATATCTGCGGAACCTAGCGTGCACCGGCAATGGCGAATGCGTGCAGGCGGTGATCCGTGAAGTGCAGAAGTACCAACATCTGTTTATCCGAAACGACGACGGTGAACCAGCGACATGCTGAAAAACATCCCCGACGAACTGAAGGCACATGCACCGTTTACGGCGGTGGGAGCTTTGACCGGCATCGGCATCATGGCCGGGATCGTCTATGCTCAGATACCCCGCTCCGTCTCGAGCACGTTATTCTGGACGTTGCATCCGATGCACGTCTTGCTCAGCGCCCTGGTCACGGCCGCGATGTACCGTCTTCATGGCAAGGGCGGGTTCGGGGCGACGGTCCTGATCGGATACCTGGGGTCTGTCGGCATCGCTACGCTGAGCGACTCGATTATTCCCTATCTCGGAGAATAC